>JBEHXR010000001.1:0-42413 GCA_048498595.1 Bacteroidota bacterium
AATCCCGCGCATAATTTACTGAGTGAAATCATTGCCACGTTTGTTTTTATATTAAGCGTTTTGTTTATTGTTACGCCATCAAACGAGCTGGGTTCGCTCGATGCTTTGCCTGTTGCTTTTGTTGTGCTGGCAATTGGTTTAAGTTTAGGTGGTCCTACGGGTTATCCCATTAATCCTGCAAGAGATTTAGGTCCGCGCATTATGCATGCTATTCTTCCCATAAAGAATAAAGGCACCAGCGATTGGAAGCATAGCTGGATTCCTGTTGTAGCGCCAATAGTTGGCGGTTTGCTTGCTGCGGTTTTATTCCAGGCAATTCATTAATGAATATTTATTCATTTTAGTTTTGGGGCTCTCATCTTTCGCATGCTATCAACAGTGGTTCGGGCTTTACATTACAAATACGGCACAAGGCAATGCACAAGCTTCACCGTGTTTTTCATTTCAATCCCGCAGCCATTCATCTTTTAAAATATTATCGGCAAAAAAAATCCCGCAAGAAGCGGGATCAATTTAATTTATTCTCACTGTAATAACGGAGGCTCCATCGCCTTTGTTCTTGAGCATTACGGTTAAATTATAATCTTGTGAAGTGCTTTTTAATTTTCCGGCTATATACATGGTTCCGCTCATTTCACGTTGAGAAATAACTTCAAAACCATTAATGTTATTGCTGCTAAAAAAACTTTTCACCATGTTAGCGGCATCCGTCTTGTTCACATTTTGCTTTTCATTTTCTTTCGGCAGCTTTACGTCAACAGTGCTGCTAAAATAGCTGGTGAACTCGTTTACATTTGCTGTTTTTAATGCAGACACAACACCATTATCGTTTTGAGCGAAGGTTGAAATCGCAAATAAAAAACCAAGTATTGTAAATATCTTTTTCATCTATTTTTATTATATATAACAGACTAAAGATACTCTTTATTGTTTAAGCTGTTTAGTTATGCAATTGTGAAATGCATTACAAAATATCGTGAATGTTAACGTAAATAAAAAAATCAAAATATATAAAAACGAAAACTGTGTAGTTTTACAGCATGACAAGCAAACGAACAATGTTAATTATAATGGATGGCTGGGGATTGGGGAAAGTTTATTCATCTGATGCCATTCAACATGCGAAGACACCTTTTGTAAGTAGCCTGTACAGCAAATATCCGAACACTACTTTAACAACCTGCGGCGAAGCGGTTGGCTTGCCGGAAGGACAAATGGGCAACAGCGAAGTGGGACATTTGAATTTAGGCGCTGGCAGAATTGTTTACCAGGAACTGCAAAGAATAAATGTTGCGATTCGCAATGGTGAGTTTCAAAAAAATGAACATTTATTAAACGCAATTCAGTACGCGAAAGACAGCAACAAACCATTGCATTTAATAGGCTTGGTAAGTGATGGCGGCGTGCATTCTCACACGAATCATCTTAAAGCAGTCATTGATGTTTGCAAAGCACAAAATGTAAGTAATGTTTTTGTGCACGCATTTACGGATGGTCGCGATACAGACCCGCACAGTGGTTTAGATTTTATAAAAGATTTACAGCAACACTTAAATAATTCGGTTGGAAAAATTGCAAGTGTAAGCGGAAGATATTATGCGATGGACCGCGATAAACGTTGGGAAAGAATTAAACTTGCTTATGATGCATTGGTAAATGGTGAAGGCACCAAAGCAACAGATGCAATTGCTGCGGTTGAACAATCTTATGCTGCAAATGTTACGGATGAATTTATTAAGCCAACAGTTATTGTTGATGAAGCACAGCAACCACTTGCAACCATTAAAGATGGCGATGCCGTTATCTGTTTTAATTTTCGTACAGACCGTTGCCGCGAAATTACTGTTGCACTTACACAGCAGGATTTTCCCGAACATCAAATGCATGCTTTAAAATTGTACTATACAACAATGACGGAGTATGATAAAACATTTAAAGATGTACACATCATTTTTGAAAATGATAATTTAAATAATACGCTGGGTGAGATTCTTGAACAGAATAATAAAAAGCAAATACGCATTGCAGAAACAGAAAAATATCCGCACGTAACATTCTTTTTTAGCGGCGGAAGAGAAACGCCGTTCAATGGCGAAAGCCGCATTCTTGTGCCATCACCAAAAGTTGCCACGTATGATTTAAAACCTGAAATGAGTGCTTATGAAGTAACAGATAAACTCATTCCTGAAATTGAAAATGAAACTGCAGATTTTATTTGTTTGAATTTTGCGAACGCAGATATGGTGGGTCACACCGGTGTTTGGGAAGCAGTAATAAAAGCGGTTGAAACAGTTGATAGTTGTGTAGAAAAAGTTGTTACAGCAGGTCTTGAACATGGTTACACCATCTTCTTAACTGCAGACCACGGCAATGCAGACTATGAGATAAATGAAGATGGTTCTCCCAATACGCAACACTCATTAAACCCTGTTCCGTTCTTTATAATTGATAAAGATTGGAGAGGCGAAGTAAAACCGGGAAAGCTTGGAGATTTAGCGCCAACAATTCTTACATTTATGGGGTTGCCTGTTCCAAAAGAAATGACTGGCAATATTCTTGCTTCAAACAAATAAATATGCTAAAACGAATCTTACTCATTCTGCTGATAATATTTATCGCCATTCAATTTTTTCACCCTGAAAAAAATATTCAACCAGGTCCGCAGCCAAACGATATTTCAACATTGTATCCTGTTCCTCCTGATGTTGATTCAATTTTAGTAGTGGCTTGTAAAGATTGTCACACCAACAACACGCGTTATCCATGGTATAACAAGGTTCAGCCGGTTGCATGGTTTTTAGATAATCATGTTCGTGATGGCAAACGCTCCTTCAACTTAAATGAGTTTGCAACTTACCCTGCGTGGCGTCAATATGATAAAATTTCAGAAGTGAAAAAACAAATTGATAAAGGTGATATGCCTTTATCTTCTTACACCTGGATTCATAAAGATGCTATTTTAACGGACGCGCAAAAGAATACAATTGAATCTTGGAGTGAAGGAATAAAAAAGCAAATGGAAGCAAAATATCCGCAGGATAGTTTAAAGAGACCAGAAAGAAAATAACCGCTTATACATTCTCTGTTTTTTCTTGTTCATGGTTTTGTAGATTAGTTTAAAATACTTGTATGGACAGAGCGCTTACAACTCCTGCAAAGAAATCAGTATTTCAATTTGACGCTCTCGACCTGTTCCCATATACAATCGCGTTGCTGATGTTGTGTGCTGAAATTTATATACTCAATGGCTTTGTTGTGTTTACACATATGCTGCATCATTAAATACATCGCCCTTCTTTGCAAACTTTGTTTCTTTGCGTGAAATATGCAAATCACAAAAGCAACATATCTTATCTCAAGTCCGTCATTTGATAAATGCCCGAAACCCGACAGACCGGAATATGCATTCATCGGCAGAAGTAATGTTGGCAAATCATCATTAATAAATATGTTGTGCAACAATTCAAAGCTTGCAAAAATCTCAGTAACGCCCGGTAAAACACAACTCATAAATCACTACACAATAGAAAGTACAACTTCAAAATCAAACCTGCCTGCCGGTAGGCATGGTAAGGCAAATTGGTATTTGGTTGATTTACCCGGTTATGGTTATGCAAAACGTTCGCAGCAGCAACGTAAGCAATGGAGTAAAATGATTGAAGATTATATGCGCAAAAGAAAAAACCTTGTGAACATTTTTGTATTGATTGATGCACGACATGAACCGCAAAAAATTGATTTGGAGTTTGTAAATGATTTGGGCGAATGGCAATTGCCTTTCACAATTGTTTTTACAAAAGCGGATAAAGAAAAACCCGGTGCAGTGGAAAGAAATGTGAAATCATTTTTTGAAAAGATGAAAGAGAACTGGCAGTTTCTTCCGCAATATTTTGTTACCAGTGCAATTTCAAAACGAGGCAAAGAAGAAGTGTTGGATTTTATTGGTGATTGTAATAAAACGTATCAACAAAATGAAAAAGATATTTGACGTATTTGTTGAGTTGATATTCTGGTTTGCAATCTTTGCTTCACCGCTTTTAATAAGTTTAGCAATTGCGACAATAATTTATTTTTCGAATGAAAAGCTATTGGGGCTTTCAATTTTTATTTCATCCATCGGTTTTCTAACAGGAATTTTTATAGCTGAAAAAATTCGACGCAAACAAGGCTGCTCAAACTTTTTTTCAACACTTTTTAAGTAGAACTTTTTTGATTATCCTTTCAAGAGAGGTTCGGATGACCTCGTTACATTTGCAGCATGAATAAAAAAGTGAGAGTACGTTTTGCCCCTTCACCAACCGGTGGTTTGCATATTGGCGGCATGAGAACTGTTTTATTTAATTATTTGTTTGCGAAACATAACAACGGAGATTTTATTTTACGCATAGAAGATACAGACCAAAACCGTTTTGTGCCCGGCGCAGAAGAATACATTTTTGAGTGTTTAAAATGGTGCGGTTTAGAGCCTGATGAAAGCGTGATTCATGGCGGACAATATGAACCCTATCGCCAAAGCGAAAGAAAAGAGATGTACAAACAATATGCTGAGCAATTAATAAAAGATGGTAACGCATATTATGCATTTGATACCCCGCAAGAGCTTGAAGAAAAAAGAAAAGCAATTCCAAATTTTCAATACAATATTTCATCGCGCAGTGAAATGAAAAATTCATTGACGTTAAGTAATGATGAAACACAAAATTTATTGAAAACAAACACATCTTATGTTATAAGAATAAAAATGCCGGAAGATGAAACAGTGAATTTTGTTGATATGATTCGAGGTGAAGTGCATTTCAATACTTCACAAGTTGATGATAAAGTTTTATTGAAAACGGATGGAATGCCAACATATCATTTAGCAGTTGTTGTTGACGATTATTTAATGAAAATCACACACGCATTTCGCGGCGAAGAATGGTTGCCTTCATCGCCTGTTCATATATTATTATGGCAATATTTATTTGGAATTGAGAACATGCCGCAATGGGCGCATCTTCCTCTCATTTTAAAACCAGATGGCAAAGGAAAGTTAAGCAAGCGTGATGGAGATCGTTTAGGTTTTCCTGTGTTTGCAATGAATTGGACTGACCCAAAAACCGGCGAGCTAACACATGGTTTTCGTGAACGCGGTTTTTTGCCGGAAGCATTCATTAATTTTCTTGCGTTGTTAGGTTGGAATGATGGAACTGAACAGGAAATTTTTTCGGTGGATGAATTGATTGAAAAATTTTCAATAGAGCGTGTGCATAAAGCCGGTGCAAAATTCGATTATGAAAAAGCAAAATGGTTCAATCATGAATGGATAAAGAAGTTGACAGTTGACAATTTACAGTTGACAATGAAAAAAGTTTTGAATGATGCGGGAATAGAAATTAATGATGATGAAAAACTAAAAACCGTTATTGAATTAGTAAAAGACCGCTGCACATTGTTGACTGATTTTGTTCAGCAAGCTTCATTCTTTTTTCAATCACCTAAAGAAATTGATGTAAATGCAATTAAACCAAAATGGAATGAACACAAGCAACAATTTTTTGCTGAACTAATGCGCTGTTATGAATTCATTTCAACATGGCATCATGAAGAACTTGAGAATACTTTTAAAGAGTTAGCTGCAGCCAGTCAAATAAAACCGGGCGATGTTCTATTGCCTTTACGTATAATGCTTGTTGGTGGAAAATTTGGTCCCCATGTTTTTAATATTGCTGAAGTATTGGGGAAAGAAGAAACAGTCAATCGTATAAAACATACATTGCAATTACTGCAATAATTTTAATTTAGCACTGAGAAATATTTTTGTTTTAAAACTCATAACGATATGCTTACAACATCATTGCCTGATATCAATAATCAAATAAAAGTGTCTGAAGAAAACATAAAAGAGTTTCGTGAAAAAGGTCACACGCTTACAAGAGGCTTATTAAGCAAGGATGAAGTGGAAGCCTATCATGAAGTAATAAGAAATGCTGCAGAGAAATACAATACAGAAAAACGCAAAATGGAAAACCGCGACACTTATGGCAAAGCATTCTTGCAGGTAATGAATTTGTGGCGCAATGATGATGCAGTTAAAAAATTTGTGATGAGCAAACGCTTTGCAAAAGTGGCGGCAGATTTATTAGGCGTGAATAATGTTCGTATTTATCATGACCAGGCTTTATATAAAGAACCCGGTGGCGGACCAACGCCCTGGCACCAGGACCAATATTACTGGCCGATTGATACAACAAATACAATTACCATGTGGATGCCGCTTGTTGATATAACAATTGATATGGGTATGCTTACGTTTGCTTCCGGCTCGCATACAAAAGGAAGTGTGTTTAACTATGAAATTTCTGATGAATCAGAATCTGAATTTGACAGGTATGTAAAAGAAAATAAGTTTGAAATTTCCCGCGCTACAACAATGAAAGCCGGCGATGCAACATGGCACTATGGTTTTACTATTCACAATGCACCGGGTAATCAATCGCAGACTATGCGTGAAGTGATGACAATCATTTATCTGGCGGATGATGCAAAAATTACAATGCCAAAAAATAAATGGCAGGAGAATGATTTAAAAACATGGCTGGCGAGTAAGCCTGTTGGCTCATTAGCAGATTCAGAATTAAATCCATTAGTGTTATAATCATTGCAATGAAAAAATTTTCGTTTGCGTTTTTGTTGTGTTTGCTCACATCACAAATAATTCATGCGCAAAACAACCAGCCAAAAGCAGAAATCATCTATCATGTTTTTCAAAGAAGTTTTTATGATAGTAACGGTGATTTGCAGGGCGATTTACAAGGGCTTGAACAAAAGTTAGATTACTTGCAGGATTTAGGTGTTACATCAATTCTTTTGTTGCCTTTATATGAATCTGTTTTCTATCATAACTATTTCGCAATTGATTTTGCAAAGATTGACCAGGAGTTTGGTTCGATGCAGGACTATATTAATCTTGTAAAAGAAGTGCATCGCCGCCACATGAAGATTTATCTCGACATGGAAACGCAGTATGTAACGGAAGACCAGTTGTGGTGGAAAAATTCTTATAATAATTTAAAATCGAAATACAGCGATTATATTTTGTGGGATGATTCTTCGCATACAAAACCATCCAGTATTGTGTTCGGTGTTACTGGTTTGTTAGGTTTTGACAGCACTTACCGAAGAATAACAACTGCGAATCTTTATAGCAAAGGCGTGCAGGATTACAATTATAAATTGTTTAGCTATTTTGTTGACCCGAATCATGATGGAAAATTTGATGATGGTGCTGATGGTTTTCGTTTAGATCACATGATGGATGATTTGGATTATAAAGGAAGACTAACAAATCTTTTTCAAAAGTTTTGGACACCATTGTTAGATGGATTACGCAAAATAAATCCGCAATTAAAAATCGTTGCAGAACAAGCCAACTGGGCTTCGTACGGTTTTGATTATTTTTCAAAAGGTGATGTTGACAGAGTGTTTGCTTTTGGTTTGCAATATGCTATTTCATCTTTTGATAAAAAGAAAATAACCATGATGGCTGATACAATTCTTGGTGAAACGCCCGCCAACAAACAGCAGGTTGTTTTTATTGAGAACCATGATATGAAACGTTTTGCATCTGCGGTGAATAAAAATTTAGATAAGGAAAAAGTTGGCGCTGCATTTAATTTATTAATTGGCGGCTTGCCTTCTATTTATTATGGACAAGAGCTTGGTATGTTTGGTGCTGGTGGCTTTGGACGATTTAATAGCAGTGATGGCAATGATATTCCGCAACGTGAAGCATTTGAGTGGAATGCATCAGACAATGGAAAAGGAATGGCGCTTTGGTATAAAAACACTGGTCCGTGGTGGGATAGTACAAATGATATTGCAAACGATGGCATTTCATTGGAAGAAGAAAAAAGTAATCCCAATTCAATTTATAATTATTATAAAAAACTGATTGCATTGCGTGAATCGAATGATGCTTTAGGTTTTGGAAATTACACAACCATCAATAACAACAATGATTCTGTTGTAACATTTATGCGTTCTTATAAAAATGAAAATGTTATTGTTGCTGTGAATTTGTCTTCATCAAAACAAGCGGTTGATTTTAGTGATAATTCTTTTGCGAGTAAACATTTTAAAACATTATTTGGAGATGAAAACATTAATCAATCATCTTTTGATTTGAATGCGTATGAAGTTTGTGTGTGGAGAGAAGAATAAATTCATCATCCTATCTTTATTCTACAATAAATCGTAGTGCTTTTAAACAATCCCATTGATATTAGTGAAGATTTTTATAAACCCGAGAATGAATTTTTTCTTGCAGGAAATGTAACGCAGTTTGATGCGCAGAAGGCTGAAGGGTTTATCCAATGGAATTTTCATCGCTGGATTTACGATTGGTTCTTTAATAAAATTGATAAACATCTTCAACCGCAAACAGAAAAATCTGCACCTTTTCAGGATTATGATGTACATCCCCAATGCAAATTTTCTATCAATTTTATTTCTAAACGCACTATTCGTTTGCGCATGCAAACAACAACTGCAAAGCAACAAGAACATCCATCATTAATGTTGGTTGATGAACCGCCTATTGATAAAACATGGAAAATAAAAGAATCAAAAAACGAAATCATTTATAGCGGCAGTGAAGGAAAAATAATCATACAAAAAAAACCATGGCAATTAAAAATATTTGATAGTAATAATAATTTACTCACTTCAACAAAAACCTCAGAAACATTATCTGGCATGCATTCCAAGATGCTGCCTTTTTTATTTGTGCGGAGAGCAACAGATAATTCGCGAAGTATTGCTGCATCATTTTCTTTATATACAGATGAAAAAATTGTTGGATGCGGTGAAAGCTTTACTTCATTAAATAAACGCGGACAAAAACTAAATTTATTTACAGCCGATACGCAAAGCACAGCCTCGCAACAAATGTATAAACCCATTCCATTTTTCTTTAGCAATAAAGGTTATGGAATGTTTGTGCATACATCAACACCCTGCATATTTGATTTTGGAAACACACATGCAGGAAGTCAAGCTTTATTTATTGGTGAAGATGCTTTAGATATTTTTTTCTTTATCGGTTCGCCAAAAGAAATTTTAAATGAGTACACAAAGCTTACCGGTAAAAGTCCGGTAACGCCGTTATGGTCGTTTGGTTTATGGATGAGCCGTTTTAGTTATCGTTCACAAAAAGAAACATTAGAAGTTGCAGATAAATTAAGAGCAAATAAAATTCCATGCGATGTAATTCATATTGATGCGGGCTGGTTTAGAAAAGGTATTAATTGCGATTATACATTTTGCAAAGAAAATTTCCCATCACCTAAAACAATGATGAAAATTTTATTGCAAAAAGGCTTTAAAACATCGCTTTGGCAAATACCATATTTTACACCACTCAATCCAATCTTTGATGAAGTTATAAGTGAACAATTATTCATTAAGGACGGTAATGGCAACATTCCCACGCAAGACGCCATACTTGATTTTTCAAACGAAAAAACAAAAGCATGGTACACAAAAAAATTAAAAAGATTGTTTGCATTAGGTGCATCATGTATTAAAGCAGATTTTGGTGAAGCTGCACCGTTAAATGGTTTTTATGCATCCCAACGCAGCGGGTTTTATGAGCACAATTTGTACCCGCTTCGCTATAATAAATTGGTAAGCGAAATCACGCAAGCATCAACAAAAGAAAATATAATTTGGGCAAGAAGTGCATGGGCTGGGAGTCAGCGTTATCCTGTGCATTGGGGCGGCGATGCGGAAGTTTCTGATATTGGAATGGCATGTTCATTAAAAGGTGGCTTATCATTGGGCTTAAGCGGATTTACATTCTGGAGTCATGATATTGGCGGATTTTCTGCAGCACCAAATGAAGAACTATTTAAACGCTGGACATTCTTTGGTTTGCTTTCATCGCATAGCCGTGTGCATGGCTTTCCGCCAAGAGAGCCATGGTTATTTAGCAAAGATTTTCAAAACACTTTCAGAAAAATTGTTGAATTACGTTATAGATTGATACCATACATTTTTACGCAGGCTTACATTGCATCGCAACAAGGTTTGCCATTAATGAAAGCTTTGTTATTGAATTATCCTGAAGATGAAACAGCATGGTTTATTGATGATGAATATTTGTTGGGAGATGATTTATTGGTTGCGCCTTTGATGGAAAATGCAACTGCGAGAAAAGTGTATTTACCTGTTGGACGCTGGATAGATTATCAAACCCAAAAAATATATGAAGGTGAAAAATGGCATTTGATTGAAGCAGGTGAATTGCCCGGAATTTTATTGGTAAAAAATAATAGTTTGATTCCATATATTGAATTAGCACAAAGCACAACGTTTATGAATTGGTCGAAGATTGAATGGATTGCCTTTTCGGTTGCGCAACAAGCAGAAGGAAAATTATTTTCACCTGAAGCAAATAAACTGCAAACAGTAAGCGCCTCACTTCAAAATAAAAAATGGATTTGGAATAATAAAACTGCAACAAAAAATTTCAACATAAGAAATTATACAGAAAATTATTAACGATTTTTGAAATGCAATAATCACTGCATGAAAAAAACCAATACGCTGTTATACCTGCTTGCATTGCTTAGAATTATCATTCCTTATTTTTTACAAAATCCTGTTTATGAACCGCACCGTGATGAGTTCTTGTATTTAGCGGAAGGTCAACATTTGGCTTTTGGATTTATGGAAGTACCACCTATGCTTTCCATTTTCGCATGGCTCATTCATGCTTTAGGTGATAGCATGTTTTGGATAAAACTGGTGCCGTCTTTATTTGGCGCTGCAACATTTATTGTTGCAGGAAAAATTGTTCAATCGATTGGTGGCAGATCATTTGCTTTGATTCTTTTATTTTTTTCTTTTTTGTTTGGTGCTTACTTAAGAATGTTTTTTTTATTTCAACCTAATGCGCCCGAAATATTTTTTTGGACGATGATTGCGTTTAGTTTTATTCGGTTTGCTCAAACAAAAAAAAAGAGATGGTTGTATGTGTTTGGTGTGAGCGTTGGTTTAGGCATGTTAAGCAAATATTCGGTTGCATTTTATACTGTAAGTATTTTACTTGGATTATTGTTTACAAAATACCGCGCTGTTTTTTTGAATAAACATTTTTGGTACGCATCAATAATTGGCTTCATTATTTTTCTTCCCAACTTAATCTGGCAATGGCAAAATCATTTTCCTGTTATTGTTCACATGAACGAACTGCAACAAACGCAATTGCAATACATAAATCCTTCAGGCTTTTTAATTGACCAGTTGCTGCTATTCTTCCCTTGTTTTTTTGTTTGGCTTACAGGATTTTTTAATACCCTTTCATCAAAGCAATATCGTTTTATCGGTTTAGCTTATGTGTTCGTGATTATATTATTATTGATTGGCCATGGAAAAAGTTATTACTCCGCAGGTGTTTATCCATCTTTGTTTGCATTCGGCGTAGTTTCTCTTGAAAAATTTACAGCAACCAGGCAAAAATTCCTGCGTTATGCATTTGTAATTTTTGCAGTTGGTTTTGGATTGTTTGTTGTTCCTATTTTATTGCCCATATTACCACCGCAACCGCTTGCTGATTTATATGTAAAAATGAATATTCAAAAAACGGGCTCTCTAAAATGGGAAGATCTAAAAAATCATCCGTTGCCGCAGGATTTTTCTGATATGTTAGGTTGGGAAGAAATGGCGCAGAAAGTTGCAAAAGCATACAACATGATGAACGATTCAGAAAAACGAAACGCAGTTATTTATTGTAACAATTATGGAATGGCGGGCGCTGTAAATTATTATGCGCCGAAATATCACTTGCCTGCAGCATATAGTGATAATGCAAGTTTTTTGTATTGGCTTCCTTCAAACATAAACATGAAAAGTTTTGTTTTGGTTACAGACGATCCTCATGAAGAACAACATGATTGGGCAAAAGGTTTTCAGCAAATAACAAAAGTTGATAGTGTTACCAGTTTTTATGCACGTGAACGCGACGATTATATTTATTTGTTTAAAGGGGCAGATGCAAACTTTCAAAAATTCTTTAAAGAAAAAATTGCAAAAGATAAAGCGGAGTTTAAATATTAATCGAGCGTTTAAATTATTTTGAAAGTATCACCGCGATTGCTGTACACGTTTTTGCTATGGATGATTTATAGCATCTATAAGTGCAAAAAATATTACTGATTGTTTAATGTTAAATAAGTTTTCGTCTCAACATTTTTCAGTTTTGTATCAAATAATATTTTATTGTGCTTCTTTTTCGCAGAATTAAGATTTGCATAAATAGATTTGCCAACCACAATTCTTAGCGCACAAGAATGAATATTTCAGAACTCTCGCTGAAACGCCCGGTACTTGCTACGGTAATGAACATAATGATCATTGTGTTTGGTGTTACCGGCTTTACATTTCTTGCTGTGCGCGATTATCCTGCAATTGATCCGGCTGTTGTGAATGTGAGAACATCTTATACCGGTGCAAATGCCGATATTATAGAGAGCCAGATTACAGAGCCGTTGGAAAAACAGATCAATGGCATTCCCGGAATTCGCACACTCACTTCTTCAAGTTCACTTGGCAATAGTAATATCACCGTCGAATTTAATTTAGGTGTTGATCTTGAAGCCGCTGCCGCAGATGTACGCGATAAAGTTAGCCAGGCGGCACGTAGTCTTCCGCAGGATATAGATGCACCACCGGTTGTTTCAAAAGCCGATGCCAATAGTGAACCCATATTAATTCTTGCATTACAAAGTCCGACAAAAAGTTTATTGGAATTGAGTGATTATGGTGAAAATGTTTTGCAGCAACAGTTTCAAACCATAAATGGTGTAAGCTCAGTGGGATTGTTTGGTGAAAAGCGTTATGCCATGCGGCTTTGGCTTGATCCGGATAAAATGAATACATATAATGTTTCATTTACCGATTTAAGAAATGCATTGAACTCAGAAAATATTGACTTGCCACCGGGCAAAATTTATGGTAATAATACAGAACTCACTATTCGTACCGTTGGAAGATTAACAACGGAAAAACAGTTTCGCGATCTTATTATTCGCGAAGACAGTACCGGCATTGTGCGCTTAAGTGATATTGCCAATGTAGAATTAGGTGCAGAAGATTATGAGCAAAGCTGGAAGTTTAATGGCGTAAACGCGGTAGGCTTATATGTAATTCCGCAGCCAGGCGCAAACAACATTGCCATTGCAGATGAGTTTTATAAACGTCTTAATGCTATCGAAACATCTAACCGGACAGATATTCAATTAAAAGTTTTAATTGACAATACAAAAAATATTCGCAGCTCACTTGCAGAAGTAAAAGAAACACTCATTATCTCGTTCATTCTCGTTGTACTTGTAATATTTATTTTCTTCCGCAATTGGTTGATTGCACTTCGACCGTTAATTGATATTCCTGTTTCGCTCATTTCCACTTTCTTTATTATGTACATTGCCGGCTTTACAATTAATGTATTAACACTGTTAGGTATTGTGCTGGCAACGGGTTTGGTGGTTGATGATGGCATTGTTGTAACAGAAAATATTTTCAGAAAATTAGAAAGTGGGTTGCCAATACGCAAGGCAGCCGTTGAAGGCAGTAAAGAAATTTTCTTCGCCGTTTTATCAACATCAATCACATTGGCAATTGTATTTCTTCCGGTAATTTTTTTAGAAGGATTTATCGGAAGATTGTTCAGAGAGTTTGGTGTAACGCTTGCCTGCGCTGTTTTAATTTCTGCATTTGTGTCTCTCACCATAACACCTGTTTTAAATGTTTATTTAACTGGAAAGAAAGCAGGGCACGGAAAATTTTATGAACGCACAGAACCCTTCTTTAAAGGAATAGAAAATGGATACAGAAGGTTGCTTGAACGTTTTATGAAAGTGCGCTGGATTGCATTTGTGATTGTTGCAATATGCGGTGTTATTATTTTGATAACCATGACTAACCTGCAAAGTGAAATTGCGCCGATGGAAGATCACAGCAGTATTCGCTTTACCGTTACTGCACCTGAAGGCACGAGCTATCCATACATGCAAAAAATTACAGACCAGATAGCAGATTATTTATACGATTCTGTTCCGGAACGTGATTTTGTTTTTGCAAGAACACCTGCTTTTGGCGGCACCAATTCAGCACAGCCCCGCATCGGTTTAGTTCCTCCGGATGAAAGAACAAGATCACAGGATGCAATTGCAAATGATCTTCAGAAAAAATTATCAAGATTTAACCAGGCGAGAATATTTGCCCAGCAAGATCAAACTATTGCCGTTGGTGCGGGTCGTTTTGGCTTGCCTGTTCAATTTATTTTGGAGAATATGGATTTTGATAAATTGAAACAAGCCATTCCAAAATTCCTGGATGCTGCACGGCAAGATCCAACGTTTTCGAATGTTGATGTGAATTTGAAATTCAACAATCCTGAATTACAACTTTCAGTTGACAGGATGAAAGTGAAAGATCTTGGATTAACTACGGAAGATGTGGTGTCTGCAATACAAGCCGCATTCAGCGGCGGTCGTCTTGCATATTTTATAATGGGCGCAGATCAGTATGAAGTAATAGCACAGGTTGAACACAGCGACAGAAATAAGCCGGTTGATATTTCGCGTTTGTATGTGCGCAATGCAAGCGGACAAAATATTCCGTTAAGCGCTGTTGTGCACTTGGTGGAAAGCAGTAGCCCTACTACATTGTATCACTATAACCGTTACAAGGCTGCAACTATTTCTGCATCGCTTGCAGAAGGAAAAACAATTGGTGACGGTATTAAAGACATGCAGGCAATTGCTAACAAAACTTTGGATGAAACATTTCAAACAGCATTAAGCGGTCCTTCAAGAGATTATGTTGAAAGCTCATCAAACATTGGCTTTGCATTTACGCTTGCATTGTTATTAATTTATTTAGTGCTTGCTGCACAATTTGAAAGTTTTCTTGATCCATTTGTAATTATGTCTACAGTCCCGCTTGCATTAGCCGGGGCATTATTAAGCTTGTGGATATTCGGGCAAACACTAAATATATTTTCGGAAATTGGAATGATAATGTTGATTGGACTAGTTACAAAGAATGGAATTTTAATTGTTGAATTCGCTAATCAAAAAAGAGAAAGCGGAATGGATAAACACGAAGCTGTGCTTGAAGCAGCGAATCAACGCTTGCGACCTATATTAATGACAAGCCTTGCTACATCATTAGGCGCTTTGCCTATTGCATTAAATATTGGCGCATCAGCCAGCAGCCGTGTGCCGCTTGGTATAGTTGTAGTGGGTGGAATTATTTTTTCTTTGATTTTGACATTGTTTGTAATTCCGGCAATGTATTCGTTTATATCAAGCAAACACAAAGCACATAAAACAGAGATTAGTGAATAATAATTTTGAAATTAATGATTGTGAAATTTTGAATTTGATTTAATTGAAGTGAAAAAAATATTCATCATATTATTTTTTATCAGCACAAAAATTTTTGCACAACAACCATTGCAGTTAAGCAATGCCATCAACATTGCATTGAAAAATAGTTATGATATTGAAGTCTCGAAAAATAATGTGCGCATCAATTCAATCTATAATAATTATGGCGTTGCGGGAGGCTTGCCCGTTGTAACTGGCGCTTTATCCGACAGGGAACAGGTTACGAATGTAAATCAAAAATTAAGTGATGGAGAAAATATAAACCGCAGTGCGGCATCTGGCAATAATGCAACAGCCAGCGTAACCGGCAGTTTGCTTTTGTATAATGGCATGCGCGTGGTTGCCACAAAAAAAAGATTACAGGAACTTGAAAGCCAAAACCAGGAATATTTAAATGCTACTATTGAAAACACGATTGCAACTGTGATGACGCAATACTATGATGTAGTACGTCAACAAAGTTATTTGCAAACATTAGATACTGCTATTGCCATTGCACAAAGGCAATTGAATATAGTAAAAACGCAGGTGAGCGTTGGGCTAGCAAACAACGCAGATCTATTTCAATCGCAGATTGATTTAAATGCACTGATTCAACAACAACAATCGCAGCAATTGGTAATTGACCAGGCAAAGACTTCTTTATTAACCACACTTACTTTAAAACCAGATAGTGCAATTGTAATTGCAGATACAATTCTTATTGATTCAACCATTATGCTGGATGATGTAATGAATAATATTTACAGAAGCCCCGATGTAATTGGTGCCAGCATGCAGGTTAACATTAACCGGTTACTCGAAAAAGAAACAGCAGCACAACGTTATCCTTCTGTTTATGCAAACACAGGCTATAATTATAATCGTTCACAAGCTGCGGCAGGAAATATATTGCTGAATCAAAACTATGGACCGTATGTTGGGTTGACTTTAAACATTCCAATTTACAATGGCTCTATTTATAAGCGGCAGCAGCGAGTCGCAGAAATCAATACAACTAATGCAAGATTGCAGCAAAATATTTTAGTGCGCGATAATACTTCTAATGCTGTAAAAAATTATGAGGCATACCAAAACTCTTTGCAGCAATTGCAAACACAAAAGGAAAATTATGATCTTGCTAAAAAGCTATTGGATCTGGTGCTGCTAAAGTTTCAGTTGCGTGTTGCTTCAATTGTCGATTTAAGAAATGCAGAAACAAGTTTTCAAAATGCAGGCTATGCATTGATTAATTTAAGTTATGCTGCAAAAGCCGCAGAAATAGAAATGAAGCGGCTAACTTATCAGTTAGGATTTTAAAATTCTTTCTTCTTCCAAATAACATTTCTTTCTTTTAAATAATTCATTACAAAATCAAAACAAGATTTGTATTTGCCAACAAGCTCCGGCGGAAAAACACCTTTCTCATTAAATAAATTTTTTGCTATAAGGTTTGCAGAAGCGGTGCATGTGTAACCGGTTGTTCTGCTCATCGAAGAAGTTTTGGTTGCTGTATCAAAACGATCAAGCAAATTATATTCAATTGTTTGGTTGATTGATTTTAAGATCACGTTCATTACCGTTAATTCTTCTTCATCATCGCCCAACTTCCATTCATTAAATAAAATTTTAGAAGTGAATTGCAGCGGCGAAATTTCATTTCCATCTATTTTTATTTTTTCTGTATTGAAGAAGCCGCCTTCTTTTAACGCAATAATTAAATCAATATGACCCGGGTAACGCAACGTTTTTTCTTTTTGATTTTTTATATGCGGCATCGTAAATAGTAATGAACGCAAACCATCGGTATTAAATGTTTCAAGCGTTCCTATTTCATCAAACTGCATCCAATCACGTTCAGTTAATGCAGGCTTTACTACAATATTTCCATTCTCCATTAAACGTGCCGGGCGTGTATATTCCTCAATCACATCAACAGGCGAAAACGGCGCTTTATATTCAAAAGGTTTTTTACGAATTTTTGGTAAGCCGCCAACATATATTTCAAATGCATCAATCTTCAGGTCTTCATTATATCGCCCGATAATATAATTGCTCATTCCAGGCGCAACACCGCAATCTGTAATAACTGTTACATTTTTTTCTTTTGCCAATGCATCAAGCTCTAAAGCATTTTCAGGGAAAAAAGAAATGTCTGCAATATTTTTTCCGCATTCAATAACAGCTTTCAACGTATCAAAACCCATAAACCCGGGTACAGCAGTTACAATCAAATCAAACGGTGCTAAAAGATTTTTGTATGATGCATAATCTTTTAAATCAGTTTTAATTGTTTTAATGTTCGCATTTTGTTTTTGTACTGATTGAAGATTGATGTCATTTACATCAACCGAAGTAACTGAATGTTCTTTTGCCAAATCAAGCGCCATTACTCTACCCACCATGCCTGCACCTAAAACAGCTATGTTCATTTTTAGAATTTTTGCAAAGATGTGTAAAGCAAACTATTGGCGATAAATTTTTATGTACAGAAATTACAACTCAATTTTGAACGATGGACTGGCAAACAATCTGGCTGCAATTTATTGAAGGCATGAAGCAAACAACCTGGCTTGAATATATAGCAGTATTTACAGGCATTGCCAGTGTTTGGCTGCAGAAAAAAGAAAATATTTGGGTCTTTCCCATCGGTTTAATTAATACCATTATTTATGTATGGATAAGTGTTGAAGGAAATTTATTCGGCGAAGCAAGCGTAAATTTTTATTATACCGTTGTAAGTATTTATGGATGGATTTTGTGGTCAAAAAAAGATGTGCATCAGCATCATGTTTTAAACATTGAATTTTCAAATAGAAAACAATGGCTACGGCAATTATTGTTCTTTGCTTTTTTTTATGTAGCTATTTTTTTCATTCTTACTTATTTAAAAAAATCATTTGCACCAAACGCAATTCCCTGGGCTGATGCTTTTGCGAGCGCAACAGCATATACAGGCATGTGGTTAATGGCAAAGAAAAAAGTAGAGAGCTGGTATTGGTGGATAGCAACAAACATTGCATCAATACCATTGTACTTTGTAAAACATTATGTGTTTACGAGCGTATACTATTTAATTCTTTTAATAATGGCTTTTTTTGGTTTGATTGAATGGATAAACAGAGCCAGAAAAATAAAACCTGCATTAATGATAGGTGAACGAACACAATTTTATGATTAAAAAAATTGTTGCGATAGGACCGGAAAGCACAGGCAAAAGTACCTTGTGCAAACAGCTTGCAGCGCATTTTAATACAACCTGGTGCCCTGAATATGCGCGTGAATATTTGCATCAAAACGGAATAAAGTACAACTATGGTGATTTGGAAAAAATTGCAGAAGGTCAATTAGTAATTGAAGATTATTTTGAAAATGAAATGAACGCTCAACTCACAACTAATAGCGCGCAGCTTTTATTCATCGATACCAACATGTACGTAATGAAAGTTTGGTATGAATATGTATTTGGCAGATGCGAATATTTTGTGCTGGATGAAATTGCTGCAAGAGAGTATGATTTGTATTTGCTCTGCAACATTGATTTGCCGTGGATAGAAGACGAAATGAGGGAATACCCTGATGAACAGCCAAGAAAAGAACTTTATAATATTTATAAAGACATTCTCATTAACCAAAAAACAAATTGGATTGAAATAAGTGGTAATTATGACGAGCGCTTACAAAAAGCAATCGCTGCTGTTGAAAAATATTGCTCGGTCTAATAATCTGTTTTAAAAGAATTACCGAAAGGAATTTTCAAAAGATCTTTTACGTTTTCATCGTTTCTGCCTTGTAAAACATCAAGTCCGTAATGAATATTTTCAACCGGTGTTTTGCAATAAGTTCCAAATAATTTATCCCAGAAAGGAAAGATATTACCAAAGTTTGTATCGGTTTCAGGACGAATATAATGATGATGGATACGATGCATGTTTGGCGTTATGATAATATATGAAAGCACCTTATCCAACCGCCGGTTCATTTTAATATTTGCATGATTGAATTGCGAAAGCAAAACACTAAGGCTCTGATATAAAAACACAAGCCACATAGGCGCGCCGCAAATAAATACTGCCAATGTTGTAAATACAGCACGCAAAACACTTTCACCCGGATGATGACGATTGGCTGTTGTGGTATCAACATGCGTATCTGAATGGTGGATTACATGAAACTTCCACATCCATTTTATTTTATGCTCAATGTAATGAATGAACCATGCACCAATAAAATCAAGCAGCATTAACCCAACGATTAATTCAAGCCACAGCGGCATTTCAATCCATTGTAAAACACCAAACTTATTTTTTAAACACCAATCGCTTGTAAGAACGATCAGTAATGCAAAGGCAAAATTTACAATGATGGTTGTAATGGTGAAGAAAATATTTATACCTGCATGTTTCCATTTGTTGTATTTAAAACTGAATAAAGGAATGGCGCTTTCAATCAGCCAAAAAAGTGCAAGACCACCGGCAAGAATTAATGCACGTGTATGCGATGGCATGTTTTGAAAATATTGAACTACAGAATTCATACAGCAATTAAACTACAAGTTAGCACAAATAAAAAAAGCCGGCAATTTGGCCGGCTTCTTAAAATATTTTTTAGGAATATTATACTGCCATCATTTCTTTTTCTTTTGCAGCAAGATGCTTATCAACTAAAGCAATGTATTTGTTCGTCGTTTCCTGTATTGTGTTTTCGCCGTCTGTGGCAACATCTTTACTTAATCCGTCTTTCTGCAATTTTTTAATTTCTTCAATCGCATCGCGACGGATATTTCTTATAGCAACTTTTGAGTGCTCACCTTCTGCACTTGCTTTTTTAAAAAGTTCTTTTCTGCGTTCTTCTGTTAATGGAGGAAGAAACAACCGAATCTGATTACCGTCATTCTGTGGTGTAATTCCAATATTGGCTTGCAAAATTGCCCGTTCAATTGCCTGCAACATATTTTTTTCCCAGGGTTGAATGCTTATAGTGCGTGCATCAAGAATAGTTACGTTGGCAAGTTGCGTTAAATGTGTCGGGCTTCCGTAATATTCCACAAAAATTCCGTCAACCATTGTTGGGTTTGCTTTACCTGCCCTGATTTTTGTAAGTTCTGTTTCGAGATGGCTGATTGCTTTTTTCATTGATGATTCCGCGTCATCAATTACCAGTTCCAGTTCTTCTGTTTGCATAAAAATTATTTAGAAAACATCAAAACTAAGCAATCAGTCGAATAGGTAAAATATCAATCCTCGTTTGCAGTAATTTTTTCTTTAACTGGATATATAACATAAACCTTAGATTCTGCTGTTTGTTCTTCAGATTGTTCTTCACGCACAATATGCAACTTTTTACGGGCAGGAATGAAACGTTTTAATACGTAAACAGAACCAAAATATAAAATAAACTGACTTGCGAGAACAACATTTATATTAATATTTTTTAGAGAAAGTGTGATTAAAGCAAAGAAAAATTCTCCGGTTAATAACGTTATTGTTACCTCGCTGTGAGAAAGCCCTTTGTTTTGTAATAAATGATGCAAATGGCTTCTATCGGGCGCTAATGGAGATTTGCCTCTTGCAATACGCAATGCAAAAACACGCAAAACATCCATTAACGGAATGAGTAAAAACCCAAAAGCAACAACAGGTGTTGCATAATGTGCAAGATTTACCTGGATTGTACTGTTTTCTACAAATTTTATAGCAAGTATACTGCAGATAAGCCCAATAAGCGTTGACCCTGAATCGCCCATGAAAATTTTTGCAGGTGGAAAATTATACATTAGAAAGGCCAGCAACGCGCCTGCAATAGAAAAAGCTAAAACAGCGTAAGGCAATACATTATTAATAAGAAAAAATGTTCCAAAAAATAAACAGGCAACAAGCCCGATGGAACCGGCAAGACCATCAACCCCGTCTAAAAGATTGAAAGCATTTATAAGAAGAATGATTGTGAAAAAGGTTATGTATATACTTTCAGTATGTGTGAGTGCATGAATACCTAAAAAGCCATGCAGATTGCTAACCAAAAGATTGCCTTTTAAAGTAAGTACCGCTGCTACAGCTAATTGGCCTAACGTTTTTTTCCAGGCTTTTAAAATAAAAATATCATCAATAAGCCCTAAAATAAATATCACGAAAAAACCTGCCATGTAATATTGCAGATCGGCATTGTAATTATTGAAATCAGATACAAGCAACATGCTTAATATCAGCCCTGAAAATATTGCAATACCGCCTAAAGATGAAACAGGGTAGTTGTGCGTTTTACGCTCATCCGGTATATCATAAATCTTATTTTCGTGCGCTAATTTAATTATTAACGGGAGTAGGAAGAAAGTTGTTAAGTAAGCGATAATAACACCAATAGCTACTTGTATCATAAAGGGACTATTTAAGCAGGGTCGGGCAAATATAAATTCAAATCCAACCTTAGACAAAACATATTTTTTAACGGCTGCGTTGGAATTAATTAAAAAAAAATTAAAACAATTAATGAAGACTTCGTAAAACAGTGTCATTAATTTTTACAGGATATTGTTTTTTTAGTTCTGCGATCCATTGCTTTTCCAATTGCTCCTGGTAATCATTAATAACCAAACCTTTTGCGTCTTCAAAGCTGCGGGGCTCAGGCTGTGGATATACCTTAATTATATGAATAAAGGTATAGGCATCGCCTGCGTCGTTTGCTTCAGCTGTTGTTTGAAAGCCCTCTTCCATTTGTACCGGTTGTTTTACCGGCAATTGATCCTGTTCGAAACGACTACTATCTGCATATATTGAATTTCCATAACCCGCAATAATTGTGCGCCATTTTAAGGGTTCTGCTTTTATTTTTTCTGCAACCTCATTTACAGTTGCTTTATCTGCACCTGAAATAACCAATGCTGTTACGCTTTTATTCCATTTATAATCACCGGAATGCTCTGTAAAATATTTCTCTAAACCCGCAGAATCCTGCGAGGCCTTGTTCCAAACATGTTTGTCCATTACGTAAAACAACATATTTGCATCATTAAACTCTTTTAGTTGCGCCATTATTGATGGATCAAAATCCTCAATATTTTCCCTGTAGTAATCCGTACACGAAGTATTTATAAAGTCTTGCATCAATTTTTCATATCCAATATTTTCCGGCGCCGCAACAACTAAGTTTTGTTGACTCTTCAGATAACTGATCCAATCATTTGTTGTAAACTTCTTTTTTTCAAACTCAAATAATATAGTTGATGGCTTTATACTTTTTAACGCAGGCGGCAGCTTATCGTCTTGCTGAAGTGCAGTGTCTGTGTAAGCCCACAAGTCAGTACGATTATAATCATCATTCTTAAATTTTACAAGCTTTAGCCATTTTTGAACAAGATTTTTCTTTGCTGCATCAAGCCTTCCATCTGTCTGAATTTTTTGCTGCAAATAAGCGGTGTAGGTTACATCATTTTCATCTGCAGAAACCGGCAGGGTTTCAACAAGCTTAACAATATTAAAACCGTAAGACGTTTTAAACGGTTTAGTAAAGTCGTCTGGATTTTTTAAACTGAATACTTTATTTTCAAAACTGCTGTCGTATTCACCAACATTAATTTCAATCGTTGCAGATTGATCGTACTGCTCATAATTTTTTCCATAAGCCAATAACTGTGTTTGAAATGGCACACCACTTTGAAGTAATGTATAAACTGAATCTGCCTGTTGACGTGCATCTTCAATTTGCGCAGCAGTAAAAAATTGCGGTGTTGAAAATATTAATTGTTGAATTTTTCTTCTGCCCAAGGCAGGTCTTTCGCCTGCATTTTTAAAAATATGATAACCAATATTGCTTTTATAAATAGATGAAAAAGCGTTTGCCGGCAAAGTATATACAATATTTTCTATTGAATAAGGCAGCGTGAAAACGGTAATGTAACCAATGGTTCCCTTTGCAGCTTTGGTATTTGCATCCGTTGAGTATTGTTCTGCAACGTCTTCAAAATTTCTGCCTTCAGTTAACGCCACATAAGCTTTTTTAATTTGATTAAACGCGTCCGTTGTATCAATGCCATTAAACGGAACAAAAACTTCTTGTAATAAAATATCTTTTTGACTGCGAACAAATGCTTCGTGCAGTAGCTTATTTACATCTGCCTGCTGGTTAATAAAATTATCGGTAAGCTGTGTTTTAAAATTTTCAGCTTCTCCTTTTAAATCTGCATTTGTATTTACTTTTTCATCATAAGCAGCCTGTAATTTCAGGCGAAAGTTTATGTATAAGTCAAGATAATCGCGCAGCTTTTGCTGCCTGTTTCCCGTTGTGTCCGGGTTTTTATTGTAAGCTTCCAGAAATTCATCTTTCAATACTGCATGGTTGCCGTAAGTAAATAACGTTTGAGATTTTAAGGCAGCTGAAAAAAATAAAATAAAGCATGCAGCAATTGCACTTAATTTTTTAAGCATAACAAATTATTGGGAAGAGGTAACAGATTTTAGTTTGGTTTCTATTAATCCATCATACTGATCGAGGCTAAGACCTTTTGCTACAATTCTTTTTTTATCGTCTAATAAAAAATAAGTTGGTGTTTGAGAGATGTCGTAAAGCTGGCGATAATCCGCCTGGTTAGAAGCCTCAAGTTGCTTTCTTTTTTCAGGGGTTTCATAACCATGATACCAGCCGCTTAAATTATGTTCTCTTATGAATTTTTTCCAATCATCAATTACATTATCATTTACACAAACCGCTAAAATTTTTACACCTTCATTTTTCCATTTTGCCTCATAAAAAGAATCAAGCCTGGGAACCTGTAGCTGGCAATGGCTGCAATGCGGATCCCAAAAAACAACAAATGTTAGCGGCGCAGTAATATTATATAATGAAATATCTTTTCCAGCAGTATCAGTTAAATCAAGCGCCGCAGCCTGGTCGTTAAGTTGGTTCGCCATCAGGCTGTAAGCTCTGTCGAAAATATATTTTTTCTGTTTGTCGTTCAGCCATGTTGTATCACCTTTAGAGAAAAAGTTTTCAAACAAAAACAGAAACACTTTATCCTGTCCCATATATTCAGGGTTGATATATTTATCTGTAAACTTTCCCAATAAAAATCGGTGTAATTCATCTGCGCCCCTGGATGCAAGCAACATATAATTCACGTCATTGATGATAGAATCAGGATCTGGCGAAACGTAATATTTATAATAATCATCGAGTTTCGGTTCAAAAAAAGGCGTATGCAAAAGCATGTTGTTATTAAAATCAACATTATCCCAATAATGATCTTTTACATAATAAAAAGGATATAGTGAATCTACTTTGCCATTGCTTAAAACTCTTGGTTGCGGACGATCAGGAATTTTTGCAATCTGCAGCAAGGCTGCAAGCATCGAGTTGGGTTTTGTATTGATAACATTGTTGCGATAGTTGCTTAACTCAGTTCCTTTTTTTGAAATTTCCTTTTCAATTGCTGATGAATCAGCAGAAGTTTTTGCTGCCTTTAGTTGTTCTTCCAAAGTATTCAACTCAGGAGAAATCTTAGAAAGAAAAACGGTGTAATCAGCAAAAATTGTATTGTCTGGCGAGCCGGTGAATTTAATATCTGCAGGTTTTGTTGAATCAGAAAAAACGCTGAAGTGCTGTGCAGAATCCATCAGCAGTTCAAATAAAATAACTTTCTCCGGCGATACAAGAAAGTAAATGCCTTGCTGTAATTTTTCATCACCTTTAAAAATGGCAACACCCTTTGTGTTGGCAATGGCAGAATCAACCAAAATCTTTCTTTTGCCATAATAACTGCCCAAATAAATTTTTACATTTTTAAAATCTGTGGTCGCAGTTATCTCATATCCCTTGGCGTTTGCCTGAGCTCTAAGAGGTTGGTTAAAGGCTAAAAACAAAATACATATTACAGCAGCCAAAAAGTTCCTCATGGTTAAAAAATTGCGTAAATATATTTCAATATCCATTTGCATTTGTTAATCATAAGTAAAACAGCCTTAGGTAAAGGGTTATTCTTTATACGGTTTAGATAAAACTGCTTTGATAATTTACTTTTGCCGCGGTGAGAAATTTTAAAAAGCCGGTTATATTTAAACAGCTTCAGATTGAAAATTACGCTGCTGAAGGCAGATCGCTTGCAAGGGCTGATGGTAAAGTAATATTTATTGAAAACACGGTGCCGGGTGATATTGTGGATGTTCAGCTTTATAAAAATAAGAAAGATTGGGCTGAAGGTTTTCCTATCTATTTTCATAAATATTCTGAACAAAGGGTAGAACCTTTTTGTTCGCACTTTGGTATTTGCGGCGGCTGTCAGTGGCAAATGCTGCCGTATGAAAAACAGCTGATGTATAAACAAAAGCAAGTTGATGATGTGCTGCAACGAATTGGCAAAACGGCGCTGCCATCAATTAACCAAATAATTGGTGCTGACGAAACAAAATTTTATCGCAATAAAATTGAATACGCATTTTCAACAAAACAATTTATTCCCGAAAATGTGTTCAGGCAGCTAATAGATGAACATGCAGATGTGAAATCTTTCAGCGAAAAAAATGTTGCAGGTTTTTTTGCAAAGGGTTTATTTGATAAGGTGGTTGAAATAAAAAAGTGTTTTCTGCAGGCAGAGCCAACGAATGAAATAAGAAATGCAATCGCTGATTTTGCACGCACAAATAATTTTTCTTTTTATGATTTCAGGGCACATGAAGGCTGGCTGCGCAACATGTTGGTGCGTATGGCAACCACTGGGCAAATAATGTTGAACATCGTTCTTACAAAATATGATGAAGCGAAAACGCAATTGTTGTTTGATTTTATTTTGAAAAGCTTTCCTGAGGTAACAACGCTTTTATATACCATCAACAATAAAAGAAACGACAGCATTTTTGATCTTCAACCGCAAATTGTAAAAGGTGAAGGTTATATAACGGAACATCTGGAAAATTTTAAATTTAAGATCAGCCCCAAATCTTTTTTTCAGACAAATACAAAGCAAGCCGAAAAACTTTATCGCATTGCAAGAGATTTTGCTGGGTTAACAAATGTTGAAACTGTATATGATTTGTACTGTGGAACGGGCAGCATCGGTATTTTTGTAAGCGGGCAGGCAAAAAAAATAATTGGCGTTGAAGTGGTAAGCGAAGCGGTTGAAGATGCAAAAGAGAACGCATCAATTAATGATATAACAAACGCAAGCTTTTATAACGGCGATGTAATTGATGTTTGTACCAGTGAATTTTTTGAAGAGAATGGCAAGCCGGATGTGATAATGGTTGATCCGCCGAGAGCAGGTTTACATGGTAAGCTGGTTGAAAAATTATTAGAGATAGAATCGCCGGTTATTGTTTATGTAAGTTGTAACCCTGCAACGCAGGCAAGAGATTTGAGCATTTTAAACGAAAAATATTCGGTTGAAAAAATTCAACCGGTTGATATGTTTCCGCATACACATCACATTGAAAACGTTATTCAGTTAAAAATAAAAGCATAACCTATAATTGAATGAGAGAATTTAGACCAGGCAGTTTCCAGATATTACCACCCGTTATTAAAAATCTTTTAATTATTAACGTGCTTGTGTTTTTAGCACACCATCCGTTTGCCCCTACTGCAGGTTCGCAAACAATGGAAAATCTTTTTGCATTGCATACATGGCAAAGCCCTTTGTTTAAACCATGGCAATTCATTACGCATTTGTTTATGCATGGAAGCTGGGCACACATTCTTTCAAACATGTTTGCATTATGGATGTTTGGTTCTGTGCTTGAAAATTTATGGGGGCCGAGACGATTTCTCATTTTTTATTTTGTTTGTGGACTTGGTGCAGCATTATGCCACATGGTTGTTTTATATTTTGAAACAAATACTTTATTAAACAGCTACCATGCATTAATGCAAAACTTTAATCTTTCAAGCTTCACCCAATTTTATTCTAAAGAACATATAGGTAACTATTATGACGGTTCTCAACTATTGCAACAATGGCAAGCAAATCCTTCTGATATGGCATCTGCTCAACAGGCAGTTAGCGTGGCAAGTCAATTCACCGCTGAAAGAATTAATGAAGGCACATTAGGCGCTTCCGGGGCAATTTTTGGATGCCTTGTAGCTTTTGGTTATCTTTTTCCAAATACCCTCATATATTTCTATTTCTTTATACCACTTAAGGCAAAATGGTTCGTATTAATTTATGCAGGCTTTGAACTTGTAATGGCTTTGCAAAACAGTGCTGGCGATAATGTGGCACATGTGGCGCATTTAGGTGGTGCTTTGTTTGGATTTTTATTGGTATTGTTTTGGAATAAAAATAACAAGCGAACGTTTTATTAAAAAACAGTTTAAAGTAATTTTACTTCATGTCGGTGACGGAGAGAAATAAGAGAATACCCATACTTGGACAAGACAATAATGCGCTAACCTGGCTTATTATTATTAATGCTGTAATTTTTCTTGCGCTATTATTTATAAAGCTTGTTTATCAAATCAGCGGCGATACAGGACTGCAATCTTATCAAACACAAATTGCAGATTGGTTTACGTTGCCGGCAAGTATTGCAAAACTTCTTACACGTCCATGGACGATTATTACCTACATGGTTGCGCACGATAATCTTTGGTATCTTATAAGCAGCTTATTATGGCTTTGGTGCTTTGGTTATATTTTACAAGACCTTGCTGGTAATGGCAAGATCATTCCAATTTATTTTTATGGTGGTATTGTTGCAGCAATCACTTTTATAGCTTCTGCAAATCTTTTTGCCTCATTAAAACCAGATGTGGATTTTCTCTCACAAACAGGTGCGGCGGCTTCTGTTGTTGCAATTGCCGTTGCGGTTACAACACTTGCACCTAATTATAGAGTTTTTCAAATGTTGAATGGCGGTATTCCTATATGGATTATAACCATCATTTTTATTGCTATAGATTTCGGTACCGTTGGAATGGTGAACGGTGCAGTTGCCTTATCACATGTTGCAAGCGGTTTAACAGGGTTTGCTTTTGTTAAGCAATTAAGAAAAGGCAACGATCTCGGTTTATGGATGACACGATTTTCTGATTGGGTAAATGATCTTTTTAATCCTGAGAAAAAAGTAAAAGCAAATCAATCATATTACAAACCAACAAGAAAGCCTTACCAAAAAACTTTGCACGTAACGCAGCAAAAGCTTGATGAAATTCTTGATAAGATAAATTCTGAAGGATACCAGTACCTTTCTGATGATGAAAAAGAATTTTTAAAGAAAGCAAGTAACACTGATTTATAATGTGCAGGTAAGGTAAATAATGCATGAGATCTTTTTTCAAATTCATTTATAGATTACTCTGCTTAATTGTTCTTCTTGCATATATTATTTCCTGCTTCACGCAATTTATTCATCCAACGCAATTTTCTTTTATAGCGCTTTTCTCGCTTGCGTTTCCATATTTGTTTTTATTGATGATTGCTCTAATCATCTTTTCTTTTTTTGTAAATAAGCGCATGGCATTTTTTTTATTGATTTGTTTGTTGTGCGGATATAAAAATCTAAGCACATCTTTCGCATTTAATTTTTCTTCACAGTGGAATGCACAAAAACAAGATTCATCATTAAGAATAATGACATGGAATGTTGAAGACTTCGTGAACTTATTATATGGATCTGAAGTGCGTGCAGAAATGCTTAATCTCATCACCCAAAATAACCCCGATGTTTTATGTGTGCAGGAATTTACAGAAGTGGAAGGCGCAAAGTGGAGGGCTTCTGTAAGAAAAGAATTGGATTCAATGGGATATAAATATTGTTTGCTCTCGAAAGATCAGAGCTGGTCAAGTTCAATTGAAAGAAATACAACACGCGGCACAGCAATTTTTTCAAAGCTTCCTTTTTTAGATAGTTGCCGCTTTAATGTGCGCAAACATGAGATGAATGAAAACGCGGTTTATGCAACTGTTCTTTTTAATAATAAGCCTTTGCGCATTTATACTACACATCTTGCATCATTCCAAATTTACAGAGACACTACCAATGCAAACAAAGACATTTATAAAATTACTTACGATCGCAAACGTGCTGTTGAATACAGGTTACGCGAAACAGAAATAGCACATGAGCGTGAAGTGAAAATAATTCGCGATTCTATTTCTAAATCACCTTACCCTGTTATCTATTGCGGCGATATGAACAGCACACCATGTTCTTACAACTACCGCATGTTGAAAAATAATTTGCAGGATGCCTTTCTTACAAAAGGTTTTGGCATTGGGGCAACATTTTATAAAATTCTTCCCACCCTTCGTATTGATGTTTGTTTAGTCGATCCAAAATTTAAAATAGATCAGTGTACGGTGGTAAAACGCAAACTTTCGGATCATTATCCCGTAGTTACAGACATAGGCTGGAAATAAATTTCATTGCTATTCGTTATTTTTAATGATGGCAGTAAGCATGATTCGCAGCACAATAAAAAGCATTTTGCTTGTTGTTACTGTTACGGTTTGTTTTTTATACATGCTAAGTGTTATAACGCCCTATTTAAACCCGCAACATTGGTGGCTGGTTGGTTTTCTTGGTTTAATGTTCCCATACCTTTTTTTTATTTTGCTGTTTACTTTTTTCTTTTGGCTGATGGTTAAGCCAAGGCTTGCACTGCTTCCTTTTTTTATATTGATATTTGGTGCAAAACAAATTGCTGTAACATTCGCTGCACATTTTAACAGTACAGATTTAGCAAATAAACCTGCCGGCACTTTTCGCATTGTAAGCTGGAATGTTGCAAACATGTATGGCTTAAGCAACGACAGAGAAATTAAACAGCATAACCGAACAGAGCTTGCACAAAGCATTCTGGATTTACAACCAGATATTATTTGTCTGCAGGAATTTAATCATTCCTACACGCAGGGAGAAGGCGCCGATAACATTGGTTTGTTTAGCAAACAATATCCAAATTATTTTTATTCAAAAGATTTTAATAAAGAGAATGGATATTATACTTCCGGCTCTATCGTGTTTTCAAAATATCCGATTATAGATTCAGGCAAATTTGATTACCCCGGAAATTTTACAGGCAGCTTAATTTATATTGATGTGAAAGTGCATGATGATACGGTAAGAATTTTTACAACGCATCTTCAATCCTTTGGTTTTAATAATGCAGATTATGCTGAGATAAATAAAATAAAACAGCGCGATGAAAAATCAATTGAAGCTTCGAAAAATATTTTTAAAAAAATGAAGAATGCCTTTACCAATCGCGGTGTACAGGCAGATATAGTGCGGGAACAAACGGATGTATGTAAGTACGCTTCTGTTGTGTGCGGCGATTTTAATGATGTGCCAAGTTCTTACACATATTTTCATATTCGCAATCTTCGCCAGGATGCATTTTTGAAAAAAGGATTGGGTGTTGGCAAAACATACAGCTCATTAGCGCCAATGTTGCGCATTGATTATATTCTGCCTGATACTTCATTCAGCATTCAGCAATTTGGAATGATTGATGAAAATTTAAGCGACCATGCAATGCTGGTGAGTGATTTAAAATTGAAATAAGATTTAAAGTTTTGCGCCTTTAATTAAAATTGAAGTTTTTATCGATTGCTCTTTTAAATGCAGAATTTTTTTTCGCTCTTCATCCTTCATGAAATTTTCAAAATCAGATTCGTTCTCAAATTCTACAAAGTGAACTTCGTAAGGCTTATCTATTGAATGTTCAATAAAAGAATTTTCTGTTGGTCTTATGCGCAGTAATAACTTGCCGTTATATTTTGAGATTAATGGAATCGCAATATCTTCAAAAGAATGAAACACTTCTTCCTGCCCTTCTTTTATGTAAATGAGTTGAGTGAAGTAAAGCATGCTCTAAATTACCGTAACCAAATTTCTTTTACAATAATATAAATACCCATTGCTAAAACAAACCAGCCGAAACCTGTTTTCAATTTTGCACCATTAATTCTTTTGCCCAACATTCCTCCAACAAAAACACCGGCAATTGCAATAAATGAAACGATAAATAAAAATGACCAGTCTATTTTAAAATGACCTGTATCACCAATAAAACCAGCGAGTGAGTTTAATGCAATAATTAGAAGTGATGTACCGATTGCTTTTTTCATGGGCAAATGCAACAGCAACACTAATGCAGGTATTAAAAGAAAACCACCGCCTGCGCCAAGAAATCCTGTAACCAAACCAATGCTAACACCATATAAAATTAGTTTACCAAGGTTTGTTTTCTTTTCTTCATCAACAGTAATTGTGTGTTTGCTTCTTATCATGCTGATAGAGGCAACTAACATCAGCAAAGCAAATAACACCATCGTAAGAATTGAAAAATGCATGATGATATTTCCAACATGAATATCTTCAGGTATGCGCGGAATAATAATTTTTCTTGTGATAAAAACAGTAATGATAGATGTAACGCCAAACAACAAAGCAGTTTTAAAATCAACCAAACCTGCGCGCCAGCTATTAAATGAACCAATTAAACTGGTGGAACCAACAACGAACAGAGAATAAGACGTAGCAAGAATCGGGGAAACGCCAAACAAATAAACTAAAACAGGAACGGTAAGTATGGAGCCGCCGCCGCCAATTAAGCCTAATGAAACGCCAATAAATAATGCTGCGATGTAGCCTGCTATTTGCATGTTGCAAAATTGTTTTTATGTTTCGGCTTTAAATGTGATGTTCGTCACACAGCAACATTTACTTCTCCCTGCCATTCAATAGAATTGCGATGCAGGATAAGGAAATGTTTGGCTTCCATCTTTTTTAATAAGCGGCTGATTACTTCACGCGAAGAATTTAAATCATTTGCAATTTCCTGGTGTGTAAGCTTAAGGTTTGTTCCAAATTGTGCTACTTGTCTTTTCAAATAAAATTCAAGCCGCTCATCCATGCTTGAAAATGCGATGGCATCAATGGTTCTCAGCAATTCTTCAAAACGGTTGCGATAAGAAGTGATTACAAACTGGTACCAGCTTTTATATGTCTGCATCCATTTATCCATATATTCAAGCGGTATGCTTAACACAACAACATTGGTTAATGCTTTTGCCAACACTTCGCTTGTTTGATGTTTCATTGAGCAAACCAGCGATAATGAACACGCCTGTCCTGCCTGCAGGTTATAAATAAAAAATTCGTTGCCTTCATCATCTTCGCGATACAACTTTACAAACCCTTCCAGAATTAACATTGTTGAACGGATGGTTTGACCAACGCGTAATAATGTTTCGCCCGCTTTTACTTTTTTTATATCACCATGCTCCAGCAGCTCTTCATATAATTCGTTTTCAAGACCAGGAAAAAGTTGCTGCAGTGATTGTTTATTCATGTAATGAAAATTATTTCAAAGTTATACACTCAAAGGCAACACAAATACAATAATAAGATTGGTTGATTATTTACATTTTGCCTTGTAAAATTTTATGCCAATACAACCATGGTAATACATGTCGCTTTAATTGATACATGCTCCATCTTTCTTTGCTTTGATCAAATGGAAATGTTTCTGTTGGCTTATTGTTGTAATCAAATTCGCACAATACAAGTTTACCATAACCTGTAACAACAGGGCAGCTTGTATAGCCATTGTAAGAGGCTTTAAGTTTTTCACCTTTTATAAGTGATAATAAATTTTCAACTAACACAGGCGCTTATTGCGAATTGCTGCATATAGCATAAAAATATTTTATGCTAACCTACTTTTGATCATCAATTTGTATGGTAACTAAAATCACAAGCGCAGGAAATTTAAATCATGCTTTTAGAAGAATTATGAAGTAAGAATTACAGATATGTAAGCGAAAACTTTTATGAAGGAGTTACGGCTTTACAACGCCCCAGCCTTGCGCCTGGCGAATAATAAGCTCTCCATTCGCACTTGGAACAACGCCAATAAAATTGTAAATGCTATCGCGGCTAATTTTTCTTTCGCGCAACGTGTTGTTGCATTGTGCAACAATTACTCCCTGTTCAACCAACGACTTTAACTGATCTCCATATTTACTGTCTTTGAAATAAGCATCGGTGCCGCCGGCAAAAGCAATTAATTCAATATGCACCTTACCTTTTAATCTTTCATCGTTTAATGCGTTTTGAATATTTCTTAAAGCCTTTTCAATAACTTTTGGATCATTATTGTCTAACTGGTAAATGGCATAATAATCTTTTTTATCTGCAACAGCGCCTGTAAAATTTCGATTCTTGTTTAACAGATCATCATTGGTTTGTGCATGCACTGAAGAAAAAATAATACTTGTAAAAAGAAGGGCAAATAACTTTTTCATATTTATTGATTTTGTTTTTGAGCATTTTTAATTGAAAGAAATGGCCCGTATTTATGTTGTGTTTCTGAAAACGAATCTGCGTATGGGCCAAAAGGAAAATCAATGGGCTTTTTAAAAATATTTTTCCAATCATTACTTTGATCTTTATGTGGGCGGGGTTGGCTGTTAACAAATGCAGCCACATTCCACGCTTCTTCATCTGAAAGTTTTGGATGATGATAATCTGTTCCGAAAGGCATATTGTTTTTTACAAATGACGCAAAAGTGCTTATGCGATATAACCCTGCACCATCATTGTAACTGTTATCTCCCCATAAAGGCGGGTAAACATATTCGTTTCCATCTGTATTTAACTTGCCTTGTCCATCGTTTCCATGACATGGAGTGCAATTGTTTATAAAAACTGTTTTGCCCTTTTCAACGCTTGCCGCAGTATTCATGTATTGCAATTTCATATCTGTTGTGCCGCCACGTACATCACCTTTCGGAACACTTTTATCCAGCCATTGTATGTATGCATAAATCGCCTGCATTTCTTTTGATGTTGTGTCTAATGCTTTTCCATTCAGGCTTCGTTCAAAACAATCATTCACTCTTTCATATATTGTTTGTATGGTGTTACTGCGTGCTTTGTATTGAGGATAAGTGGCAAAGGTTTTCCCAAAATTTAGCGCGTAAGGCAGCATGCCGCCATCTAAATGACAATTCTGGCAATTCATTCCATTACTTATATGCGCAACAATTCCTTTTGGCCCGAGATAAACTGATGTGTGAGCAATCAACGCATAACCGTATGAAATTAATTTACCGCTGTCTGTATAATATGGAATTTGATATATGCCCGGTCCGCGCCAAACAGTATCTGCAGGTTCCGACTGTAAATAAGATTGAAATTTTTTTTCTGCTGTTACAGAAGTTTTATGCATACTAATAACGCCATTGATTACAACAATAGCAATAACCAGAAGTAGTATTATGAGAATCCAGTTTGATTTCATTTTAAACCTGCATAACAAATAATCTTATTTTAAGGTAGCATTTTCGCTGATCATTCTTTAACCAAATCCTGTATTTGTTTTAAAAAAGATTGAGCATCATAGTTCGCAATACCTTCATGATGCAATCTTATTCTTCCTTGTTTGTCGATGATAAGCGTAGTTGGTAACGAACCTTTAAAAATATCATCCGGCACTTCTTCTCCACGAATGTATAAAGGAATAGTGTATTGACTTTTTCTTAGGAAATCTTTCGCCATTTCAAGATCGTCATCTTCATTTATCGTAAGAAAAAAAATATTCTTATTGTTTTTGTATTGATTGTAAAATTTGCCAATCGCAGGCAGCTCCGCTCTACATGGCGGGCACCAGGTTGCCCAAAAATTTACAAACACAACTTTTCCTTTTAATGATGATGTATTGAACTTATTTCCGTGTGCATCATAAAAACTAAAAGCGGGTGCATCTTTAAGATCGTTATTATTTTTTTCAATTGAAGTGGAATTAAAAACTCCTATAGAAATAAACTGTTTTAATACCCATGCTTTTGCATTGTTGTTAAATAAGAAAACTAATATCAATGCAACAAAAAGATAATTGCTCCAATTTGTTTTAAACCATTCGTTGCTAAACCATTTCATGTGTATTGATGTTCGTTTGTAAAATTAGTACAGCATTTATCTATATGTGCATAATACAGCTCATACAAAAAAATTTGCACAAATCTAATTAGCAATATCAAGGCGTTAAGTGATGTATGTCACCCTTAAAAATAGCAGTGATGGCGAGCTTTGGGCAAAACATTATTATGAAAAAGAATATGGGCGCAGCAGATCGCATTTTGCGCATTCTAATAGCGATTGTTATCGGGATTCTTTATTTTACACATGTTGTAACAGGCACACTGGGTATTGTTCTAATGGTGATTGCCGCAATTTTTTTGCTTACAAGTATTATAAGCGTTTGTCCTTTGTATAGCATGCTTGGCATCAGCACTTGTCCGCGCAAGCAGCGTAATAAAACTGTTTAAAGCTATCGCTATATTAAAAAAAGAAGGCAGTCTAATTAAAGACTGCCTTTCTCTACACAACATCACCTTATCAAACTGCCTCTTTTAAATTTTGCCAGGCACCACCGTTGCATGCATCTATTCCGGCAGCTACAAGCATGTTTTTCGCTGTCATACTTCTTGCGCCACTGCGGCAAACAGTAATTATTTTTTTATTCAGCTTTTTTAGTTCGGCAATCTTTGATGATAATGTATCAAGCGGAATATTTCTTGAACCGGGAAGATGACCGCTTTTAAATTCGTGCGGTGTGCGTACATCAACAACCAATGCACCTTCATCAATGATCGCTTTCATGTTGTGTGATGGTTTTTCAAATAATGATTTAAGTTTTTCAAACATATAATTGTATTTATTTTTTATAAAAAGATTTATAACATGGTTGTGGGGCGAACATAATCGGTAACTGCAAACCTGCCGCTTTCTTTTAAGGCTTTAAATCCGCCCTGCACTTCAACTATTTTATCGTAACCTCTTGCACGCAGGATAGAAGTAAAAATCATTGAACGATAACCACCGGCACAATGCACATAATAAGTTTTGTTTTTATCAATATGTGCCATGTTATCATTAATAAAATCAAGCGGTTCATTTTCTGCATCAGCAATGTGCTCACTGTCGTACTCACTTTTTTTGCGCACATCAAGTATGTTCACCTGTTTTGCTTTCATCACATCTGCAAGCTCATTTGCAGTAATACTTTTTATGGCATCTGTTTCTTTGCCTGCATTCTTCCATGCATTAAAACCGCCTTTCAAAAAGCCAATCGTATTATCATAACCTACACGCGCCAATCTTGTAATTACTTCTTCTTCTTTGCCTTCATCCGTTACTAATAAAATCGGTTGTTTAATATCCGGAATCAATGTGCCAACCCACGGCGCAAAAGTTCCGTCGATACCAATGTTAACTGAATTTGGAATGAAACCTTTTGCGAATGTTTGCGCATCTCTTGTATCTAATATCAATGCATTTGTTTCGTTAGCGGCTGCTTCAAATGCTTCAGCGCTTAATGCATGTTCACCACGCTCTAACACTTTATCAATACTTTCATAACCATGAATGTTCATGATAACATTTAATGGAAAATAGGATGGCGGCTTTACTAAGCCGGTTGTTACAGCTTCAATAAATTCTTCTTTGCTCATTGGCTGCAAAGCATAATTTGTTTTTTTCTGATGACCTAACGTATCCGTTGTTTCCTTGCTCATATTCTTACCGCAAGCACTTCCTGCGCCATGTGCAGGATAAACAATAATGTCATCATTCAATGGCAAAATTTTATTGTGTAATGATTCATATAAATAACCTGCAAGCTTATCTTCTGTTAATTCAGCTTTTACTTTTTGTGCAAGATCGGGGCGACCTACATCTCCAATAAACAATGTATCTCCTGAAAATAATCCAACCTCTTTACCTTCTTCATTTTTTAAAAGATAACAAGAACTTTCCATTGTATGACCCGGCGTGTGCAATACTTTAATTACAAGTTTGCCAAGCTTAAATGTTTGTCCGTCTTCAGCTACAATAGCTTTAAAACCTGGTTTTGCTGTTGGACCATAAACAATTTGCGCACCCGTTTTTTTACTCAAATCCAAATGACCGCTAACAAAGTCGGCATGAAAATGTGTTTCAAAAACATACTTTATTGTTGCATTGTTTTGTTTAGCTTTTTTAATGTAAGGTTCTACTTCGCGCAGCGGGTCAATCACTGCAGCTTCACCTTCATTTTCTATATAATAAGCGCCTTGTGCAAGGCAGCCCGTATAAATCTGTTCAAGAATCATAACAATAAAATTTAATGATGTAAAATTAAAACAGTGCAACCGCTTAAAATGTGACAGAAATCACATAGACTGTTTTTCTGGATTAAGTTTTTGAAGAAACGATTATTCTATCTCTTTTTCAATATGTGTAAGCCTGCCGTCTGTACTAACGCCTTCTACTATTACGCGAAAACTTGATGTAATATCATTATTATAAAAGTGGATGCGCACAGTATGGTTTTCGTTGTTGGTTAAAATCATCGGATTCCAGTAAAGCGTGGTTCTTAAATCCTGCTCATCATTACGACTGTCAAAACTTGCGTAGTTGGGTGAGTAAAATTCTTTTGGCGCGGTATAACCAATTAATATTTTATAAGGAAGTCCTTTGCTTTGTGTTTGTACAACGTCGCCACCTTTTCGGGTATATACAGCAATGGCACCATTTGCTCCGCCACCACTGGATCCAAAGAAAGGCGGTCTAAATACTTTTACATAAGCAACATCAGCCATAGTCATACTGGTAAGCTGATCTGCAGTTACCGGCATTTCATCTAAATAAAAATCAGGAGTACCGCCACGCCATGATACAGAAGGGGTAGATGTTGTACCGGACGGAATTGAAATGGTTAATCCTGCAACACGACTTTGCAAATAATTAAAAACGTTTGTTGCACCTTTACTAAAAGGATCATTTAATACATCGAACTGGTATGCATCGCTGCCGCTAAAAAGTGGCGATGCATATTTTTCATCTAAAACCTGCAGCGGACTTTTTGCTTTTGTTGTTACCGTAACATCCTGCAAAGTTGTTCCTTGTTGTAACTTAAATAACCTCAGTTGTTCTTCAGCCAATCGTCGCCGGTAATTTTCAGTTGCTGTATCAACAAAAGAAATTGCATTTATTGTATCGCTACCAGATGTTTTTATTGCAGGCATACTTGAATTAAATGTTACCGCTGCGGTGCTTGACAACCCTGCATTTCCGGCAACCTTGTAAAAGGCTTTTGTAGTATCAATTAATACATCATTAGGTAAAGCAAAAGAAGCATCCGCATTTATTAACGCCTGTTCTACTTTGCGTGACGTGTCTTTTTTATTGTCGAGCATTAATATTATAAATGCGCCTTGCCGTAAATCTGATTCAGATGCGCCATAAACCTTGCCTGAAAATTTTAAGTAATCTGTATCGTTTTGATATTTTATGGCAGGAAATTTATTGTGCACAACATCTTGCCAGTTTATGCGGCGCCAGCCGTTGGTGAGCATTACAAGATCAAGTTGCTGCTGCAGGGTATCGCTATTGTTTTTAAAATAATATGAGGGATTATAAATTGATCCTTTAAGATCTGCAGTTAACAATAACCTCGATATTATATCATCGCTGCTATCTATTCCAATTCCGGCATCTGTTACAGCAACAGAAAGATTTGAAATAACTGTATCCGGTACGCTAATTACAAGTGTATTCGATTTTCTTTTTCCTAATCCTAATTCTGAAAAGCCTACTTCAGGATCAAAATGATAATCATCATTATTAATAAAAGTAACACGCTCTGCAAATGCAATCCAGTTTGAATCGAAAAGTGTTATTTGTAAAATGCCGGATGGCAAAGCTGCTACAGGTATTGAACCGCCGGTAACAAAATTATCCTGCAGGTTGGCTGCAGCAAAATATACAAGATGCTGGTTCATGGTTGCAGCTATGTATATTTTTTTAAAATTATCAGTTGAATTTTCAGAACGCTGAATTTTAAACCCACGTGTTTGATCCTGCACTGTTATTGCTAAAGTTGCACCTGATTCTTTTGCAGCCGGCAAGTTTGTTTGATAATTGTTATTCTGCGCATCTTTCCATTTTGCTGTATACGTTTCACCTGTTTTTGGCGTAAGCGCAAAAGAACCCATTCCATCATGCAGTGATGAAAATGTTGCAACCTGTTCTCCGCTTTTATTCACAACAGTACCATGAACAGCGTCCGGTCTTCCATCGGCGCCCACTGCCTTAAATGCAATTTTGCTTTCAATGCTGTTAATCCAATCACCACCTTCCGGCAAAAATTTAATAGAAGCTTTTGCCGCAGTTGCAGTTGTTTTTAAAGAAGGTTTTGTTTGAACTACAGGAATGGCTTTTCTGTATAAAAAAGAAGAATCAAAATTCAACATCCAGCGTGTATATGCTTTCACATAAACCGTTCTGTCTTTAAATTCTAATGGTAAACTGTAATCGCCGCTGGCAGATGATTGATAAATAGCAGCCACGCAATGTTTCAGCAGCTTGCCACTTTCATCAATAAAATCTATGTATAAAGTTTTGCTGATGTTATCTGTATTTGCGCCTTCCATTAAATAGGCTTTAAACCAAATGGTTTCACCCGGCGCATAAGCAGGCTTGTCATAATGCAAATAAATTTTTTCCTGCGGAAAATTATCAGCGAGTGTTGTTATGGCATCTTTTACTGAGTTTAAGTCTGGTGTTTGTGCGAACGATTGCGATGCAGCGATAACAAAAATGAAAAAGAAAAATAAACGCATAGTTTTTTCCGGCTTCATTTGCAATTCTATTTAAAAAAATATCTTTAATTGTTTGATGCAGTTATCTTAACAGTTCATCAACAAAAAATCTATATTACGACCTGATTATTTGAAATATCCCGTCAAGTTTGAAAAGTATGAATATTCATTGGCATTGTAAAGCTTTTAAAAATCTTACACCGGATGAGTTATATCAAATTATAAGATTGCGCAACGAAGTTTTTGTAGTTGAACAAAATTGTATTTTCCAGGATGCCGATAATAAAGACCAGGAATGTTTTCATTTAATGGGTTGGATAGAAGGTGAGTTGGCTGCATATACAAGGCTTGCGCCGGCTGGTTATATTTATGCTGAAGTTTCTATTGGCAGAGTTGTTACATCGCCAAAATACAGGAGGAATAAAATTGGTTATGCGCTGATGAAAAAATCAATTGAAGAATGCAAACAAATTTTTGGAATTACTAATATTAAAATTGGCGCGCAGTATTATCTTAAAAATTTTTATGCTGCTTTCGGGTTTAAGCAAATAAGTGATATTTACCTTGAAGATGGAATTGAACATATTTATATGTTGCTCGATAAATTTGAAACATCATGATTTCTTTACGAAATAAAATTTTTTGTTACTTCTTTTTGCTGCTTTGCGTTAGTGCAAATGCACAACAAAGTATATCTGAAAACAATGCGGCTTCAAACAACGAATGGTTATTGCCTTTTGTAAAACTTGATTCTGTAAATCCTGTAATGAAACCCGGCGACTTAACTTTCTTTTGTCCGGTTCAGAAAAAAGAAATTAGCTGGGAAGCGAAAAATGTTTACAATCCGGCGCTAACAGTAAAAGATGGAATGATGGTAATGTTATATCGTGCACAAGACAGCGCAGGTTGTTCAAGAATCGGGCTTGCTACAAGCAGCGATGGAATACATTTTAAGCGTTATGCAAAACCGGTTCTATATCCTGATAACGATGCATATAAAAAATATGAATGGCCCGGCGGCTGCGAAGATCCAAGATTGGTTCAAGACATCACCGGCATGTATTATTTAACTTATACGGCTTATGATGGAAAGATAGCGCGGCTGATGATAGCCACTTCAAAAGATTTATATCACTGGCAAAAACATGGACCTGTTTTTAATGATGAACATTATAAAAATATTTGGTCTAAGTCGGGTTCAATTGTTTCAAATTATAAAAACGGAAAACCTGTTGCTGCAAGCATTCATCACAAATACTGGATGTATTGGGGCGATAAATATATCTGGCTCGCAACATCAACAGATCTTATTCATTGGTCGCCGGTGGAAACAAATGCAAATGAAAATGCAGCATATGATTCTGTTTATTCAGACAATAATATTTCTAACATAAAAATTGCTCTGCCAACAAGAAAGAAAATGTATGATTGTGATTTGGTAGAAAGCGGTCCGCCGGCAATGCTTACATCAAACGGAATTTTGCTGATCTATAATAGCCGGAATATTCCAGCAATTGGTGAGAGCAGTTTGCCTTTTGGAACATATACTGTTTCTGAAGCATTGCTTGATAAAAATGATCCCTCCAAAATAACAGATCGAACAAGCACTTATTTTCTAAAGCCCGAACAACCCTATGAATTTAGCGGCGAAGTAAATAATGTTTGTTTTGCAGAAGGATTGGTGCTGTATAAAAATAAATGGTGGTTATATTATGGAACTGCCGATTCAAAAATTGCTGTTGCAGTAAAAAATGTTTCAAAATGAGTTTTTCTGTTTCAATAAAAAATGATGATGTTTTTCCTGTAGTTATTTTAAAAGATGAATTACAAAAAACGGAAGCGCATATCTATACATTTGGCGCTTTGCTAAATGGTTTTGTTATTGAAGGCAGGCAAAATATCATTGATGGTTTTGCATCGTGCAAGGATGCGAAACAAAATATTACAAACGCATTTAAAAGCGCAAAGCTGAGCCCGTTTGTTTGCAGAATAAAAAATGGCGAATATTATTTTCAAGATAAAAAATATAAAACGGGAAAATTTTTTTTAGGCGAAGAAGCAATACATGGTTTGATCTATGATGCAACTTTTACAATTGTTGATTCAAATGCTGATGATGTTTCAGCTAACATTAAGCTCGAATATTTTTATTCGAGAGAAGACGAAGGATTTCCGTTTGAGTTTTTGTGTGAGGTGATATATAAATTGGAAAAAGAAAACAAACTTTCTATCACAACAACTATTACTAACAAAAACGAAAAGCAAATGCCTTTGTGTGATGGATGGCATCCTTATTTCAAATTTGATCAGCCGATTGATGATTTATCATTCAAAATAAATTCAAATAAAATTTTAGAGTTTAATGATAGGTTAGTGCCGACGGGAAAAGTTTTTCCATTTGAAAAATTTCAATCTTTACA
>JBEHXR010000002.1:0-37086 GCA_048498595.1 Bacteroidota bacterium
AAACTAAATGAATTAAGTGATGCGCAAATTGCGAAAGGAGCTTTAGCGTTGCCAAAAAAGAAGTCAATTAATTTTCCAATTAATCTTCCATCTTTTGTACTGAACAATTTTACTGTTCGGTTATTTAATTACGTTTTTTATCATAAAAATTTTAAGAAAGAAAAGAACAGCATTATTTCTTACGAACCTTTTTTCTATCCGCTTGATGCAATACTGCATTGGAACAGGGGTTACGGAAAAAAAGGATTTGTGCAATATCAATTTGTTGTTCCATTTGAAAATAAAGAAGGCTTAATAACTATCTTAAAAAAAATAAGCGAGAAAGGTTGGGGTTCATTTTTAGCCGTGCTGAAAACTTTTGGTGAACAAAGTGATTTAATTTCATTCCCAATTGCAGGTTATACCTTAGCATTGGATTTTCCCGTTAGAAAAGGATTGTTTAATTTTTTAGACGAGCTTGATGAAATTGTTTTAGAATATGGCGGCAGAATTTACTTATCAAAAGATGCAAGGATGAAAGCAAATACTTTTTGGAAAGGTTACGCTAATTCAAAAAAATTTACTTCTGTTATAGAGAAATATAACCCGCAAACAAAATTTCAATCAGTTCAGTCTTCGCGACTATCCATTACAGCTTAGAAAATAATTTATAAATGTCATCAGTTTTATTACTCGGCGCCAGTTCAGATATGGCTACGGCGATAGCAAGAAAATTTGCGCAGGATAAGTTTGATATAATACTTGCCGGAAGAAATGTGCAACAGCTTTCCGAATTTAAAACAGACCTTGAAATAAGATATAATATTAAATCTGCTGTTGTTTTTTTTGATGCTACAGATTTTGCAAGCCATGAATCATTTTATAAAAACCTTCCTTTTCATCCTGATATAACCGTTTGCATTTTTGGTTATTTAGGTGTTCAGCAAAAAGCTGCAGCTGATTGGAAAGAAACTGAAAATATTATTCAGGCAAATTTTACCGGTGCTGTTTCAATTTTAAATATTGTAGCAGAAGATTACAAATTAAGAAAGAGCGGAATTATTGCAGGTATAAGTTCTGTTGCCGGTGAAAGAGGCAGGCAAAGTAATTATATTTATGGAAGTGCAAAGGCAGGTTTTACAGCATACCTATCAGGGCTGAGAAACAGTTTGCACCAATACGGTGTTCATGTTATTACAATATTGCCGGGTTTTGTTTATACTAAGATGACTGCAGATTTAAAATTGCCACCATTATTAACAGCAACGCCCGAACAAGTTGCATTACAGGTTTCATCTGCAGTGAAAAAAAGAAAAAATGTTGTTTATGTAAAATGGATGTGGCGCTGGATAATGCTTACCATTAAAACAATTCCGGAAGGAGTTTTTAAAAAATTAAAGTTGTAATTACTCAATGGAAAAAAATTCTGATTTATCCATTGCATTTTTTGATTTTGATGGAACTATAACATCAAAAGATACGCTTGCAGAAATTATAAAATTTGCAAAAGGCAAATTGAATTATTATGCAGGATTGTTGGCGCTTTCACCAATTTTATTTTCCTACAAAACTGGTTTGTTATCTAATCATCGTGCGAAAGAAATTATGCTGCAATTTTTTTTTAAGAACACGCCGGTAAATGAATTTGAAAATATCTGCAATCAATTTACAAGAACAATTTTGCCTGGCTTAATTCGAGAACAAGCTTTAAACGAAATAAATCAGCATAAAAAAAATAATACAAAAGTTGTTGTTGTTTCAGCTTCGCCAATAAACTGGGTGCAGCCCTGGTGCAGTGAATTTAATATTGATTGTATTGCAACTTGCCTTGAAATAAAAGACAATAAAATAACAGGTAAAATTTCAGGTAGAAATTGCAGCGGTAACGAAAAGGTAAAACATATTTTAAACAACTATAAGCTTGCTGAATATTCAAAGATTTACGCTTACGGAGATACACGCGGAGACTTGCCAATGTTGTCTTTATCAACCGATAAATATTATAAGCCGTTTAAATAACCGATTAAAAAAAGAGCAGAGAAATTTTAAAAATAAAAATCTCTCTGCTCTTGAGCTACAGTAAAAATTTAAATAAATTATTAATCGCCTGCTTTAATAAATCGCAGGTTTGTTTTTTCTGCAGCGGAAACAATTTGCAAATTGTAAACGCCTGGTTGCAACGTTTTAACATCAAATGATTGCTGCGTTTGAGAAACGTTCTTATAAATACTTTTTGTTTGAAGCATGCGACCTTGTTCATCGTAAATGCTCAACATAACTTTACCGGAAACGTTATCACCAAAATTTACATTTACAACATCTCTTGCAGGATTTGGATAGATGATCGAACTTGTTTTGTTTAATGTTTGTGCAACGGCGTTATGTTGTACATAATTTTTTGTATTCAAAGCACCGGTGTCGCATTCACCCTTCCAATAAACTCCGGTTGCAACATAATGCGATGCACTGAGGCCCGATAAAGTTCTATTATCGCAAACCGCATTGTCAGTTGTAAAAGTCATGTAAGTGTTATAAACTCTTATTCCGTAATCGGTGTTTGCACCTAATTTATTTCCTCTTACTTTAAATGTCAGCATAACAGGATTCGGTTGACCGGGAGAAGGAACAGTTGTATTCCTTGTATCAACCATAATATTTGGAACACCGCTTTCTGATATATTACCTATAGTTCCTGAATGGTCAACAGTATTATTGATAATTTTTACCATACCAGCACCAAGTGAGAAAATGCCCGTTGAATAAGTGTAGTTTACGTAATTATCATGTATGTAAGCATGCGAGTAACCACCTAAAACAATTCCATTTCCCTGGTAACCATTTAATTCAAAACCAGCATTTGTAATTGTATTGTTATTGATTTCGTTTTTACCACTGTCAGCATCGCTTAACTGTATTGCACCTCTTCCGGTGCTGTCGATAATATTATTATAAATATGAAAATTACCAAGTCTCATCGGTTTGTGTTTTGTTGCTATACCGTTACAATAAACAACCGGATGCTGTGATGAATCTGTTCCTGCATAATTGTTAGGATCTGTACTACCTAAATACATTCCTTCAAGTGAACAATTATGAATATAATTATCATGAATCTTAAAATTATGCAAGACCCAGTTAGGAAAAGATAAACTATCAGCGCATTGAACTTCTTCTTTTATCCAAAACCCGCTGGCTTTATCATACATTTCACAATGGTCAACTTCAAACCATGCAGAACGATCATGTATATCTACACCAACACCTCTGTTGGCAGGCGTTGTAATTTTGAAACCGTATTTTATTCCGCGCACACCTGTGCCAGTGAGATGAATATGCTTGCAACCGATAAAAATAAAACCACCGGGTATAGCACCATTGTTAAACCAATTAAGTACCACTTGCCCACCCTCGTTAATTATGGTAACAGAATCAATGTTTGTAAATTGAGCCCAACTGTAAGGACTCTGGTCGGCAGTTAGCACAAGGGTATCACCAGCATGATAGTTAAAACCGGGCCCTACGCCAAGAGTGTTATCACCGGTATTTTTTTTCAAATAAATTCTTTTGCCAACATACTGTTGGGAAAAAGAAGAGGCACAAATAATTAAACATAGAAACAGGGGTAAAACTACACGTTTCATAAATTGGATTTTTATGGTTTTAATCAGGATAAATTGTAATTCTCAAACGACCTTTCGAACGCTCAATAAAAATTTCAAAAAGAAAAACGGTTTTTCAACAATAAATTAATCGAAAAGCGAAAAAAAATGGTCAATTTTCGAACTGAGCTTTGCAAAGCAGAAACCATGCCACTCAAGAGATGCAATAAGTTTTTTTTAATCCGATAAAGGTATTTTTGATTGGATACAATTACAAGGCTTAACCCTAACAGTATAAAACTAATTTCGTTTACGTTTTGAATAGGTATTAATAAACATTATTTCGGAATTTATTTTGCGGGATTTTTATTACCATCATTACTCCAGTTTACACCATCATTAATCTTTGTATTACCTGAATTACTACAAATAATGTTACCGGTAAGTATGTATCAAAGGTTTTGTAAATACTAACAGCAACAACTGCTGCAATTTTATTTCCTAATGTTGAATCATTTGTTGCAATGCATGAATATGCACCACCAGTTCCGGCTGAAATTCAATAAACCTTTACCTAAAGTATTTTGAGCATTTACAGGTATTGAAATAATATTTTGATTACCTATAGATTGTTGGAAGCAACTACTCGTAAGTATTATAAAACCAAAAATAAACGGTAGTTTTTTCATGCTATTAAATGCATCGGATTTAATAGCATAAAAGGGCTTGATTTAGTAACCAAAATTAAAATTATTATAATAGCTTATGAATCGTTTCTCAAAATAAACAAATGTTTATCAGGTTTAATAATGAACTAAATTAGCAGCTAAAATTTGAAGCAATTTTTAATTACTTATCCCGTTTTTGATGACAAAAAACCAAACTAAATGTTTTTTAAGTTAACCAATAAGATTCTGAGTTTGATAGTGCTTTTAAAATATCCTAAAGTACCGGCAGAAGTGCGTTACTATTACAGGGATACTTATTATTGCCAATTAGTGCAGCTTAAATATATTTTTCGCGATTATGTATTTAAAAAACCTTATAAAGAGATTTCATTCTCCGGAGAATTTGCACCGGATATTTTGTATGTATTACCTTTTGCTTACTGGCATTATAAAAACGGAACACTTAAATCAACAACGTCGGCTATCTACACAAAACAACTCTACTTTTTTTCACCAGAGCATCATGAAGAATTTAAAGAGCGAACCTTGGCCGGCAATATGAATTATGAAACGCCGCGTATTTTATATAGCCATAATTATAACATGCGAAAATGGGAACCTGTGCCTTTAAAAGAAATGTATAAAAATGATATTTATGTTTATGATAAACCTATCGTAATTATAGCTAACAGGTATAACTCAGAATGGAATGGCCCGCCAATAAGTTTTTTTCCTATTGAGTTGATATCTCACATGATAGAAAGACTAAAAGATAAATACACTATTATTTATAACCGCCCGATGCCGCAAAATATTTCAATGGATAATAGTGATATCTACGATTTACATGAATATGAATGGCTCAGAAAAAATCATCCCGACGTTTTATTAATGGAAGATTTATATAAAGAAAATAAGGGCAATGCAAAAAACTTTAATCATCTGCAATTAATGGTATATGCTAATGCCGACCATTTTATTTCCACACACGGCGGAACAGGTACATTGGCAAGTTATTTTAAAGGCGTTAATATAATTTATTCTAAAAAAGGACTTGAACATCATTTTGGTTGCTTTCATAAACTCTTTCCTAAACTTTCCGGAGCAACTATTTTACACGCAAAAAATCACGAAGAGGTGAAATGCTACATTGAACAACATTTTGTTCGCAACTAATAAAATTGAATGAGCAAATCAGAAACTAAGGATCATTATTGGATCAAATCCGGATTCTTTTCTTTCCTGCAAAATTTTTCGAATGTAATTTTTGGTTTTGGAAGCTTTTACATTTTAGTTCGCATTCTTCCAAGCAAAGATGATTTTGGTACTTGGGCACTTTTTATGACCACTACTGCAATTTTGGAAAATATTCGCAATGGGCTTATTCAAAATGCATTGATACGTTATCTTTCTCTCTCACCTGTTGAAGAACATAATAAAATAGTTTCAGCATCTTTTGCTAACAGTGCAATACTTAGTGGTTTTTGTATTTTACTCAACCTGGCCTTTGCACACTTTTTAAGCATTAGCTGGCATGCACCGGTGCTTGAAGAAATGTTTTACCTGTACAGTTTTGTGTATTTAATATCAGGCATACTTACCCAGTTTCAGTTTATTGAACAAGCATATTTAAAATTCAACAGTATATTTCTAACTACGTTTATAAGACAAGGAATTTTTTTTGTGTATGTGTTCTGCTGTTTTGTTTTCAGCATTAAAATAAATCTTATTCACCTTGTATATGTACAAATATTAAGTGTAACTGCAAGCATGATTGCCGCATGGATTTTTGTAAAAAAATATTTTCGTTTTGTCTTTAGTTATGAACGTGCATGGATGAAAAATTTATTTAACTACGGTAAGTATGCATTCGGCACTTCGGTTAGCTCTACTGTTTTTAGCAGCATTGATCAAATGATGCTTGGCTCTTATTTATCTGCAGCCGCAGCCGGCGTTTATAATATTGCAGTGCGTGTAACAAATCTGGTTGAAATACCAACCAATGCAATTGCCGCTATTGTATTTCCACAAAGTGCAAAACGCGTAGGTAACGAAGGACCTGATGCAGTAAAATATCTTTATGAAAAATCTGTAGGTACCCTTCTTGCTATATTATTACCAGGCTTGCTGGTGTTATTATTTTTTTCTAAATTCTCTATACATTTTATTGCAGGTGATAAGTATGAAGATGCCGTGCCCATTTTAAAAGTAACAGTCTTTTATTGTTTGTTTGTTCCATACGGCAGGCAATTTGGCGTCTTGCTCGATTCAATGGGCAGAACGCGTTTAACTTTTACCATTGTGTGTATTTCTGCACTCATCAATATAGTTTTGAATTATGTATTGATTCATCGCTTTAATGTGCTTGGCGCAGCTTATGCAACTTTATCAGCTAACATTATAGGGTTTATAATCAGTCAAACTATTTTAAGAAAACAATTAAGAGTAAATCTTTTTAATACTTTCAGATACGCTGTTGGATTTTATCCTGAACTTTATCAAAAAATAAAATCGTTGATAGTAAAAAAATGATTGATAGTTATTATAACTTTTAATTAAATATTCAGCGGCTTTTTCATTTTTAACATGTACAGTTAAACCCCCTGTTCTTTTGCGAAAATATTTTTCATCATACTGGATAAGATCTGCTTTCTTTTCTATTGTGCAGCGCTTTTCTGTTTTGATATTTGGTTTAATAAGCTTTATGGTTTTAGTTAGGCAACTGAGTAAAGCTGAAATGGGAACATGGGCATTGTTTCTTTCCATTACAACACTTTTCGAATCGACAAAGAGTGGCTTATTAAAGAATGCACATATTATGTATGTTAATTCAAGCCGCGAAAAACATGAAAAATCTCATATTGCCTCATCCTCATTTATAATAAATGCTTTAATAACCATTGCATTTATAATTTTTATTTTAGTTTTTTCTAACTGGCTTAGTGAGGTGTTGCATTCAGGACAAGATTTAGCACTCATGCTTAAATGGTTTATACCAGGATTAATATGCATGATCTTCTTCTCTCATTTTGAAGCGGTGCAACAGTCATTCCTTGATTTTAAAGGAATAACAACGGGGTATTTATTACGACAGTTTATCTTCTTTCTTATCATCACCATTTATCTTTTTTCAAAGAAACCATTCTCATTAGAATCTTTGGCAATTTATCAATCGGTAAGTGTTTTTGTTGGAACAATAGCAATGTATTTAACTACAAAAAAATATTTATTACACAGCTTCACTGCAAAGAAGCTATGGGTTAGTAAAATTTTTGGTTATGGAAAATATATTTTCGGCTCAGGGCTCATCTCAAATATTTCTACAAATATTGATCAGTTAATGACGGCTGCATTTATGTCGAACTTTTTCGTTTCATATTATAATGTTGCATTGCGTTTAAATAATTTTATAGAGATACCATCATTTGCAGCAGCAGACATAATCTTCCCAAAAAATGTACAAGCCTCTATAGAAGAAGGCTCTGAAAAAGTCAGGTATTTCTATGAACGAATTACCGGTATTTTACTTTCGATTACTACGCCCATTGCAATTTTTACAATAATATTTCCAAAGCTTATTATAACAATCATCGCAGGTGCACAATATGTTGAGGCATATCGTATTTTACAGTTATATATGCTCATTTGTATAACAAGACCACTGCAACACCAGGCAGCCAACACTTTAAATTCAGTTGGCAAAGCACATTTAAGTTTTAAACTTGATACTTTAGAACTTATTATTAATGTTATTGCTAATTATATATGCTTAACAAATTTTGGATTTTACGGAGCTGCAATTGGTACTTTCATTACATGCACCATATTTAATTTCGTATGGTATTTTGTTATGAAGAAAGAAATAAATCTACACCTTCCTTCAGTTGGTGCACACATCATCAATTCTTATAAAATAATTTATACAGAAGCATTAAACATTTTAAACAAGAAAAAAACCGCTTAGCTTGGTTCAGTATTTAAATACTCTTTCCAAATTCTTGGGCTTTTAGGAAGTATTTTTTTAAAGAAGGGGAAAAATGTTTCTTCTAAAATATGTGTATAATAAGGCGGTTTTTTAACTTCTATCGGGTTAAATAATTCTTTAAATCTTATTAGGCTGCTCGTTCCGCCAAAACTAATGTTGTAATAATTTTTGTTTTCATTATAAAAGCAATCCTGCATTATAAAAAGATGAAGTTTGGCAGGCGGAGACTCGTTGTATTTATAGCCCTTTACTACCATAGCGCTTGTAAAATGATAATAACACTGCGCATCTTTAACTATCAAAACTGCATTCACTAATTCATCGTTTAGATAAGCGGCATATATATCTGATAGATTATGTTTTTTACCTTTTTCATAAATGATGCGCATTGCAGAAAAGGGAATGTATCTGCGTCTTTTTGTTTTCTCAACTTCTTTAAAAAGGTTCTCAACATCCTGCAAATGCGACTCCTTTTCCATCTTAATAAATTTATAAGGAACTCTTCCCGCCAATACAATCTTTCGCCGTCCCTGTATTTTAAAGCTTGCTAATAATTTATCTTCCGGCTGGTTGTAAATATTCCATTCAGCTTCTTCTTTTTTGTGGAAAGGATAAAAAATTTCTTTTTTAAATTTTTCATTATTGCATAATACGTTTTCTATGCGGGGGTTTGCAGGTTGTATTTGCAAATAGATGTAAAATTTTTTTTTCAAAAAATTTATAAGATCATCTAACATTTTTTGCAGATTGATGTTCTCCTCTAATACTACCGGTCCATCATCTATAATAACAGTTTTAAAAGGAAACACTCCATACTTAATTATTGCAGCGAAAGCAAGTTCTTTATCGTCACCTACATATTTTAAAAAAAATCTGTTGTAAAGAAAGGAATTGTATTTGCCCATTAAATAATAAGGGTACTGAAATAAAGAAGCAGACGTTTGCTTTAGCTTTTCATTCCATAATTCAATTTCTGTTTCCTTTATTATTTCCCAACGCATTAATAAGTAATTTACAAGGTTGCTATTTCAATTATTAAATCAGTAATTAACTAATTAGTATAAAAGAATAATCGTAATTAACACGATTGGATTAATTACGATTTTAGCAATGATACTTAATAATTGCGATACAACCTATACGAATCGATCTTTAAATTTTAGCAAACCGAGAACGATTTTGAAGTGATCAAAAAAAGTAAAAAAAAGTAATTAACTATAAGAAAAGGCTGAATTTTCGGAACGCAAAAATCATCGTCAATCAATACAGAATAATTTAAACTCCATCTAACACTTTTGTCTTTTCAGCGATTTTTGTTTCTGTATTTTTTTCAAACAACTCGCGAAAGCCTTCTGTCCATTTACACCAGTTGAGATTTTTTTCAAAATAATGTCTTGTTGAAGAAATCAATTCGCGATATCTTGATTCATCAATAAAAAGTTCAGAAATAAGCGCGGCATAAGTATTACCATTTGCCGTGTAAGGCAAGCAGTATCCATTTATTCCATCTTTTACAATTTCGGGAATTCCGCCTGTTTCAGTTGTAATAGCAGGAACTCCATAAGCATTTGCAGCAGCAGCTTCCGTTAACGAACAATCTGCTCTTGCCGGCACAAACAAAAAATGCGCGTTAGATAAAAGACTTGTTAGCTTATCAGCATCTTCCTTTTTATTCATATTTAATTCCGGAAATACTTCAACATTCGCATACTCCGTTTGAGGAGGAGGATTACTGCCACATATAACAAGCTTTGCTTTTATGCCGTGTGAGTATTTTAAAAATTTAAGTGTTTCAATCGCTATATCGCCGCCTTTTCTGTACCAATCGTTGCCAATAAATAATAAGGTGAGTTCTTTATTCTCAAGTTTTTTATAAATAGAATTGTTATCGGGTACTTCATCAACATTGCCACCCATTGGCGTTATCAAAATCTTTTCTGTGGATATGTTATAATCGTGTACAGCAGATTCTGCAGCCCAGATTGAAGAGTAAATTACAGAGGTGCTTTTCTTCAGTGTTTTTTTCTCCAGAAGATTGCCTTCAAGTTTTGAAAGAAATGGAATTTTTCTGAATTCACTATAATAGTGAGTTATAAGTTTAAAAGTTGTATCGGTAACATAAACAATTGGAATTTGTGTTTTCAGGAAAGCCACAGCAGAATTTTCTGAAGGCACGCAAATACAATCATAATCTTTGCCTTTTAATTTTTTGGAAAATTGTTTTGCAGCATACCAGCTTAAAAGCAGGTTGCATTTAGCAAGATATTCCCGGTTAAAAATTGAACGGGTGAACTTAGCTATACCTCTTAAAAATTTATCAAGAATTTTTGGCGGATTAAACGGACCTAAAAGCTCTACTTCATGCCCACAGTTTTCAAGCGCTTTTGCTATGTAATATATATTGCCATCCCAGAATTTTTTATTCAGCGGATCGCTAATTGACAGATAAGCTATTTTCATCTTACGTTGTTGTTAATCTTTTCGCAAACGAAAAAAAAGCCGCCCGTAAAATTGTAAGGCAAAATATCGGCAACCTTGCAATCTAATTTTTGCAACAATTTTATTCGCTTTGCGAAAAATGAAAAAGGAAATACATCTTCTACAAAATTTGCTTTCCCAAATTTTGTAATTTTTAAATTATTTTTTTCTGATAAACGCTGAATATCTTTTTTAGAAAAAAACTGAACATGATCTAAGTTATCGGCATCAGATTGTGTAGTAGTTCCGCTGTAACCTAATGCATGCTTAACTTTCAAAATCAATTTCCACATCCAGTTATTCTTCTTTCTAAGTTTTAAGATTGGTTTTGTAACCAGGCTCTCTCTTGGTCCTTTTCCATTAGGAACTGTAATAATCAGTTTTCCATTTTGTGAAAGAATCTTATTTAAAACCTGTAATAAAGATTCCGGATTATTTAAATGTTCTAATACTTCACTACAAATAATACCATCATATTGTTCGCCGGTTGCCATTAATTCTTCAGCACTTTTTGTGATGAATGATACATTACTCAAAGTATTAAGCGCTTTGGCTTTTTCAATTGTTTTTTCACTAACATCAACGCCGGTTACATTAAAACCAAACTGCCCAAGATGGCGACTAATTACACCATTGCCGCAACCCACATCAAGAATGTTTGCACCTTTTGGTAAAGAGTTTTGTAAAAAGTTTGCAATGAAGTCAAGCCTTTTTCTGTCTGCCAGTCTATCGTATTCGTATGTTGTAGTTGGTTGCATTCAAACTAATTTTTAGATAAAACATTTATATAAACGTCTTCAATTTTTTTCGTCATCTTCTTTACATCAAAATCGTTTAAGATTGTTTGTTGTGCTGCTTCGGCTAATTCTTTTCTTAAATGATTATTGCTGATTAATTCCTTTATTGCTTCCGCCAGTATTTGTACATTTTGCGGTTTTATTAGTATGCCGTTTTTTTTATTTTGAATAATTTCAAGAGAACCATCAACCTCCGTTGCAATAACTGCTTTGCGCATTGCCATTGCTTCTAATAATGCAATGGGAAAACCTTCCCATAAAGAAGGCAGGCAAAAAATATCAGATGAAAACAAAACATCAGCAACATCTGCTCTCGACTTTTGAAATACAACTGACTTTTCTAACCCTAGTTCTTTGGTTATTGCAATTGCCTGATCTTTTAATTCACCATCGCCAACCATTAATAAAACAGCTTTAGCATTTTCAGTAATCACTTCTTTAAAAGCTTTTATTAAATTCAGCGGATCTTTCTGTGCTGTCATTCTGCCAACAAAACAAATTACAAAAGCATCTTCTGCTATGTTTAATTCTTTGCGCAGATTTTTTCTTTTGCGGCAATCAGGATTAAATTTTACTAAATCAATTCCGTTATGTACAACTGTTGATTTAAAACCCGGAATATTTTTTATTCCCGTTTGCTGATTTGATTCGGAAACTGAAATATTACAATCCGTTTTTTTAGTTATCCATTTTTCAAAAAAAATTCTTGCATTCTTTACCAATGCATTTTGATCATCATGAAACGACCAGCCATGAATTGTGTAAACAGTTGGCAAGCCAAGATTTTTTGCAGCCCAGTAAACATTGCTGGTTGCTCTTGTGCCGTGAATATGTATTAAATCAATTTGCTTATCGCGCAACAATGTTTTTACACTTTTCCATGTAGAAAAATCAAAAGCCTTTTCAGATGGTATCACATAATTTTCAACATGCATGTCGTTTAACTTATCAATCATTTCCCCATCAGTAAACGATAACACCACAGGTTGAAAATGATCTTTGTTTAAATGGCTTACCAAATCAACAATATGCGTTTCGCCGCCACCAACTTTACCCTGGCGAATTGCCTGCAACACTTTTATTTTCTTTGAATCATTCATGTTATGCTGCTTTCGCAAACCATTTATCGTACCATAACTGAAACACAAGCATGTTCCAAATTTTTTGATAGTTCACTTGCTTTCCCTGCAAATATTCATTAGTTAAATTCACAACCGGAGCAATGTTAAACACGCCGCTTTCCCGCAGTTTTCTTTCACTTAAATAATATTGCATCTTTTCTTTTAATTCATCTTTAAACCAAATGGTAAGCGGCGCAATAAAAGGCATCTTCGGTCTGTCCATTAATTCTTTTGGAACATATTTGTGAACAATCTTTTTCAGAATGTATTTGTTTGTTTTATTTCTGATTTTAAGATGAGCCGGCAACTGCGAAACAAATTCAATAATACGATGGTCAAGCATTGGCTCGCGACCTTCCAAACCAACAGACATTGTTGCCCTGTCAACTTTCACTAAATTATTATCCGCTAAAAAAGTTTTGTAATCAATAGCAAGCATTTTGTTGAGTGAATCAACATCTGTAGTAAAATTATTGGCGCAATCAAAGTTGGTTGCATAATCATCATAACTTAAGCCAATAAATTTTCTTGCTTCATCTTCGGTTACATATTGACTAATATATTTTAAAGCTGCAAGCGGCGTTTTCTTCTCCCAGATCTTTTTCATCTTTTCGTACCGCGTACTAAAATTATATTTTTTATTGAAATAGGGAATGCGCTCCGGATTTATTAAACCCATTGCATTGCTAAATGCGCCCTGCATAAAAGATGGCACTGATTCAGTATAACGAATAGATTGATTAAACTTATTGTAACCGGCAAACACTTCATCGCCACCATCAGCAGAAAGAGAAACTCTTACATGCTTGCTGGCAAGCTGACTTACGAGCGCAGTTGGAACAACAGAATTATCTGCAAAAGGTTCATCGTAAATTTCGGGCAACTGATGAAAAACATCAGCAGCATCTGAAGCTGTTACATACCACTCATGATGGTCTGTTCCTAAATATTCTGCAATTTTTTTTGCCTCATGTGCCTCATTAAACGCAGCTTCTTTATAACCAATCGTAAATGATTTTATTTTTTCTGTGCGATTGCTTTGCAAGATTGCCGCAACGCTGGTGCTATCATATCCGCCACTTAAAAACAAACCGACAGGTACATCAGCCACCATGCGATAATCATAAGCAGAGATGAGCAATCTTTCCACCTCATCTATTGCGTCTTCTTCTGAAATTTTCATTTCAGGTTTATCGTAAAAATCACATACATCCCAATATTTTGTTTGTGTAATTTTTTTTGTTGTAAGTGATAATTTAAAATAATGACCCGGATTTAATTTGAATGTTTTTTTGAAAATAGAGTAGGGTGCAGGAATGTAGCTGTATTGTAAGAAAAGTGAAAGACTGTTTACATCAATCTCCTTCACAAACATTGGATGTTCATGCAGACTTTTTAGCTCTGAAGCAAAAAGAAAAACATTATCATTCCAATAATAGTATAAGGGTTTTACGCCGGCTCTGTCCCTGCAAAAAGTAAGCTCTTGTTTTTCTTCATCTAAAATTACATACACAAACATTCCGATGAACTTATGTACAACAGCATCGCCCCAACAATGGTATCCTTTTAAAATAACCTCAGTATCTGAACCGGACGTAAATGAATAACCCTTTTGTAAAAGTTCTTTTTTTATTTCCTGGTAATTATAAATTTCACCATTAAAAATGATGCTCAATTTTTCAAAATGCATTGGCTGATGACCGCCACTTGATAAATCAATAATGGATAATCTTCTTTGCCCCAAACCAACTAATGCATTTGGTGTATCGAATATTTCATAACCTGAATCATTTGGTCCGCGGTGAACCAATGCATCTGTCATCTTTTCAAGAACAGATGCGCTTGTTCGTTTATTAAAATCACAAAATCCTGCTATGCCGCACATGATTCAAGCTTTTTTATATTATGATTTGACAAATTCCACAAGTAACCTTTCCAAAATGCTTTCAAATGACCTGGCTCGCCATTATACAAATAAGTAAACGTGTTTTTAGGAACAGTGATAAACGTATAGTATAAAGCGAAGCCTAAAAAAGAAACACCTTTTACATTTCTGCGCATAAACAAAATGCGATTCCTGTTTAAGTAAAATGTTTTTAATATGCTCTTTTTGCCAACGGACATAGACTCTTTATGATATATCAGTGATTTATACTGATAGTAAACTTTGTAACCTTTTCTTTTTATTTGTTCGCACCAATCAAACTCTTCGTAATACAAAAAATAGAGTTCCGGCATCATACCAACTTCATCAACAACTTTTTTTGGAACCATCATTGCACCACCATGAGCGTAGTTTGTTGTTTTAATTTGATCGAACTGACCATCATCATGCATTTTACAACCAACCATACTATTTCGTGCAGTGAAGTTGTTCACTTTGTTATAGCCCGCATATTCAATTGTGCCCGGTGAATCATAATAATGAAACTTGGGGCTTACAACGCCTGCATCAGGATATTTTTCAAAGATTTCCAACAAACCTTTAAAAATATCTTTCGTTAAAACAGTATCATTATTTACAAAGAACAAATAATCACCATTCGCTTCTTTAATCCCTAAATTATTTCCGCCGGCAAAACCAAGATTCTTTTCACTTAAAATAAGTTTTACCTGTGGGTAAATATTTTTTAGTTTTTCTGAAGGGTCTTCTATTGAGGCATTATCAACAACAATTACCTCAACATTATCATAATCCAAACAAATCACTGATTCAAGGAAATCGGCAGTGATTTCAGCATTATTGTAATTGATCGTAATTATTGATATCAGCGGCTTCTTATTTTCCATGCATCCTATATAACGGATTTGTTATCTCGTTTTTTGTATGAACTGTATGAATAAAAACGGTTTTTGCTTTTTTCATTCTGAATAAGTTACCAATCATTAAAAGAATTGCTTTAGGCAATTGCAGTAATGCGTTTAATAAATCTTTATTCTTTAATTCGGAGGGGACCGCAATAATCATACTTACAGCATACGCCATTAACAAAAAAATGCTCGCATAAAAAATAGCCGGTATTTGAATAAAATAAGATGCAACGATTAACAGCGGCAACCCTGCAATTAAAAACGCTCTGGGTGGAACAAGATTGTTCGCAACAGCGAGATTAAAATAGCTTACATTGCCTTTAAGCAGTTGTGTGCATCCTTTAAAGAAATATTGTTTTAAATAAATGAATTGGCTTAACAACCATCTTTTGCGCTGCTCTTTAAAAGCATTTGAGTTATCAACCTTTTCATCAAATATTAATGCATCTTCCAGGTAAGTTATTTTATTACCTGATTCTGTAATTTTTAATTGCAATGGTTTGTCAAACCCGCTAATGGCTGAAATTTTTGAAAGCGCTTCTTTTAAAGTATCAAATTCGAAAGCCATGCCTGAGCCAATTACGGATGATGATAAACCCAACGCGTTGGCGCCTTTACGGAATATATTGTTGTTAACCGCTTCGCTGCAGCTATCCAGAATTGCAAAAGATGTATCCATATTTTTCGCAACTCTTCTTCCCTGTACGGCATCAGCTCCGTTAAAGAAAGCATCATTAATTTTTTTTAAGAAACCCTGAGCGAGCATATTATCTGCATCGCATATTAATGCGATGTCGTAATAGCGATCAATGTTTTTAAAACATTCGTTTAGTGATTTTGTTTTTGAGCTGTTTTTAAAAGCAACCTTTACTACATGCAATGGTAATTTTTCCAGTTGTTCAATTGTTGAATTCTTAAATGAATCGGCGATAATATACACATCAAATAAATGAGAAGGATATTCCTGATTTAACACATTTTGTGCTGTTGCAAGAATTATTTCATCTTCTTTATAAGCCGGTATTAACACTGCAATTTTTTTTAGCGGCAAATAAGCCGTAACTGTTTTGTTTTTTTTGTAAAATTTTGCAGCGAATGCAAAACTGAAAAGATACAAAACTGAAAAACTGCAGTAAATAAATATTACCCAAAAAAGTATAATTAAAACCAGATTAAACATTATTTTTTAGAATTAGTTCTTTAGGCGTTTTTAATAAAATTTTCATGTCGAACAAAAACGATTGCTTTTCAGCATAATCTATATCCATAGATATTCTTTCATCAACAGATAAGTTGAGGTTTGATCTGCCTTTTACCTGCCATAAACCTGTTATGCCCGCCGGCGCTAAAAATCTTTTTGCAGATTTATCAATTGTAATAGATGAGGCCTCATAAAGGGGAAGCGGTCTGTTTCCTACAAGGCTCATATCACCTTTTAACACATTAATGAGTTGCGGCAATTCATCAAGGCTTGTTTTACGAAGAAAATGACCAACTCTTGTAACACGCGGATCATCTTTTATTTTGAAGAAATAGCTTCCCTGGTAATCTTTATATTCATTAAGATGTTTCAGATCTTTCACCATATCCTCAGCATTAGCAACCATTGTTCTAAACTTAAAGAAAGTGAAAACCTTATAACCTGTGCCTGCGCGAAGTGATCTGTAAAAAATTGGCCCTTTGGACTCAAATTTAATACAAATGGCAATTATGATAATCAGGGGTGACAATAGTAACAGCGCAACGGAAGAAAACATTATATCAACCATACGTTTTAAAAAGTGCTGCGCGTTAAATCCTGATTTTTCTTCATCGCACGGAGTATGTAAAATTTGACTTTCCAGTACCTTATATTTTTTCAATAATATTATTTTATCAGAAAGATCCTGTAAAGAAGTTTCAGAATTAATAAAATCATTAATGCCCTGCGTACATAAATCACTATTTACTTTATTAGTTTTTGCAAATAAGATAAATGGAACATGGTTGATAGTTTCGGTTGCCGATAAATAACGGGCAAAGTGCAAAATGGTCTTTTCTTCAATGCCGGCGTCACAAATAACTGCATCAAAAAGCATCTCTTTTCCTAAAGCGTTTTGAATAATTTTTCTGGCTTCATGAATATTTGCAGCATAAGTTAGTTTAAAATTACCGGCAAGTAATTTAATTGTTAGTTCTTCATCGCAACCAATCAATAAAATTTTTGAACTACCGAATGCCGGCTCATGAGGAAGCATTAAATCTTCGCCATTAATAATTTTTATTGATTGTAATACAGTAGTAGTTGGTTTCATAATAATTAATTATTACTGAAAATTTGAGTACTTGCGCTTAAAACTTTGGTATTGATGTAGCTTAAAAGTTTTAAAGGATCAAAAGGTTTACTAATTGTTTTTACAGTGGGGAACATACGCATAGCTTCAGATTCAGCCATACTGGAAAGTATTACAACAGGTATTTTGCTAAAAACAACACTTGTTGATAAATGCTTTACAAATTCGTAGCCATTTATATTTTCCATTACCAGGTCGCTAACAATAACATCGGGCTTTATACCATTGTACAAACAATGCAGCGCTTCAACGCCATCACAAGCAGTAAAAACGGTGTATTCTTTTTCGAATATTTTTTTAAGTAACTGAAGCATTACTTTGTCATCATCTACCAGTAGCATTTTGTGTTTCATAATTTGGTATTATCTGGTTTATTTGAGAGCATTAATTTAATATAATCAACCACCTAAAATTAGAGCGGCAATAATTGTGCAAAGAGGGCAAGTTGGTAAACGTAAAAAAAATGCTCGTGAACGCAATTATTAATGCGCTGATTGTAATTGCATATTTTTGAATTCTAACTTATATTTAATTAGTTATGCTTTTTTGGAAATATGTTTTTATTGTTTCTTTATTGCTGATATTATACAATTATATCGGGTATGCAGTAATAGCTTTAATAGTTAATAAAATCACCGGAAAATCAAAATCAACAACAAGAACAGTTTACCAACCTACTGTTTCCTTTATTGTTGCGGCCTATAATGAAGAAGATGTAATTGAGAAGAAAATACTTAATTCGCTTGATCAGGACTATTCTTCCTCTAAAATTGAATTTATTTTTATAACAGATGGTTCAACCGATAAAACAAATTCGATTGTTGAAAGATATCCTGCTATTCAGCTCTTATATCAACCTGAAAGGGGAGGCAAATCCGCCGCTTTAAACAGGGCAGTTTCTGCAGCTAAGAATGAAATATTAATAATGAGTGATGCAAATACATTTTTAAATAAAGAGGCGGTTGCTTATATCGCTGCACATTACAATTTAGAAAATGTTGGGGGAGTAGCAGGAGAAAAAAAGGTGCTTAGCTATGAAAGTGACATTGAGGATGTGGGAACAAGAGAAGGTTTATACTGGAAATATGAATCATTTCTAAAGAAAGTTGATTCGGCTTTTTACTCTGTGGTTGGTGCTGCCGGTGAACTATTTTCTATTAGAAGAAGTTTATACGAGCCTTTGCCAAATTCAGTGATATTAGATGACTTTGTAATTTCACTTAAAGCAGCAGAAAAAGGATACAGAATAATTTATGAGCCTATGGCATATGCAATGGAGCTTTCATCAGCATCAATAAAAGAAGAGAAAAAAAGAAAGATAAGAATTACTGCCGGCGGCTTTCAGGCAATGCAAATGCTTAAATCTTTACTATGCTTTTGGAGACATTTTCGCTTAAGCTACCTGTACGTTTCACATCGCGTAATGCGTTGGACAACAAGCCCAATTTGCCTTTTATTACTTTTTATTTCTAACTTATTACTTTTGTTCAATTCAGTCAGCTATATATACCGAACCATTTTTATACTCCAGATATTATTTTATTTAATTGCATTAATTTCTTCGTACATTCCTGCTAATTCAAAACTTAAATTTTTAAAAATTGCAGGGTATTTTAGTTTTATGAATTTGTCTGTCTTCCTCGGATTTTACCGTTATATATCAAAAAGACAATCATCTGTATGGGAAAAAGCAAAACGCTCAATAGGAGATATCAGCAATATAAACAAAGAGTAATTTACTAAATTGACTAAGGTTTTATCATTTATATTACAACTTAATGTTCCACTCTTGTTCTTAGAACTAATCAAACTTCTTTTCGTAACATTCACGAATAAAAACATACTCTTTACCAACTTAGCCAAATAAGCCTTGTTGAAGTTTTTACTTTTACGATGCCAAATTTTTTTATAAAAGCATTCCCGATGCAAAAGCTTTACATCCTTATTATTAGTGTATTTGCTATATGCTTCTATAGCAATAGCTATGCACAATCAATTTTGGACCCTTCTGATCCAATTATAAATTATGACCCTAATCATCCACCAACTCAACCAACCTATGGACAAATAGGTAAATGGGTTAGAACGCCAAGGGTAGCCTGGAATACTACTTCGTATAAATGCTACATTTATAAAGGCTTTGCTTTCCGGCTAAAATTTCCTAAAACCTATAATCCAACTGCTAACGACGGAAAGAAATATCCAATGATGGTTTTCTTTCATGGAGCAGGGGAATCAGGTAGTATATATGACAACGAATACCAGTTATATCATGGTGGAAACGTTTTTAGAGATGCTGTGGATAACGGAACTTTCGACGGATATATTCTTTGCATGCAATGCACTACAACTTATTGGGATTCACATCAGACTCAATATATCACCGAGATTATCGATTATATGGTTTCGCACAATAAGTTAGATCCATTCAGAGTGAGCGATAATGGTCTTTCAGCAGGTGGTGAAGCCGCATGGGGCATGCTGATAGAACATCCGACTTATATTAGTGCAGCATTACCCATGTCTTCCTGCTCCATTAGTTATGAAAATAGTAGTACTGCTAACTCCATAAAATTTACTCCGCTTTGGTTATTTCAGGGTGGCCTCGACGGTTCGCCTGCTCCTTATACCTCTCACCAGGTAAGAGATTATATGTTGTCTGCGGGGGGTAATTTTTATTATAAAGAATATCCTACGCTTGGACATGGTACCTGGGATTCAGTTTGGCAGGAGCCTGATTTCTGGCCTTTTCAATTAAGAGCTTATGCATCCAATCCGTGGACCTTATTCGGGCGCACGGAGTTTTGTCCTGGCGATCCTATTAATGTAACTATTGGCGTTGCACCAGGGTTTGATGAATACCAGTGGTCTAAAAATGGAGTAACAATAACAGGTGCAACTTCTAATTCAATTAATGTAACGGATACAGGCAGTTATTCTGTAAGAATTAGACGTGGCTCTGTTTGGTCCGATTGGTCGCATACACCTGCTCATATCAAAATAAAAGATCCAACAATAACACCACCAATAAGTATTTCAGGATTAATGAGCGCAGCCATTCCTGCACCAGACGGAAAAGATTACGTAAATCTTGAAGTTCCCGATAGCAATTATACTTCTTATACATGGAAAAAAATTGGAAATAATGATGTGATAGGAACAAGCAGAATTCTCAAAGTGACGCAACCTGGCGATTATATCGTTGCTGTTACTGAACAGTATGGGTGTTCCAGTGTTTTCTCATCCGCCTTTCACGTAACGGATGCAAATGGTGCACATGCACCCGATGCAGCAAGAGGTTTAACAGCGCTTACAATTTCAAATACACAAATAGAATTAGACTGGGCAAACAATCCAAGACCTTACTATAACGAAACCACTTTTGAAATTTATCGCTGTTTAATTCCGGGCAATGCTTATGTACTTATTGGAAAAGTACCTGCTGATACCTTAACTTACATTGATGGTGGTTTAACACCTGATGTAAAATATTATTACGTAGTAAGAGCTGTAAATAATAGTGGCGCTGCACCACTTTCAAACGAAGCGAATAGCACCACACAATCTGATGAAACTCCTCCTACAGCACCTTTTCACTTAACTGTAAAATCCGCTACCAACTCATCTGTTAATTTAGCATGGAATCCCTCTCAAGACAACGTTGGAGTAGCTGCTTATGAAGTCTATGTAAACGGTGAAAAAAATTATTCAACAACCGATACCTCTTTCAATATAACCGGATTAAATGCTAAACAGCAATATTCCTTTTATGTGATAGCGAAAGATGTTAGCGGAAATTATTCGCCACGCAGCAATCAGGTTAACGCACCCACTATTTTGCAGGGCTTGAGATATAAATATTTTGAGGGTAATTGGAGTAGTTTACCGGACTTTAATACAGTTCCGCTTGTTAAGACCGGCGTTTCCGCCAATGTTGATATATCTGTGAGAAACAGGAACGATCAGTTTGGGTTTTTATGGGAAGGATTCATATATGTACCGGTGGCAGGCACTTATAAATTTGAAACCAATTCTGATGATGGAAGCAAATTGTGGCTAAGTACATATAACGCATCGTCTACGCCGTTGGTAAATAATGATGGTTTGCATGGTGGTCAGCTAAGATCTGGAACGATAACACTACAAGCAGGAGTTTATCCAATTTCAATTGCATACTTTGACCAAAGTGGAGGGCAGAGTATAACTGTATACTGGACTTGCAATAAATTGTTTGGTGATAATAACAGGCATCAAATTGAGGCAAAATATTTTAAAGACACATTTACACCCACTGGTGTTGCACCTCAAGCTCCATCAGGTTTAACAGCAAAAAAGCTTTCTTATAATCAAATTACATTGTCGTGGGTTGATAATAGTAATAATGAAACAGGCTTTGAAATATATCGATATAACACAGCAGACCCACGTTTTAAGACAGTCTTTACAACAACTGCAAATCAAACCAAATTTACGGATTCGGCTTTGTCTCCATCAACAAACTACAGATATAAAATACTCGCGATCAATAATTATGGCTCATCAGCATTTACAGCAGTTGCTTCGGCAACAACAAATGGGTTGCCGATAGCTCCGAAAGCTCCCACAAATTTTAAAGCACAAGCACAATCGCCATCCCAAATTTCATTATCGTGGATTGATAAAGCCAGTAATGAAATAGCTTATACAGTTTATAGATCTATCATTGATACAAATCACTTCAAGCAAGTGGCCTTATTGCCCGCAAACAGTATCTCTTATATTGATTCATCATTGTTTGCTCATATAACTTATTATTACCGGATAGTAGCAAACAGAGTAGGCGGCGCAACAAGTTCTCCTGTTACTTCTTCTGCAACAACTGCTGATAATCTTCCTGTAATAACTGACTTAAATAATCAGGGTGTACCTTATGGAACCACTACTACTATTCCTGTTATTGCAACAGATACTGATGGTGATTCTCTCAGTTACACAATTTTAAACATGCCTTCGTTTGCCACGCTTACAAATAATAAGGATAATACAGCAACCCTTACATTGAATCCAGCGTTGATAGACCAGGGCGTTTATAACAATATCTCAATTATAGTTAATGACAACAATGGTGGTAAAGACACAACTATATTTAATCTTACGGTTAACAACAATTATAATCCAGTCATCGATTCAATTTCAGATTATACTTTAAGTGAAAATGATAACCTTAATATTAATCTTACAGCACATGATCAAAATGCGGGCGACATTTTAAGCTGGTCTGTAAATAACGCACCTAATGCTTATACACTAACGCCAGGTTCAAACGGATCTGCAACGTTAAATCTTCACCCCAGCTTTGCAGCTGCTGGTGTTTATAAAGTGCAGGTAATGGTAAACGATGGCAACGGTGGTAGTGCAACAAGACAGTTTACTGTAACGGTTAATGATAAAAATCCAAATACCACAATTTATGCAAGGTTTATGGCTAACAATAATGTTGGAAGCCCATGGAATAATATTACGAGCACAACTACTAATAATCTTAAGGATCCCTCAAACAATCCGACAGGTATAAATATTACTTTGCAAACAGGTTGGTGGTCTACATATAGTGGTGGACCTACAACAGGAAATAATTCCGGTGTTTATCCTGATGCTGTGTTGCAGGATTATTATTATTTTGGAATTTTTGGCGGGCCAGATAGTGTAGCCGTAAAAATAAGCGGGCTTAACACTCAACTTAAATATAACCTTACCTTTTTTGCAAGCAGTATATTTTCAGGCGCTGGTATTATTGACAATGGAAATACGACTTATACAATTAACGGTACAACGGTTTCTCTGCATGTACAGAACAATACCAGAAATACAGTAAACATTAATAATGTAGTACCTGATGCTACAGGCTCGATTATATTTAAAATGGGTAAAGCGGCAAACGCACAGGTTGGTTATATTAATGCGCTTGTTATAAATTCCGTTTTTGATGATGGTACCGCTCCATTAGCACCTCAATTAACTTCTGCTCAAAGCGTATCAAACGGAGTAAAACTTGTATGGCAGGATTTGGCGTATAATGAATCATTTTATAAAATATTCAGGTCAACAAGTATTGCAGGTATATATACACAAATTGATACGACGGCTGCAAACGTTTCAACATATGTTGATAGTACCGCACATGGCAATACGCAGTATTACTATAAACTTCTGGCTTCTAATACTTATGGTAATTCTGATTATTCAAATATTGTAGGTATTTATGTTGCAAACGAAGCGCCAGTAATAACTAAAATAAATAACATCGTTATTAAAAATAATCAACAGCTAACGGTTAACGTTTCCGCAACAGATGATCCCGCTGATCATATTGTATTAAAGGCATCACAACTTCCACCATTCGTAATATTTACCGATAATGGTGATGGCACAGGATCCTTCTCTATAAAACCATCAGCAGGAACAATCGGGTATTATTCTGGTATTACGCTTACTGCAACAGACAACACTGATTCCTCAAGTAGTCAAAGTTTTGATATTACTGTAACCGATGCTTTGACAAATGCAGTTTATCTCAATTTTTCGGATGGAAGTTTGCCTGCAGGTAAACCGTGGAATAATCTTTCTAACTGGCCAAATAGCGGCGTAGCATATAATAATATCTTAGATCAGGATAATAATCAAACGGGAATAGGGGTAATACTTGTTAATGGATTTCAAGGCGAAATTATTTTTGGAATGCGCCCGGGTAATGGCAGAACTATTTATCCCGAATCTGTGTTGCGTACAGGAGTGTATGAAGGAACTACAGCAACAAGAACAATTAAGATCACCGGCTTATCAACCACGAAGAGATACAACTTTGTATTCTTTAACAGCCATGAAGATGGTTACAATTGTCTTACAAACTTTACAGTTAATGGTCAAACAGTTTCATTAAACGCATCATACAATATTGATAAAACTGTAGAGATAAACAATATAACACCTGATGCCAATGGACAGGTTTCTATATCTGTTGCAAAAGCTTCCGGCGCTGATTACGCTTTCTTAAGTTCAATGGTGATTGAATCTTACGATCCATCGGTTACTATATTACCTCCTTCAGGATTAAGAATTATCGACTCAAAACGCAATTCAATAACTTTGCAATGGCCAGACAGAAGTTATAATGAAACAGCGTATCAAATCTGGCGTGCAGATGACAGTAACAGTACTTATTCACTGATAAAAACACTGCCTGCAAATACTGTTACCTATAAAGATTCAAGCCTTGTTGCAAATAAGGCATACTATTATGTGGTAAAAGCAGTTGTGGGTGGCACAAGTTCAAGCTCTTCAAATGTAGTGGCAGCGCATACATTGGCTTACCAGGTTTATATTAATTTCACTTCAGCAAATCAAGCCGGATCGCTATGGAACAATACTAATTTACCGCCTGAAGACGGCACTGTTTTCTCAGATCTTCATGATGACGCTTACGATGAAACCAGCATTCAGGCTAGTATAAATGGTTTTACTGATGAGTACCCGCTGGGCATGAACACTGGTAATAATTCCGGTATATATCCTGATGCTGTTTTAGCAGAAAGTTACGCGGTGTTCCCGGGTCAAACAGGCATATTAAAAATCTCCGGGCTTAATGTAAACCAGAAATATAATTTCACTTTCTCAGCAAGTTCACAGAACTGGGCAACTTTTATAACGGGCACTTATACCGTCAACGGCAAAACCGTTATTTTTGATCCGTTGCTAAATACAAAAGGTGCAGTAACTATGTATGATATTGTACCGGATGAAAATGGTGAGGCGATTGTCTATTTCAATACTGTTTCACCTTCTATGCAATTTGCGTTACTTGGTTCTTTAGTTATACAGGCTTACGATTCATCAACACAGGCTGTTCCTGCGCCACCGGCTTTACAGGAAATTGCCTCAGGCTCTGCAGAAAGTGTTCAAAAAGAAGTTTCTCAGCAAAATATCAATGATGTACAAATAAAAGCATATCCTAATCCGTTTATAAGTAGTTATAATTTATTTATAACGACGGATAAGAGCGAAGAAGTGGCTGTTGAAATGTACAACATGGCTGGTAAACTTGTATATTTGAGAAAGTTCAGTAACCTGTATAAAGGAGAAAATACACTTACTATTCAGCCTAATATTGCAGCCTCCGGAGCTTACATCGTTAAATTAATTTTTGGCGATGAGAAACTTGTAAAGGTTGTAAAAATCATCAGACAATAATATCGATCAATAAATATCTTATTTAAAACTTTTATATGGATTTTGTTTACCTGTTGAGAGTGTTATCAAAACGAAAGTGGATAATCATATTCTCAACGATAATTGCAGCAGGCATCGCGTGGTTTTTTACAAGAAACGAAGAGAATCAATACTTGTCTACGTCTCAGATTTCCACTGGATTTACTACTACTGATATAGTTAAAATAACGGATAACAATGATTTTTACGAAACGGATACAAAGTTTAATAATGTAGTTGTTACGTTTACTTCCCCAACCGTAATAAGTCTTTTATCATACAAGGCAATGTTGCATGATCTGCAAAATCCTTCAGACGCATTCCGCAAATTAACTCCTGACGAGAAACAGAAGCCTGTTTACATGCAAATTAATTCTCAGCATGCGCAAATATTACTTCAGCATAAACTTGATTCAATGAGCATTCTTACATCCTATAAACCGGATGAAAAACAAATGCTCGAATATTTAAAACTATATAAGTACGATTATAATTCGATAATAAAAGACCTGAATGTTTATCGCGTAGAAAGAACTGATTATATCCAGATAAATTATACTTCCGAAAACCCGGAACTTTCTGCGTTTATGGTAAACACCGTTTTCCAGGAATTTGTAAGGTATTATAAATTCATTCGAACAGAAAGAAGTGAAGTAGCCATTGATACATTACAAAGCATAGTTGATAAATATAGAAATGAACGCGATCAAAAAAATGAAGCTGTAAAATCTACCGGAGGTTTAAGTGTTGATGGAACCAATAGTTCTTATGATCAGCAGCTATCAACACTGCAGGGAAAACTTGCAGATGAAAAAGCGAAAAACACTGCGGATAATCTTGAATTACAAAAAATAAATAACAGGCTTGCCTCATTTGGCACCGCTGATCAAACAAATACAAATGCTGAATTGGTGGCAATAAAAAATCAAATGACAGCAGCGTATAACCAGTATTTGCAAAGCGGCTCAACAGATCAAGGTGCATTAGATCAATATAATAAACTGCAGGCACAATACCGCAGTAAATTACTCACTGTAAGCACACCAAGAAATTCAAGTGATGATCAGAGTCAGTTAGTTGATAAAAAGAGTGATCTCGAAATAGACATTCAGGCAAGCAATTCACAGATAGCTTACCTGCAGGGACAGATTACTGCTATACAGGCAGCAATTGCCGGACAAGCCAACAGAAATGCAACGGCGCAAATTTTGTCTAAAGATGTAGATCTTGCAGATAAGCAATATGCAGATGCACAACAGCATTTGAATGATGCAGTAGATATGACGAACGCATCTGTAAATAACTTCCATCAAATATTAGTTGGTCAGCCTGCTATTGAACCATTACCATCAAAAAGATATTTGATTGTTGGTATGGCTGGTGGTTCTGTATTTGTATTGGCAGTGCTTGTAATAATATTTCTTACTTATTTAGATTCATCAATAAAAACACCATTTATATTTTCACGTGTAGTAAACCTGAAGCTTTTGAGCATGGTGAATTTTATGAACCTGAAAAACAAAATGCTTTCTGATGTTGTTGCAAATACAAATGTGCCGGAAGATGCTGAAGAGAAAAACAGGAACAACGTATTCAGAGAATCTATTCGCAAACTGAGGTATGAAATTGAACACAGCGGAAAAAAAGTTTTTCTTTTTACCAGCACAAAAAAAGGACAGGGGAAAACAACTTTAATTCAAGCGCTCTCTTACAGTTTTAGTTTAAGTAAAAAGAAAGTATTAATTATTGATACAAACTTTTGCAACAACGACCTTACTGTGCAATTGGCAGGTACACCAATGCTGGAACAAATTGTTGTTCCCGAAATAAATGATCAAATCATCCAAAATGTAACAAATGCCGCTGTTGAAGTAAAAGATGGTGCTGTGTATATCATCGGATGCGGCGGCGGTGATTACACACCTTCAGAAATATTGCCTTCAAAACATTTATTAATGCATCTTCAAAAACTTACTGAAGTTTACGATTATGTATTTCTTGAAGGTCCTCCGCTAAACGATTTTTCAGATAGCAAAGAATTAACCGAGTATGTGGATGGAGTAGTTGCCATATTTTCTGCAAAGCATATTGTTAAGCAAATCGATAAAGAATCAATCAACTTTTTTAAAAGCCTCAATGGCAAGTTTTGCGGATCTGTTCTAAATATGGTTGAATTAGAAAATTTAAATGATGTATAAGTATGGATAGAAAAAAAATATCTATACATGAAAAACTGGTAACGCTTACAGCCGCTGCCATACTTATATATTTATGTTTAAAAATTTTATTTTTTTAAGTAATGCCGAGGAGTAATGTTATATCTGGAATTGAAAAATTCTGGAACACCAGTTTTATTGACCAAAAGTTGAATAATTGGGTGGGATATATTATATTCTCGGTATGCGCTATTGTAATAGGATTGCTGTTTGCGCAAGAGCAACTGCTGGGTTTGGGTTTAGTAGGCGCTATACTTGCATTGACTATTGTAATTATTTGCCTGTTAAATACAGAAGCGGGATTATACATTACAATTGTTTATTCTTTTATTGCTTTTGCAATAACACGTTTTTTTACAGAAGCCTTCCCCGTAGGTGTTGTATCAGATGTATTAATACTAACAACGCTTTTTTCACTCTTTGTAAAAAGAATTGCATTAGCTGATACATTCAACAGCTTTGTTCGAACGCCCATTATAATGGTTACGTTAGTACTTTTTCTTTATTTAATTATTGAGCTTTTTAATCCAAGCGCAAAATCGTTTGTAGGATGGTACCAGGCGTTTAGAAAATATCTTGATACTATAATTCTTTTATTTATTACTTATAAAGTTTTAGATAACTACCGCAGCATAAGAAGATTTCTCACCGTGTTATTTATTGTTTGCGCGTTAACAGGGTTGTATGCATGCATACAACAATGGCATGGATTATTTGCAAGCGAAAAGAACTGGGTGATGGCAGATAAAACCCGCTTTGGACTGATTTTTATTGATGGAGATTTTAGAAAATTTTCAACAATGTCAGATCCAACTGCTTTCGGAATTGTTATGGCTTCATGCGGAATTTTATTTAGTGTAATTGCACTGAATGAAAAAAAATGGCTAACAAAATTCATAATATTTGGTGGGTTAATATTTATGTTTTTAGGCATGGCTTATTCAGGTACAAGAACTGCAAATGCAATGGCTGCTGCAGGTTTAGTAATGTTTGTGCTGTTAACATTGAATAAAAGAAGCAGTCAACTCTTTGCAGTTTTTTTGGTGGTGGCTTACTTATTTATAATGTATGTACCTATTTATAGCAATGCAACCATCAACAGGTTTAGAACAACCTTCGATGCAACACATGATGCATCGTATGAAGTACGCGAAAAAAACAGGGCGTTTATTCAACCTTACATTTACTCGCATCCAATTGGTGGCGGTTTAGGTACAACAGGAGATGCAGGAATTCAGTATAATCCCGGTCATTTTCTCGCAGGCTTTCCGCCGGATAGTGGCTTATTAAAAGCCGCATTGGAAACAGGTTGGTTAGGGCTTTCGATAATCTGTATTTTATATTTTGTTACGCTGAGAAATTCTATTCGCGGCTATTTCGAATCGAAAGATAACAACATACAAATGCTTTATGCAGGATGCTGTGGTTGTCTGTTTGCATTTTATCTTGCCGATTTTGCGCAGGAAGCAATCTTACAAATAACAGCGATTGTTGTTTATTACCCGATAGTAGCGCTTTCATTAAGATTAAGAGATCTAAATAAAAAAGCAAACAACAAAACCGCAACTATAATTAGCGAAACGTACGCAAAAATTTAATTAATTATTTATCGTTATAAATTGAAATATGAAAAAACTAAAACTTACTGATTTTAAAATTTTGCTTGTTCTGCTGTTGGCATGTGCCATCAGATCAAATGCACAAATTTCTGATACAGCACGTAACGTTCGCAGAGATACTGTACCATATAAACAAAATAATAATCAACAATATCTTCCACAGTATTCTTCAAAATTTGAGCGCGACAAAGATTCTATTACTGAAAATCGTTTGGTTGAATTAGCATTGCAACAGCCAAAATTTGATGAAGCACAAGCGCAACGCAAAACGATAGATTACCAGTTAGAAAAAGAAAGAAAAGCATGGCTTAATTTATTAAGCATTTCTGCAAATTATAACGATCAAACTTTTGCAGGTAAACGCACCAATCAAACTGCTTACGTTTATCCGAGATACTTTTTTGGAGTAACCATTCCTTTAGGTTTAATTTTTTCAGGCGGATCAGATTATAAAATAACAAAGGAATCAGGCATTATTGTAAAAGACCAGGAGTTAGAGTTACAGCAAACAATTAAAGCAAATGTTTTAAGTGATTATTTGCAATACAGAACGTATGATAAACTAATTGCAATACAAAATCAATCGAACGATGATGCACAAGCTTATTATTTGCAGATAGAGCAAAAATTCAGCGAGGGCACGGCAACACTTGAAGCATATAACGATGCTTCAGCAAAATATAATGAAGGCGTTGTAAAAACTGTAAATCTGAAACTTCAGCAGGATCTCATCAAACTTGATTTAGAAAAACTAATTGGCAGAAACCTTGAAGATATTTTTAAATAATACAGCCACTCAAACAAAATTGCAATAGCAAAAAGCTTTTTTATTAATTGAATGAATGCAAACAGAACATATATTAAAAGCTTAGACGGTGTTCGTGCAATTGCTATTTTATTGGTAATGACTTTTCATGCAGAAATTACACGCTTCGGCTGGATGGGTGTTCAGCTTTTCTTTGTGTTATCTGGTTATTTAATTATTGGTATTTTATGGAAAGAAAAATTTTCAGACACTGCTCCTTCTTTCAAGTTTAAAAAATTCTGGACGAGAAGAGCGCTGCGTATCTTTCCTTTATATTTCGCTTATATTTTATTTCTTGTTTTATCTTATAAATTTTTTAATTCGCCTGCAAGTCTTCCGCAATATTTACCATTTTTACTTACATACACATTTAATTACACACTTCATTTACCAGTAATTAATTTACCGGTTTTTACTTTCTTATGGTCATTGTCTGTTGAAGAACAGTTTTACATTTTTTTCCCGTTCATTATTTTATTGTGCGCTCCAAAGTTTACAAAAAGATTAATGATTACAATCATTTTTGCAGGCCCGTTAATACGTTATGCATTGGGTGTATGGTTTGAAAAAGAAGGCTTAACATCAAACGTCACAGCAACTTCAGTTTACTTTAATACATTAAGTCATCTTGATGCATTTTTTATCGGAGGCATTATACCCGTTTTATCACTCGATAAAAAAATTAAAAAACCACAACTTGTTTTTTTAATTAGTGGTTTGGTTGTGCTTGCTGCCGGTTTAATTAAATTTCTGTATGCAAAAACGAATGGTTCTTACTTCACAGATTTTGGATATCGTAACGATGAAACAATTTTATATGAACATGTTTGGCAATACACATTGCTGAATATTTTATTCGCATCTTTTATTTTGTTATTGGTAAGCGATAACAAAACAAAATTTTCTCAGTCTGTATGCAAAATATTAGAAACAAATTGGGTTGTGAGAATCGGAAAAGTATCATACGGCATGTATGTGTTTCATTGGATAATCGTGGTATATTTCTACAATCATTTATTTCATCCGCAGAATGTATGGGTGAGAATTGCATTATTTCCGTTGTGCGTTTTAATTGTATATGTAGTTGCTGAAATAAGTTTCAGATTATATGAATCAAGATTTTTAAAATTAAAAGATAAGCTGTCATATAAAACCCAACCTGCAGATAAAGTTTCACATGCTATGCCGATCAAAGATTCTGTTTCTGTTTTAAAATAATTTCTGATGGAAAATTTACCAGTTAAAAAACAATCATTCATATCAAAAGCATTCAATCTTCCTGCATTGGAAAAAAGCAGGTTGTATTGGGTTGATTATTTAAAGGGCATCGCTATTTTATTGGTTGTTTACAGGCATTCGCTGTTGGGCATACAAAGCAGCGGCATTTACGCGCCTGCTTATCTCGAGAACGCGAACCTTGTTTTTTTTAGTTTCAGAATGCCATTATTTTTTATGCTTTCAGGCATTTTTGCAAGTTTAAGTTTACGCAAAAGATCAGTGCGGCAATACATAGAATCAAAGTTTGAAACGTTACTCTATCCATATTTTATTTGGGTTATTATTCAAATAACATTGCAAATTGCCCTGTCAAAGTTTACAAATTCAAATCGCGGTTTAATTGATTACACTTATATATTTTATCAGCCAAGAAATCTTGACCAGTTCTGGTATTTGCCTGCACTCTTTAATGCAGCCGTTATATATACCCTCATCAAAAAATATATAACCAAAAAATGGTGGGTGCTGCTAACAATAGCATTAGGGTTTTACTTTTTATCGCCATACATGCAAAGCATAAGTATCCTTTCTGACTGGATGGAGTTTATAATATTTTTTGCGCTTGGCGATACTATTTCACAATTATTTTTTCATGAAAGGGTTCAGAAGTTTTTCAAGAATCCGCTTACACTTTTGGCTGCGATACCGTTTTTTGCATTAGCGCAAACTTTCTATCTCGTTAATCACATGTATTATCAAACTACTGAATTAATGCGTGCGGAATTTTTAATAATTGCGCTGACAGGTTGCTTTACCATGCTCGCGTTTTCGTTTATGTTGCAAAGGTGGAACGCCGCATCATGGCTGCGCATACTCGGTTATCATTCACTAAATATTTATGTAATGCATGTAATGATTGCTGCGTTTGTAAGAATATTTCTTACACATGTTGCAGGCATTCACAATCCTTTTATCATATTAATATCGTGCATTATTATCGGTGCAATTCTGCCTGTAATAATTTATAATTTACTCATTCGTGATAATATTTTGTGGTTCCTGTTTACTTATAAAAGAAAATATAAGAAACAACCTAAACCGTCCGAAATAAATATTGTGCCCACCACAGTACAGACCATGTAAGTTTTAAGAATAAGAAGGGTTAGCTTACGGCTTTTAATAATTGTCTTCATTCAGTTTTTATTTCGATTTTAATGAATGAATAATATTTTTACATGCGCCATACTTAAACAATGCAAATATTAATCGGAATTATATTTCACTTTATTGGCGGTTTTGCTTCTGGCAGTTTTTATGTGCCATACAAGAAAGTAAAAGGTTGGTCATGGGAAAGTTACTGGATTGTTGGTGGTTTATTTTCATGGCTTATTGTTCCGCCAATTGCAGCTTGGTTAACCATTCCAAATTTTTCAAACATCATTGCGCAAACAAGTGCTTCTGTTTTTTGGTGGACATATTTTTGGGGCATTCTTTGGGGCATTGGCGGATTAATGTATGGCTTAGGAATGCGGTATCTTGGAATGAGTCTCGGCAATTCTGTATTGCTTGGTTTTACGTCTGCATTTGGTGCACTCGTTCCATCAATCTATTACAACTTTCATCCGGAGCCAGGCAAAACAACTTTTAATGATTTGCTTACAACATCATGGGGTCGCATTGTGCTTGCTGGTATTGTTTTATGTTTGATTGGAATTGTTATTTGCGGTCGTGCAGGCATATTAAAAGAGAAAGAATTATCTGAAGAAAAAAAGAAAGAAAGCATTAAAGAATTCAATCTTGTAAAAGGGTTGATCGTTTGCATCATCTCCGGAATTTTAAGTGCCTGTTTTAATTACGGAATTGAAGCCGGTTCTTCAATGGCAGAAACAGCAAATAATTTATGGAAGGCTGCACATCCAACCGAAACAATAAATTTTTTATATCGTAACAATGTAATTTATATAGTGCTGTTGTGGGGCGGACTTACAACAAACTTTGTTTGGTGCATGTTTTTAAATGCACGCAACAAAACGTTTGGCGATTATACAAACAGCAAAACGAATCTTGCAAGAAATTATTTATTCTCTGCACTCGCAGGCACAACATGGTTTCTGCAATTTTTCTTTTACGGAATGGGTGAAAGCAAATTAGGTAATGGCGCCAGCAGCTGGATATTGCACATGGCGTTTATTATTTTGGTTGCGAACATGTGGGGTTTTGCATTGAAGGAATGGAAAGGTGTGGCATCAAAAACAAAAACAACAATTGTTATTGGTGTAATCACAATTATTTTGTCAGTTGCGTTGGTTGGTATTGGAAATGCAATGAAATGATTTGAGTTAATAATAAAATTATAAGGTTAAAAGAATAAAAGTTTTACAATTATGAATGCTGAAAAAACAGACGTTGCTTATAATTCATCTTCAGCCGTCAGAAGTTTTAAACATGTTTCTTATTTGTGGAATGAAAAGCAAGCTGCAGAACTTGCAGGCGATGAAGTAGCGTTGCTTGTTTATCGTTCAAACTTACTTGGTGCTGATTTGCGATTAACAAATTATGGTGGCGGTAACACCTCTTGTAAGGTGATGGCGAAAGATCCGCTTACAAATAAAGATGTTGAAGTAATGTATGTGAAAGGAAGCGGGGGAGATTTAGGCACGATGAAACGCAGCGGTCTTGCCGCTTTATATGTTGACCGTTTGCAGAGTTTGAAAAAAATATATCGCGGCATTGAGCATGAAGATGAAATGGTGGCATTATTCAATCATTGTATTTATGATCTGAATTCAAAAGCGCCTTCGATAGATACACCGCTGCATGGCTTTCTTCCATTCAAACATATTGATCACTTACATCCCGATGCAGCTATTGCAATCGCTGCGGCAAAAGATGGAAAAAAAATTACGCAGCAATTATTTAACGGAACGATTGGTTGGGTTGAATGGCAGCGCCCCGGTTTTGATTTGGGTTTAAAACTGCAGCAACAAATTAATGAAAACCCAAATCTGCGCGGTATTATGTTGGGATCGCATGGATTGTTTACCTGGGGAAATACCGCATATGAAAGTTATATAAACACACTCGAAGTAATTGAACGTTGTGCGCAATATCTTGAAGATAATTATGGAAAGAAACGGGCAGTGTTTGGCGTACAAAAAATTCAATCATTAAATAAAGAAGAACGATTAAAAAAAGCTGCAACACTTGCACCAATACTTCGTGGCTTTTGTTCTTCACAAACAAAAATGATTGGACATTTTACTGATGATGATCGCGTACTTGATTTCATCAACTCAAATGATTTAGAAAGATTAGCGCCCATGGGTACGAGCTGTCCGGATCACTTTCTGCGAACAAAAATTTCACCGCTGGTTTTAAATCTTACCGCCGATGAAAACATCAGCAATATAAATTTAATAAAGGAAAGACTGGCGCCGCAGTTTGAAGCATACAGAAAAATGTATGCTGATTATTACAACAATTGCAAACACGCAAATAGTCCTGCAATGCGTGATGCAAATCCTGTTGTGATTTTATATCCCGGCGTTGGAATGTTTACTTTTTCAAAAGATAAACAAACTGCACGTGTTGCATCTGAATTTTATATCAATGCAATTAACGTAATGAAAGGTGCAGAAGCAATCAGCGAGTACACATCATTGCCGCGACAAGAAGCATTCAATATTGAATATTGGCTGTTGGAAGAAGCGAAGCTTCAGCGCATGCCGAAACCAAAAATATTAAGCGGTCGCATTGCATTAATTACAGGAAGTGCTGGTGGAATTGGAAAAGCCATTGCAAAAAAGTTTGCGGAAGAAGGGGCTTGTGTTGTGATCAATGATATTAATGAAGAAAGAATGAAAGGCGCGATGGATGAATTCCAAAAACAATTTGGAAAAGATACAGCGGCTTCAGCATTGCTTGATGTAACGAATAATGAAACTATCGAAAATGCATTTACTGAAGCAGCGCTTGCATTTGGCGGAGTTGATATTGTTGTAAACAATGCAGGCATCAGCATTTCAAAACCAATTAGTGAACATTCGATTGAAGATTGGGATAAGTTGTATGATATTTTGGTGAAGGGACAATTTCTTGTTTCGAAACATGCAATAGAAATTATGCGCGAGCAAAATATGGGTGGAGATATTATAAATATTGTTTCGAAGAATAGTGTTGTATCAGGTCCAAACAATGCAGCTTATGGAAGCGCAAAAGCAGCACAGGCGCATCTTTCGCGATTGCTGGCAGCAGAATTAGGCAATGATAAAATTCGTGTGAACAGTGTAAATCCTGATGCTGTTATTGCGGGTAGTAATATCTGGGCAGGCGGTTGGGCAGAAGGTCGTGCAAAGGCTTACGGCATTTCTGTTGATGAACTTCCTGCTTATTATGCAAAACGGACTTTATTAAACGAAACAATTCTTCCAGAAGATATTGCTAATGCATGTTTCGTTTTTGTAAGCGGTTTGCTGAATAAATCTACCGGCAATACTTTAAATGTTGATGGAGGAGTGGCGATGGCTTTTTTGAGATAACTAAAAATATATTATGCAGATTGAAGCATATAAAATTGATGAACACAATAATGCTCTGTTAAAAGAGCATAAACGCAAATTTGATTTTATTGCAAGTGAAATTGAGAATGTAAATAAAGTATTAGAAAAATTAATTGCGTTCCAGGTTGCAATTCCTTCATGGGCTTTGGGTTCAGGCGGTACACGATTCGGAAGATTTAGCATTGGCGGTGAGCCACGCAATCTCGAAGAAAAAATTGAAGACATTGGTTTGCTTCATGCTTTAAATAAATCAAGCGGTGCAATTTCTTTACACATTCCGTGGGATATTCCATCAAACACATCAAACATTAAAACTTTAGCTGCACAATACAATTTGAAGTTTGATGCAATGAATTCAAATACCTTCCAGGATCAGCTCAATCAAAAATTAAGTTACAAGTTTGGATCAATGCAACATATAAATAAAGATGTGCGCAACCAGGCAATCGATCACAACATCGAAGTAATTAAATATGGAAAAGAAATTGGCTCAAACGCGCTCACAGTATGGCTTTCAGACGGTTCATGTTTTCCCGGTCAGTTAAATTTTCGTAAAGCATTTCAAAACACTTTAGAAAGTTTGCAGCAAGTTTATTCAGCATTGCCAAACGATTGGAAATTGTTCGTTGAATACAAAGCTTATGAACCTAATTT
>JBEHXR010000003.1:0-32343 GCA_048498595.1 Bacteroidota bacterium
AGGGCATCAAGATGTGTTTGAAAAGCTTTCTCCCCGGCTTTGGTTACCGAATAAAGTGTATTGGTTTTTTTTCCAATAAATCCTTTCTGAATTTTTATGTATCCATTATCTTCCAGCGCTTTTATATGGCTCGCAAGATTTCCATCTGTTACCTGTATTAATTCTTTCAGTTGATTAAAATTTACAGACTCATTCACCATAAGTGCACTCATTATTCCCAATCGTACCCGACTGTCAAAAGTTTTATTTAAATTTTCGATAGGATTCTTCATTACATTAACTCCGTTCATATTTCCACCACATAAATATTCCATACACTATATGCAGCACACCAAAGCCGGCAGCCCAAAAATATAATCCGTCGCCTTTAAAATAAAGACTGACTAAGCCTAAAAAAATTTCGCAACATCCAAGATATCTTGTTTCCGGCAGTGTGTATTTACTTGCATTTAAAACACCCAGTCCATAAAATATCAAACACCCGGGAGCAACAAAATCATAAGCACCGGCTTTAATCAGTGCCAATAAAAAAACGCAGCCGGTTATCATTGGTATGCTCACATTAATCATCAATCGCTTTGCCGTAGTTCCCCAGATAGGCACATTTGTTTTTTTACTGCGACGATAAGTAAACAGGAATGCAAACAAAAAAGCGGCAACAAACGTTACAAAAGCAACCTGCAATAAACGGCTGTTTAAAAAATCGCCATGAAGAATTGCATCAGGTAATGTTGCTGATGCACGCAAGTCAAGTACCGTTTGTTTGTTTATTAATGAATTGGCAAACCATGCTCCTGCCAGGGCACAAATACCTGCAGCAATACCGCTTAACCCGCTTAAACTAATGAAGCGGCTGCTTCGCTCCATCATTTGTTTTATATCCTGCAGTTCGTTTGAAAGCTTTTGCGCCTCATTCATAAAAGTGCTTTGAAACACAAAGTAAACGAATGGATATGAATATTCAAAATCTATATTCCTGAAAAATTATTGAAGTACTTCGCTGAGTTTTTGTTGCAGCGCTTCGCCCCGCAATTCTTCTGCAATTATTTTTCCCTGCGGATCTATTAAAACATTAAAAGGAATTCCATCAAAATGATAAGCAGTTATTGCAGCGCTATTCCATTGTTTTAAATCACTCATCTGCGTCCAGGCTAAATGATCATCTTTAATTGCTTTTAACCATGCGTCTTTGTCTTCGTCTAATGAAACACCAAGAATGGCAAAGTTTTTATTTTTAAACTTGTTGTAAGCTGCAACAACATTTGGGTTTTCTGCTCTGCAAGGCCCGCACCAGCTTGCCCAAAAATCAACCAACAAATATTTTCCTTTAAAGTCACTGATGCTAACATTTTTCCCGTTCACATCTGTCATCGTTAAAGCCGGTGCCGGTTGATTTAATAATGCCGCAGCGCCATTGTTTGTTTGCTGTTGTTGTTGTAAAGCCTGTGCAATCTGGCTCTTAAATATTGCAAGACCACTATGCTGTGGAAAACGTTTCGAAGCATCCTGCGCCATTGTATTTAATTCATCAGGACTAACAGCACCTTTTGCTTTATCCAGTGCAAAACAAATTGCTGCAGGGTTTTTTGACGTCTTTATAAAATTTCTGAGCACATCATCAAGATCGCTTAGTTGCCTGGTGTATTGCATCTGCAATTGCATAGCATACATAGAATCCTGCACACCTGTTTTGTTCATTGAATCAAGTTTGTAATAACTATCCGAAAGCACAGAATCTTTTTGCCAGAAATTTTTGATAAAAGAATAGAGTTCCTTCGTGGCATCAGAACCACTTACATCAGGATAAACGACACCCTTCAAATCAAAATCAACATTTATTTTATTGGCATCATTCACTAAAATAACTGCGGGACTATTTTTAAAACTCAGCATGTAAAGGTTCTGCTGCGTATCGGCGCCGTTTAATTTATAACTTCCATCCTTATCAATCTTAGTTGAATCAACAACTTTACCATCATCAGCGGAGTAAGACAGCTTTTCAAGATATAAAGAATCAGAAGGCGCGTTTTTAATTTTTCCTGTAACGGTAAATTTTCCGTTCTCTGTTTTGCATGCAGTAAATATTACGGATGCAATAATTGCAATTGAAAAAAGTTTCATCATATAATTAGTTTAATGCTTCTTCAAGTATTTGTGTTACAATTCTGGCGTCTGCTTTGCCTTTACTTATTTTTTTAACTTCCCCAACAAACAAACCCATCAATCCTTTTTTCCCTTTTTTATATTCGGTTACTTTATCAGGCATTTTGTTTAAGACATCGTTTATCCATTGCTTTAATTCATCTGTATTTTTTGTTTGAATGATGCCAAGCTTTGCTGCAAGTTCAGCAATAGCTTCATCATTTTTATTAATGATTGCAGGTAGCAACTTCGCTGATGCATTTGAAAAACTGACTTCGCCGCTTTCAACAATTGAGATTATTTCTGCGAGTTTATTAGCTGGCATTTGCTGCAACGAAATGTTTGCGTCATTCATCATTTGCTTAACGGGACCATTGATCCAGTTGGCAACTGCTTTATAATTTTTTGTATGCTGAATGGTTGCTTCAAAATAATCCGCAATTTCTTTCTCACTTGTTAATTGCGCTGCATCATATTCATTCAAACCAAATTCTGATTGATATTTTTTATATAACTGCTGAGGCAATGCAGGCAAATTATTTTTTACGTTTTGAAGATATACGTTACTAAGATTTAATGGCGGTAAATCCGGCTCGGGAAAATAGCGATAATCATTTGCTTCTTCTTTTTCCCGAATTGCAAACGTTGTATCGTTCGATGCATCAAAACTTCTTGTTTGCTGAAATATCTTCTCTCCTTTCTCCAGCAAATCAATCATACGCCCTATCTCAAATTCAATTGCCTTTCTAACATTGCGAATTGAATTTAAATTTTTCACTTCAACTTTAGTCCCAAGTTTCGTTTCACCTTTTAAGCGAATGGAAACATTTGCATCGCAACGCAAACTTCCTTCTTCCATATTGCCATCACAAACATTTATCCATCGCACTAATTTTCTTAATTCAGTAACAAACAAACCTGCTTCTTCTGCAGAATGCATATCAGGTTCCGTAACAATCTCTATCAGCGGTGTTCCTGCACGGTTATAATCAATGTAACTAAAATCATCATCCATATCATGAATACTTTTGCCTGCGTCTTCTTCAAGATGTATGTGATGCAATTTTATATCGCGCTCACCTGTTGATGATTTAATGGTAACATGTCCGCCCGAACAAATCGGAATCGTGTGTTGTGAAGTTTGAAATCCTTTTGGAAGATCAGGATAGAAATAATGTTTGCGTGCAAAATAATTTTTTTGATTGATGGTACAGTTACATGCAATACCCGTCATCGTTGCATATTCAATTGCTTTTTTATTTGTTTTGGGCAAAGTGCCCGGATGCGCTAAAGTAATTACACCAACATTTTCGTTTGGCGCCGCACCATAAGCGTTCGCATCGCTGCAAAATAATTTGCTTTTGGTTGCTAATCTTGCATGAACCTCCAAACCAATTACGGCTTCATATTTCCGCGATGCTTCATTCATAAACGGCAAAAATACGTTGTGTTTGATGGATTTTTGTTAAGCAGTATTTAACAAGTTTACATTTATTTAAACTACGCCATAATGCAATGCGGTTACATTTGCATTTTTCCTTAACATGAAAAACAAATTGTCATCCTTAACCATAGCTTTTACTTGTTCAATAATTATTCTTTCGCTTTGCAGCTGGGGTTTTTATGTACACGAAACCGCAACGCAGTTAGCAGTTTATCAATTGCCAAAACAGTTGAGACTTTTTTTCTTTTCAAATATGGATTCGCTAACAGCGAACGCAATAAGACCAGACCAGCGGCGATACAAAGACAAAGAAGAAGGTCCAAAACATTTTATTGATGTTGAAGCTTACGGAAATGACGCGGTTAATACAATGCCTCGCGACTTTCAAACGGCAATAGCAAAATATTCTTTTGATACGCTTAAAAAATATGGCTATGTTCCTTATGAAATTATGATTGAAGATTCTTTGCTTACAAATGCATTCAAACAAAAAAATGGAGACAGCATATTTTTTTATGCTGATGATTTAGCGCATTATATTGAAGATGCAAATGTGCCTTTGCATACTGCTATAAATTATGATGGACAATTAACCAATCAAAAAGGACTACATGCATTGTGGGAATCTACGATTCCAGAGTTAGAGTTGAGCAGTTACAATTTGCATTCAAACCACAAAGCAACTTATATAAAAGATAAACCTGCTGCTGTTTGGAATGCAGTAAAACAAGCACATGATTTATTGCCGGAGTTATTTAATAAAGAAAAAGAAGTTGCAAAAAATTTTCCGGGTGATTCAAAATATGTTGAAGTGGTTCGCTATGGTAGAAAAACCAAAGTTTATACAGATGCATTTGCAAAACAATATGCTGCTGCTTTAGGTTCAAGCATCAACAATCAACTTAATCATTCTGCAAATATGGTTTCAGATTTTTGGTACAGCACATGGGTTGATGCTGGCAAACCAAATTTAAAAAGCTTATATCACTTCAATAAAAATGATAAAAAGAAATTGCATAAAGAATTAAAGACTTATAAGAAAAATGACTTGCTCCGAGATAGTTTACTGAGAGCTAAAAAAGAATGATCATCTTCCTTTTTGTGGCGGTTTATTCCTGTTATTTTGCGGCGGTCTGTTTTGATTTGGCCTTTGAGGATTTTGTTTGAAATCTTTTTGATTTGAATTCGGCTTCTGCTGTTTTATATTTTCGTTTCTTTTCTGGTGCCTTTGCCTTTCTTTATTGCGTTGCGATGTTTTTTCAAGATTGTTAATGGTTAATTGTCCAACCACATCAACAAAATTGTGTTCACTTTCTTTGGATGTTGTAAGTTCTACCGGCTGCAAATCATCAGGCTTTACGCCTTGTGCATTTAATTGTTTAATTTCTTTAACGCGACGAATAGTTAATGGATAATGCTTGGCGCCTCCCTGCAAAATATACCACATCAGGTTTTTAAAAATATCTTTCTTAATTAAGATCGCTGTGCCCTTCGCAGTTTCCAATGTATCTGCATTATCAGGAAAACCCTGCAACGCATCCAGGTAAGTATCAAGCTCATAATTCAAACAACATTTCAACCTTCCGCATTGCCCGCTCAATTTTGTTTGATTGATAGAAAGATTTTGATAACGCGCTGCGGTTGTAGTTACGCTTTTAAAATCAGTTAACCAGGTACTGCAACATAATTCTCTTCCACAACTACCGATGCCGCCAACTTTTGCAGCGCCCTGGCGAATACCAACCTGCCGCATTTCGATCTTCAGTCTAAACTCACTGGCATAACGTTTAATTAATTCCCTGAAATCAACACGATCATCTGCGGTATAAAAAAAAGTTCCTTTCTTACCATCTGCCTGAATCTCTACTTCAATCAACTTCATATCAAGATTCAAGCTTTTTGCGATAACGCGGCTTAAGGTTAATGCATCTCTTTCACGCGCTTTATTTTTTTCAAAAAGTTCAAGGTCTTTTTCATTGCTCAGCCGCATGATTTTTTTCATGTCAATGCCAAACTCACTAACATTTTTTTTCTTTAACTGAAGCCGAACCAGCTCGCCGGTTAAACTCACTTCGCCCACATCAAAGCCATTCACACCTTCCACGGTAACCATGTCGCCCTTTTCGAAATATTGCAGCGAAGCATTGCGATAATAATCTTTGCGGCTGCCGTGATTAAAACTTACTTCAACAATTTTACAGGCGCTGTCAGCATCGCTGATGGGCAAATTCCAAAGCCAGTCGTGCACGTTCATACGATTACAACTGCCGGTGCTACATCCGCCATTACTTTTACAACCATTAGGTTTACCCGTACCGCAATTACCACAGCCCATTGCTATTAGTTAATCAAATTAAAAAATAAGAAACGATGTGAATTTGGTAAAGCGTACAACAGCATTAATTTATGCTGATGCGAAAGGATATAGTTCAAATAACGTTTTCAAAATGTATAACGTTTATATTAAAACTTTTTTGCTGTTTATGTACAGTTACCTGTTGCTTTTATTCTGATCTCAGAATACCAAATCACTTCAATTTCTTTTTCACGCATTGCAAATAGAAAAATATTTACAATGTTAATCCGTCAAAATTAAAGCATTGTTCTTAATGATATGATATAATTTGATTGTAAGGGCATGAAAAAGCATTTTTGCGTTCGCATTTCGCTCAATGTAATACACTGCTTTATTTAATTCTTCAATGATTGCCTGCTGATGATTTACTGAAGCAATCTTATTAAGCCGTTCTGCAAAATCTTTTTCTGAAGCAGCGATAGAAACCTTGCCGGCAAATCGGATATGAATGCTTTGCTGCAGCAGGTGAATAAAATAAAGGAGAAATTGTTTTTGCTTCTCCCGACCAAGTTTGTTTATTTCTTCTATCCATTTTGCCTGTGCTGCCGGGCCGTTTTTTAAAGTTGCATTCAACCATTCCCGCAATAACGATTGCCAATCTTCAGAAGCATTTTGCAAAAGTTGCAATGCTTCACGATAATTATTTTGCGAAATGGCGGCGGTTTGTTGCGCTTTCTCTATATCAATACTTCCGCGTTTTATTAATGCATCCGAAATCTCGGAGGTTTCTAAAGTGCCTAGCTTAATTAACTGACAGCGGCTAAGAATCGTTGGCAAGATCAGATCTTCATTTTCTGCTACTAATATAAATAAGGTATTTGCCGGCGGCTCTTCAATAAGCTTTAATAATTTATTGCCTTCTTTGCCAAGATACTCCGGCATCCACATCAACAAAATTTTATAAGGGCTTTCAAAACTTTTTAAATTGAGTTTGTGAATAATGTCATTGCATTCTTCCGCCGTAATATTTCCCTGTTTATTTTCTGCACCGATGAATTGCAGCCAGTCGTAAACATTACCATATGCATATTGTTGAATGAACTCACGCCACTCTTCAACATAATCTGTACTCACAGGTTTGTCGCCAGATTTTTTTGGTATAACCGGGTATGAAAAATGAATATCGGGATGCACATAATTTTTTGCTTTTGAAAAAGCATTTTGTTTTTGCATAAAGGCATCTGCTTCATCTGTGGTTTTTGGAAATACTGGTTTTACTTCCTCAACAGGTTCGCCAAACAATGATGCTGCTGCATTTTCTTTTGCCAATGAAGGCAACAGGCTTATGTATTGTGCAAATGCCAAAGCCAATGGCAAAGCGCCATTTCCCTCTTTTCCTAAAAACAATAAAGCATGGCTTAAACGGTTTTGCTCAACCATTTCCAGTAAATGCAATTTTGTTTTCTGCTGACCAATAACTTCTGCAAACAACATGCGGCGAAGATAAAGGGAGTTTTGAGTTGCAGGTTTTAGGGAATAAATTTTATTTGATGCTACAGCAAACCTTTCACCACTTCAATCACTTTTGCCAAATTACTTGCATCTTGCCCACCGGCAGTTGCCAAAGTTTTTTGCCCGCCGCCGCCACCTTTAATTAATGGCGCAATATTTTGTTTGATGATTTTTGAAGCATCAAGATTTTTATCGGCAGATAGTTTATCATCAATTAAAATAGCAACAGATGCTTTGCCTTGTATGTTAGCAACAAGCACCACAAAAAATAAACCTTCATGACCTTCTGCAATTAATGAATGTTTTAAATCGAAGGCTAATTTTTTTAGAGCATCGGCATTAGTCACTTCAACTTCTTCACCAATAAAACTTATATTGTTGATGAGTTGTATCCTTTGCATTAAAATGTTTCTTGTGTTCTGTAGCTGCTTTGCTTCAAAACTTTCCAATTGCTTTTTTAATTCTGCATTTTCGGTTGATAAATTTTCAATTGCCTTAGAAATATCTTTCGGATTTTTTAATGCTTCGCGAACAGAGCGCATTTGCTCAAACTCTTTCTGAATAAGTGTTTCAGCAGCATTACCACTAACAGCTTCTATACGACGTACACCGGCAGCTACGGAAGTTTCTAATTTTATTTTAAAGAAACCAAGTTCGCCCGTTGCGCCAACATGTGTGCCGCCGCAAAGCTCAACAGAATATTTTGGGTCGATGATAACAACACGAACAACGTCTCCATATTTTTCTCCAAATAATGCCATTGCACCAAGTTTTAGCGCTTCATCTTTTGGCATTTGTTTTATAACGACAGGAATATTCCCGCGAATTTTTTCATTTACGATTGCTTCCACTTTTTCAATTTCTTCATCCGTCATTTTTGCGAAGTGAGAAAAATCGAAACGCAAATGTTCTGCGTTTACCAAACTGCCTTTTTGCTGCACATGCGTTCCTAAAACTTTTCTTAATGCAGCGTGTAATAAATGTGTTGCGCTGTGATGAATTGCTGTTTGCTTTCTTTTTTCAAAATCAACTTTTGCAATTATGTCATCTGCAAGATTTCCGGGAAGCGAATCTGCAAAATGAATAATTAAGTTATTCTCTTTCTTGGTATCAGTAATTATCGACTGTACATTGTCAACTATTAACTGTCCAGTATCTCCAACCTGTCCGCCGCTTTCTGCATAAAACGGTGTTGATTCCAAAACAATTTGATATTGTTCTTTACCTTTTGATTTTACTTTCCTGTATTTGGCAATTTTCGTTCTTAACTCTGTTGAATCATAGCCAACAAACTCACTTAAAGCCACATCATCATTTACAATAACCCAATCTTCTGTATCAATTGCTGTTGCCGCACGTGAACGGTTTTTTTGTTGTTGCATGGATTGATTAAACTCATTCACATCAACTTCAAATCCTTCCTCCTTCGCAAGAAGTTGAGTTAAATCAAGAGGAAAACCATAAGTATCATATAATTCAAACGCATCTTCACCAGAAAAAGGAACATTTGAATATTGCCTTTCTCCTCTATGTTCTGTAATAAGTTTTACATTTTTTAAAGAATGGATTAAAGCTTCAAATCTTTGAATCCCTCTTCCCAACGTTCTCAAAAACGCATCTTCTTCTTCTTTTATAACTTTTATTACAAAATCCTTTTGTTGATTGAGTTCAGGAAAAACATTTTCAAATTGTTTTGCAATGATTGAAACTAATTGAAACAACAATGGCTGTTTATAATCGAGGTATGAAAAATAATAACGAACAGCCCTGCGCAGGATTCTTCTTATAACATAACCGGCGCCTGTGTTTGAAGGCAACTGTCCATCAGCAATGGTAAAGCTAATAGCACGAATATGGTCGGCTAACACACGAAACGCAACAGCTTCTTTACTGTTGCCATAATCATATTTTTTGTTAGTGATTTTTTCTATCTCAGCAATTGTTCCGGTAAAAACATCCGTATCGTAATTGCTGTGTTTGTTTTGCAGCACACGCACCAATCGTTCAAAACCCATTCCTGTATCAACATGTTTTTGCGGCAATTGCTCAAGGCTTCCATTTTTTAAACGATTGAATTGAATGAATACTACGTTCCATATTTCAATCACCTGCGGGTTATCTGCATTCACTAAAGTTTTTCCATCAACATTTTTTCTTTCTTCATCGCTGCGACCGTCATAATGAATTTCGGTGCAAGGTCCGCACGGACCAATATCGCCCATTTCCCAAAAATTATCTTTTTTATTGCCGGGTAAAATTCTGTCTTCTGCAATATGTTTTTTCCATTCATTAAAAGCTTCATCATCTTTTGGCAAACCTTCTTTTGCATCGCCTTCAAAAATGGTAACGTATAATTTTTCTTTATCAATTTTAAATACTTCAGTCAGCAGTTCCCAGCTCCAAGCAATGGCTTCCGCTTTAAAATAATCACCAAAGCTCCAGTTGCCCAACATTTCAAACATCGTGTGATGATACGTATCCACACCAACTTCTTCCAAGTCGTTATGTTTACCGCTGACACGCAAACATTTCTGCGTATCGGCAACACGTTTGTAAGGCGCTTGTTTATTACCAAGGAAATAATCTTTGAACTGGTTCATGCCGGCATTGGTAAACATTAACGTCGGGTCATTTTTTATAACGATAGGTGCAGAAGGGACAATTTCGTGTCCTTTGCTTTTAAAAAAATCAAGAAACTTTTGCCTGATCTCTGCTGAAGTCATCATCATTAATAATTAAATAATTCCGCTTAAATTTTTAAGAACGCCAAAGATAATTGATAAAAATATCAGCAATTTTTAATTAAGAGGCACGTATCATTTTTAATAAATTGTTTGTACTGATTAAAATTATCTTTGAGCGTTTATAAAAAGTAAACTGAGTTTGCATTTTGAATTTCACTTCAACTTGTCAATGAAAAACATCAAATACTTCTTTAACACACACACACTTCGTTTTGAAAAATTAGTTACACCGCTACGTGTAAAGCTGTTGCGTGTATTTGCTTTTTTTGCAACCGCTATTGTTACGGCGGGTATAATTGTGGTGATTGCATTTCAATATATAGATTCTCCAAAAACAAAATTGCTTGAACAGCAGAACGCAGATTTAAAGGATGATTACACGGTGTTGCAACAACAGGTAAACCTGTTACAACAAAAGATGGATGAACTTTCAAAGCGTGACAATAATGTTTATCGTTCCATATTTGAATCTTCGCCCATACCAGATAGTGCACGATTAAAAGCAATGGAAAAATCTAAAGAAATACAGCTTGTAACAAGTCTTGGTGAAACAGATCTCATAAAAAGTATTGGGTCTCAATTAAACAAACTAATACTGCTGGCTGCATACCAGGAAAAAAGTTATAGTGACATCGAAAAGATGGTAAAGAATAAGGAGAAATTATTAGCCGCAATTCCGGCAATACAACCTGTAAGTGATAAAGATTTAACACGTATTGCATCCGGCTTTGGAACACGCATCGATCCTGTTTATAAGGTACCAAAATATCATGCGGGGTTAGATTTTGCTGCGCCAATCGGCACACCAATTTATGCAACGGCAGACGGCGTTGTAACTGATGCAGGTTTTAATGAAGGCGGCTATGGTAATCGTGTAATAATTGATCATGGCTTTGGATATGAAACTTTATATGGACACATGTATCGCATAAAGGCAAGACAGGGACAAAAAGTAAAACGTGGCGAAGTAATAGGTTATGTGGGCAGCACGGGGAAAAGCACTGGTCCGCATTGCCACTATGAAGTGCACAGAAATGGAAACCCGGTTGATCCCGTTTATTATTTCTATAATGATCTTACCCCAGAGCAATATGACCGGTTATTGAAGTTAGCTCAAACAGCTAATCAGAGCCTTGATTAGAAATTGATCAAGATAACTTACAATATATCTTAAATAAAAAAGGTTGTTTCAGATTTGAAACAACCTTGTATTTAGTCAGTAATTATTTTATTTTGATTTTTTGTAAGAAAGCATCCATTCATAAATGTTCTTGCCATTTTCTTTGTAATTAGGATCGGTTGCTGTTGTCCATGCGTCATGAGAAGCAGAATTAAATTCAGTTAATTTAGCCTGGATAACAGGATTATAATCGTTGATATATTGAACATAATCTACACTATACCATGAAGGAACGGTAGGATCGTTATTATTATGGAATGCCCATACTGCTACAGTATCTTCAGCAATGTATTGGCCTTTTTCTGAAGTAGGCCAAGATGCGCCGGCTATTGGCACAATGGCTGTAAAACGTCTGCCATTTACCCATGAAGCGTCCCATACGCCGCCGCCACCCATGCTTAAACCGCACAAGTATACTCTTGAGAAATCTACCCTGTATTTTCTTCCTGCATAATTCAGCATTGCGTCAACGTCAGTGGTTTGTGGCCATGATTTGAATTGAGGGGAAAGAACAATAAATTGGAAAGTTGTGTCATGAACAATGAAATTAGAAGGAAAAGTTTTGTTTGCAATTAATTTTGGAATAGCATTGTCAGTTATCTTGTTTAAGTCTGAAGTTGATCCACTCCCTAATTCACCCTGCCCATGTAAAAATATAATAAGAGGATAGCGTTTTTTGGGATGATCATTATAATGGGCCGGCAAAGCCTCAAGATAACCACCGACATTCGGATTAATTGTTTTAGTAATTGGGGTTTGTACCGTTGGCGATGTTTCTGTGTACATATCATCAACCTGTGAAGCTGAAACCGGAGACGTCACTGAAACATTGTCTTTTTGACAAGATACCCCTGCAATCACAGTAAATAATACTGCAGCAACAAACATGTTGTTTTTCATAAAATAAAGGAATTTTAGATTTTAATTTTTAATGGCAAGTTTATAACTAAAACCATGCAAAAAATTAAAGTTTCCAAAATTTTCCACAAAATGGACAAAAATTGACCGATATGGTGATTCAAGACCACAAATTGGGTACGTCTTAACGAACAATCGTATGCTTAATGAGTAGAATAAGAAAGCTTTTAGCATCGTATTTAAAAAATAATGAACATGTTTTGATATTAAGTCGCAGTAAGGCTGCTAATCATTAAATAGTAAGGATTTTCACGAATTATTTAATGTGTTTAATATTTCCATTCATTCCTGATTAGAATAATAGTTATAGTCTTTTAGTAAGGTTTCTAAAAATTCAACAGGCTCGTGGTAATCAGAAATATGAAGTACCTCCCTTATTTTTTCGCTCATGCGTGCAGCAACATCAAACGTTTTATATCTTCTGCAATTATTCAGCACACCTTTAATTGTATTCATGTCACGATCACTTAAAAGCATTACTTCTTTAAACTTAGGTTTATAACCTTCATTTAATTCATGAAAAACCGTGTCGTTAATATCTGTCTCAATCTTGGTCTTAATAATTAATGTACCGGCAGCTAAATCACCAAGCCTTTGATTTTTTTTAGTATTCAACACTGTAAGCAATCCAACTAAACCAAAAAAGAAAAAATCAAACGGGCGCAATAGCCATCTTATTAAATATTGATGCAATGCAGGCCTGCCGCCATTTTCAGCGATCACTCTTAAACCCATTAATTTTTTACCAATGCTTTGCCCGTTCATCGTGATCTCGAAAAACAAATGATATATAAGCACAGGCACATAAAGCAATAAATAAACAGCATTTAAGTTATACAGAAACGGCATGTCATTATCAGAAGATTTATGTGTGGCAGTGGTTTTGTCAAGAATATTGTAAACGACCATGCAATAAGTAAAAAGTATAAACAGATCAATCAGCCAGGCAAAAAATCTTTTATGAAATTCAGGTGTTTCAAATTCAAGTTCAATATTAAAACTGGTTGCAATTTTTATTTTTTCCATTGTAAATTAATTCCAAAAGCAAAAAACAAATCTCAAATAAATTCCAATATATAAATATTAAAACAGAAATTGCTTTTGCTTTATTTTTAAATATTTTCAAAATAAGTTTTTACCTGTTCTTGGTGCTCTTAATTTGAATTTTTTCTACAATGAGAGAAGCCCTTTTCATAAAACGCAACAGAGAACGCTGGAAACAAATACAGGATTTTCCCAGTAATCATCCAGACGAAATGGCAAAAGAATTTATACAGTTAGTTGATGACCTCGGCTATAGTAAAACTTTTTATCCCGTAAGTAAAACAACACAATATTTAAATGCAGAAGCTGCTAAAAAATATCTGGCTATTTATCAAAATAAAAAAGAGAACAGGAATCGCATTTTTAGTTTTTTCAAATATACTTTACCACTCATAATTGCAAAACATCAGAAGGTTTTATTAATAAGTTTTTGCCTTTTTGTTTTATTTGTTACGATTGGATTTTTTTCGGCAAGGGATGATGAAAATTTTATTCGCCAAATTTTAGGCGATAACTATGTTGATATGACCTTGAAAAATATCAAAGAAGGTCATCCGTTTGGTGTATATGGATATGGCAACGAATTTCTTTCCTTTATTTATATTTTCATCAACAACATGTACGTTTCGCTGCTTGAATTTGGCGGCGGTATTTTATTTGCATACCCTACTATTCACAGTTTAATGTACAATGCTGTTATGGTAGGCGCATTTGAAAACATGTTTTATAATAATGGTTTGCTTGAAAACAGTTTGCTCACAATAATGATTCACGGAACACTTGAACTCTCAACCTTTGTTATTTCCGCTACTTCTGGAATTGTACTGGCAAAAAGCTGGCTTTTCCCCGGCACAATAAAACGTATTGATGCACTAAAACAAGGCGCAAAAGAAGGCTTGATCATCGCAATGTCAAACGTTCCCATGCTTTTCATAGCTGCTTTTTTCGAAGGTTTTATTACACGGCATACAGATATGCCGTTTTGGTTGAAAATATTTATTATCACACTTTCACTAACAGTAGTAATTGGATACTTTATTATTTATCCTATCAGGCTTAAGCGAAAAACAAATCTTACTTAATCCAGCATGCTGCATTTTAAACATCGTAGTTTTCTTATTGTTGTGAAGCGCATTAGCTTGTTACATTTTAAAACTGTTGCAAAAAGTTTTTTTGTTTTAGCGTTACTGCTGATGTTTCATTTATCACACGCACAAAATGATACAACTGTTGTTGACACGGTAAGTTTTTCGAACATTGATTCAATCACGCAACCTTCAAACAACGAAAATGATTCTGACGATGAAGACGAAGATGACGCGTATGTTGATACAACCGTAAAACATATCTACGATACTTCACAATATTTTTTTAACTGGAAAGAAGATTTCTCACAGGCATATACAAAGCAAAAATTTGCTGAACGAAACTTAATTGATAAAGATGTAAAAGAATTAAAGAATCAATCAGATTTCTGGTATGTGCCGGAAATTGAAAAAATTGAAAAAAGATTACAAACAGATTCAGCTTTTAGAGATAGCCTTGAAAAAGCAGCGAACGTGCAATTTACCGAACCAGGAAAAACTGATTTTACACAACAAACATGGTTTCGTTTTATTATTTGGTTTATTATAATTGGTGTATTCTTAGCCGCAATAATTTATTTCTTATTTCAAAATAAAATCGGTCTTTTCTCAAGAGAATCTGTTGCTTCATCACACGAAAATGCGGAAGAAGATGAAAATATTTTTGAACTCTCATATAATAACTTAATTCACAAAGCAGAAACAGAACAAAATTACCGGCTCGCAGTGCGGCTTATGTTTTTACAAACATTAAAATTACTCAGCGAAACAAATCATATAAAATATCAGCCGGATTATACAAACCTGCGCTACCTGCAGCAATTGTATCAGTCGAAACTGTACAATGATTTTTCGCATGTAACACGCGATTACGAATATGTTTGGTATGGCAAATTTGAAATTGCTTTCGAAAAATATAAAGTAATAAAAAATGATTTCCTCATGCTTCAAAATAAAATTGCATGAGGAAAACGTTGCCATATATCGCGCTTGCATTGCTGCTTGGTGCTATTGCCTTTTTATTCTTATATAAAAAGCCGCGCGTTTTTGATGACAGGATAACACTTGGCGTTCGTGATAAAATTCCATATGGCACTTATGCTGCATATAATCTTTTGCGAAAAGAATTTCCACACGCAACCATTCAAACAAACAGGAATGCACCGGGCGAATGGCAAACACTTACCAGCGATTCAACAAAACAAATCCTATTCATTGTTGCAAAAACTTTTAATCCTTCAGAAGAAGAATTGGATTATTTAACAGGCTTCATTCAAAAAGGGAATTACGTTTTTATTTCAGCATTTGAAATAACGAGTGATGCAGCTAAGTTTTTTAAGCTGAAAGAAAAAACGCACACTGAATTTTTTAAATTGATGTTGGAAATTCATCATCCGTTCAACCCTTTCGATTCAACCATTGTACAACTTGATTCAAGTGATTTTAAAACGCCGCTTTCTTATCAATATCCCGGCGCAGATTTTACAAATTCATTTTCAAAAACGGATAGTGTTTTTACATATCATCTTGGTTATTCAGGCGCATCAAATGCAAATCTTATTGCCGTGCATTCAATGAAAGGCATTTTCTTTTTACACAATGCACCTATTGCGTTTACAAACTTTTTTTTATTGTACGATAACAACCGCCAATACTTTGAAAAGCTGATGAGTTTGTTGCCCTCCGATGCGAAGAAGATTGTTTGGGATGAATATTATTTATATCATTTTGAAAGCAATAATCAGCCACAGGAAAGCCATGGAATATTATCTGTTATTTTAAAATACGAGAACTTTAAGTGGGCTTTTTGGATTACGTTGTTACTATTGTTTCTTTATATTGTTACAGAAATTAAACGCAGGCAGCGCATTATTCCAAATTATGAAAAACCAAAAAATGATTCGCTTGAATTTGTTACAACAATCGGAAAATTATATTATGAAAAAGCAGATCATAAAAATCTTGCAGAAAAACTAACCCAGTATTTTTTAGATTATGTGCGCAACAATTATAAAATTTCAACTGCAGAATTAAATAGCTCGTTTGTTGAGTTGCTTGCTGCAAAATCAAACAAAAATATTAATGAGATAGATGCAATAATTGAAACCATTCATACAATAAATTTAAGCGAAGCCATTACGCAAAAACAATTAATGGACTACTATGAACAATTAGAAAATTTTTATAAAACAACATAATTATGAGTGAAGAAATTTTTGAGCAAAGAATAAATTTAGATGAACTGAATACAGCCATGCTTAACCTGCAGCATGAAATAAAAAAAGTTATCGTTGGGCAAGATGATATGGTTCGGTTGATAATGGTAGCAATTCTTGCAAACGGTCATGTGTTAATTGAAGGCGTTCCCGGTGTTGCAAAAACACTTACAGCAAGACTCGTTGCAAAATGTTTGCAAACAGGTTTTAGTCGCATACAGTTTACGCCTGACCTAATGCCGAGTGATGTTTTGGGCACAAGTATTTTTAACCCCGGCACAGGCAAATTTGAATTTAAACGCGGGCCGGTTTTCAGCAATGTTGTTTTGATTGATGAAATAAACCGTGCACCTGCAAAAACACAAGCTGCTTTGTTTGAAGTAATGCAGGAACAGCAAGTAACGATGGATGGAATTACGCATGTAATGAATAATCCATTCATGGTTATTGCAACACAAAACCCTATTGAACAGGAAGGCACGTATCGTTTGCCTGAAGCGCAGTTAGATCGTTTTCTATTTAAGATAATTGTGCCCTATCCAACTGAAGCAGAAGAAATAAATATTCTGCAACGCTTTAATGAACTAACTGAAGAAAATGTTGTGAATATTGTGCAACCGGTTATAAGCGATGAGCAGGTTATTCAGCTTCGCCAGTTAATAAAAAATATTGTTGTTGAAGAAAAGCTGATACAGTTTATCGCAAAAATTTCTGTTGCCACGCGCAACGATAAATCAATTTATCTCGGCGCGTCACCAAGAGCAACGATTGCAATTTTAAATGCTGCAAAAGCGTGGGCTGCTTTATCAGGAAGAGATTTTGTTATTCCTGATGATGTTGTTTATGTAGCAAAACCTGTTCTTCGTCACAGAATAATTCTTACGCCTGAAAAAGAAATGGAAGGAATACCTGAAGATGAAATAATCGAAAAAATTATTCATTCCATTGAAGTGCCAAGATAATGCTGAAAAGATTTTTTTACAGGTTGCGGTTTTATTTCACGCCGCTGTTTTATACAATCGGTGCTGCAATTGTGGCGCTATTTATTCTTGCATTTTACTCAGCACCTTTACTGCAAATTGCATCACTTGCTTTTCTCTGTTTAGGCATTGCTACGGCCCTGGATTTTATTATTGTTTTTGCGGGAAATAAACCGGTGACAGCAAAACGTTTTTGTACAGACAGGTTTAGTAATGGAGACGATAATAAAGTAACGATACAAATCGCAAATCATCGTTCCTATAAAATACGTGTTGCAATTGTTGATGAATTACCAGTTCAATTTCAAAACAGAAAATGGCAACACCATTTCTCATTAAACGCAAACCAAAGTTTTTCATTTGATTATTTTTTAAAACCAACAGAACGCGGCGAATATTTTTTTGGAATTATCAACTTGTTTTTGTGCGGACCGCTTAATATGGTTATACGGCACATATCCTCCGGCGAAGAAAAAACAGTTTGTGTTTATCCATCTTACCTGCAAATGAGACGATACCAGTTGATGGCAGTTACAAATCAATTGCAGGCTTCGGGCTCAAGAAGATTGCGCAAGTTGGGCAGCAGCCTTGAGTTTGAGCAAATAAAAGAATATGTGCAGGGCGATGATTACCGCCGTTTAAATTGGAAAGCAACTGCGAGAAAGAATAGTTTAATGGTGAACAATTATATTGATGAAAGAAGCCAGCAGGTAATTTGTTTAATTGATAAAGGCCGCAGCATGAAAATGCCTTTTGAAGGTTTAACACTGCTTGATTATGCAATTAACGCAACGCTCGTTCTTAGCAATATCGTTTTACTTAAACAAGATAAAAGTGGCTTACTAACTTTTGGAAATAAAATCGATCAATTCGTTCAACCGGATAAAAAACCAACGCAAATAAATTTTATTCTTGAAACACTTTATAAACAGCAAACAGATTTTAAAGACAGTGATTTTGAAGCGCTGTATGTTTATACGCGTTATCATGTTAATCAACGCAGCTTACTGATTTTATTTACAAACTTTGAAAGTCTTTACAGTTTGGAAAGACAACTGCCTTACCTAAAACAACTTTCTACGCATCATCCTTTGCTGGTAATATTTTTTGAGAACACAGAATTAGCAGAATTACAACAGCAGAAAGCGCATAACGTAGAACAGGTTTATTATAAAACCATCGCCAATAAATTTGCATTTGAAAAAAGACAAATGGTAAAGGAATTACAGAAACACGGCATTATGAGTCTACTTACACCACCACAAAAACTTACAGCCAACACTATCAATAAATATTTAGAATTGAAGGAACGGCAAGTGATGTAAAAATCCGTTATTCATTCTTAGTGATTTTTTCATGAATGAAATAATCAGAATCGCGGCAACCGTTTCAAGAATATTTCAGTTTTATAAATTGAAATATATTTCGTAAAATTTGAACTAAGTCTTGCGCCATGAAAAAAATAATTTTACAAACTTTCGTTTGCATTTTTTACCTCGTTTTTGCAACCAGTTGTTCTAAAAATGTAAAAGCGCCCGCTAAAAAAACTACCGCTACAACAAACACAACGGTAAGCACGCAAACACAAGATCAGAATCAAACACAAACTACAACGCAGCAAGGGCATACTTGCAACGGCGGAAGCAGTTCAGGTAACAATGGTCACGGTAGCGGAACCTATTAATTTAGTTATTGCTTTTCCTTTCCGTATAATTTGCGCAATTCATCTTTTGATTTGTCGAGTACTTTCTTTTGTCCTGCTTTAATGTTTTTGCCTCCACGGTTCTCATAAAAATTTATCATTGACATAGCGGATTGAAACGGCCCGGCTTTTTTGCGTTTGCTTTTTTCTGCGGAGCGCTTTACAGATTTTGCAATAGCTTTTGGATCTTTTTGTTTGAAAACATCTTTCTCCAAATCCATTGCATCACTTGTTTGTGTAACTTTTTTTGACCATTTTTTTGATGCAGATTTCTTTTTGGTTGTTGATTTTTTAGCGATTTTCCTGCTGGCTGATTTCTTTGCCATATATTTTTTTGTTATCTACCTCAATCCTGATACCATAATTTTTATGCAAGTTTTTTATCCACTTTGATACTTTTTTTTAAAATGATACGTTTGAAATGTATTGCAATAATTTTTTATATTATTCTTATTGCCGAAACAATCCAACGTCCTCTGTAAGATGTAAAGTCATTTCGTAAATATCTTGCAGTCTTTCAGTTCACGTTGACTTGTTCGTTTTAAAACCAGTATCCGCCTCATGAGCAAGTCGCTAACAGAGAAAATAAATATTTTTCTTACAGTAGATCTTCAAACCATCAATGGTTATTTTAATGCGCATGATCCTTCACCATTGTACAAAAAACAAATAAGCCAGAAATTCGAAAACTATATCCTTACCGCAGTAGAATCTGCAAAAAGATATTCTGCAATTTTTTATAAGCTTAATTGCCCCGGCATAATTAACAGGCAATATGCGGAACCGTTGATGTACGCCGTTAAAAGACATTTTTCTATTAAAAGAGAAATCAGGAAAGATGAATTCATAAAATTTAAGCGGCGCAATTTTGCACAGCTTGCCATAAGTGGCGTTATTGTAATTATATGTCAGTGGTTTTTGCCGCTTATTATTTCTGAACATGTTGTTGGCGGAATTTATAACGGTTTAAAAAATTGTCTCGACGTTTTTAGCTGGGTTATTTTATGGAAACCCATTTATGAATTGCTCTTTGCATGGAACCCTTTTTTAAAAGATATTTTATTGCTTGATAAGCTGGCAACATCAGAAGTAATAATTCTTGAAAGCAAGAAAACAAACGAGCGCGAAACATTTAAATCGCCCGTAAAAGACTGGGTGGAGATCAGCGATGAAATTACTTATGAGTCTCTTGTATCAAACTGAAGAAAATAACTTATGATAAATCAAATTTACTTTTCAGCAATTTTAATGATATGGCAAATGTGGTGGTTTAGCCCTTTTGTTGCGCTTGTTGTGGGTGGTATAGTTTTTCTTTTAACAAGAAGAAAATTAAACACTGCATTAAATACAAATGGCATTTTACAGCAACGTGTAGTTGAATATAAAGAGTTGCTGAATTACGCAAAAGAAAACGAGCAAAAGGCAATAGAAGAAGCAGAAGCAGCTGCAAACTTTAAAAGTGTTTTGCTTGCAAAACTTAGTCATGAAATAAGAACGCCGATGAACGGTGTGATTGGAATGGCATCTTTACTTTCTGAAACGGAACTAACTGCGGAGCAGCGCGAGTATGCAGAAGTAATTATTGAAAGCAGTGAAAGTTTAATGACAACCATTAACGACATGCTGGTTACTGATGTTTTGCAATACGCAGCAACAGAAGAAAAGAGAATGGAACTGGAAGATAAAGATTTTGATTTGCGCAACACAATAGAAACTGTGCTCGATTCTTTTGCAGAAAAAGCGGTTCGCACAAACCTGGAGCTGATATACTCTATGGATAAAGATGTTCCGGAAATGGTTGTTGGTGATGAACTTCGCTTAAGACAAATATTAATGAATCTTATTGAAAATTCTTTAAGGTTTACAACACAGGGCGAAATTTTAATTGCAGCGCATCTGGCAAGAATGTTAGATGGTAACCAGGCGGAAATTTCTTTTGAAGTAAGAGACACCGGAATTGGAATGCCTGATGATGAAATGGAACTCTTATCAAAAGATATTAATGAAATCAGCACAAAGAATGATAGTAATGTTTTATCACTTGCCATTTGCAAAAAACTAATTGCATTAATGGGTGGTAAATTAGAGTTGGAAACAAATCAGGGAAACAGATCAGGCACCATTATAAAATTTAAAATTTGTATAAGAGTTAGCTTACAACCTCAGCGACCACTAAATAAATTTGGTGAAGACCTTAGAAGAAAAAACATTTTATTGGTTGATGATAATTTTACAAGCAGAAATATTTTAAAGAAGCAATTAGAGCAATGGAATTTATTACCAATAGTTACATCATCAGCAAAAGAAGCATTGGAAGTTATAAATAAAAATTCGCGGTTTGATTTAGTGATTACAGATTTAGAAATGCCGCAAATGAATGGCATTGAATTATCAGAAGCGATTAAAAAAATCAATCCAAACATTTCAATTCTGCTTTTAAATTTAAATGGAGACGAGCGTTATAAGCAACATACTAATTTATTTAAAGCAACACTTACAAAACCTGTTAAGCAGCATCTTTTATATAAATATATTTCGCACGAATTAAGCAAAAAAGAAACAACAGAACAACAAAGTGAGAAGCCAAAATTAACTACATATTTTGCCAACAATTATCCTTTGCGCATTTTAGTTGCAGAAGATAATGAAACCAATCAGAAAGTAGCTTTAAAGGCATTAAACAAATTAGGTTATGAAGTAACGATAGCACAAAATGGAGAAGAGGCATTGGAATTGGTAAGCGATGGAAAATATGATCTCATTTTTATGGATGTACAAATGCCTTTGAAAGACGGGCTGGAAACAACGCGCATGATTCGTCTTTGCTTAAACACACAGCCTGTAATAATTGCAATGACTGCAAATGCAATACAAGGTGATAAACAAAAATGTATTAGTGCGGGAATGGATGATTATATAAGCAAGCCTTTTAAAATGGAAGAATTAACGAAGATGATTGAGAAATGGGCGATTCAATTAAAAGTAAAATGATGTGATGAGCTAGAAGTTTGAAGATGATATTTATCTTACTTCTTGCCTGAACATGTATATAATATCACTACCAATATCTACCGGGTTTTATGAAAAACAAACTCTTTCTTTTTTTGTTGCTGGGCATTCCCGTTTTTTCAATTTGCCAAAAAAGCGAACTTCAGTTCAATCATTTTAAAACAGACGATGGGCTTTCACAAAGCAATGTGTTATGCATTTTGCAGGATAGCAGAGGCTTCATGTGGTTTGGCACACGTGAAGGATTAAATAAATACGACGGTTATAAATTCACGGTATATAAAAATGATCCTAAAAACAAAAACAGCATAAGCGGAAATTTTATTTCTGCTGTTATTCAAAGTCGTGATGGTAGTATATGGATTGCAACTTGGGGCGGCGGTCTTTGCAAATACAATATTGAAAAAGATCAGTTCACATCTTACAAACATGATGACAAAAATGTAAACAGTATTTCGAGTGATTATGTAAACACCGTTGAGGAAGATGATGCAGGAAATATTTGGGCAGGTACAGAAGATGCCGGTTTAAATATGCTGAATACAAAAACAAATAAGTTTGATCACTACAGGTTTAATAAAAATAATCCTAACAGTTTAAGCGACGATTTTGTACGTGTTATTAAAGAAGATAGTGAACATAATTTATGGATAGGTACAACCAATGGCGGGCTTAATTTATTTAATCCTTCACTTAAAACTTTTACGCGGTTTCAGCATAACGATGCAGATAACACTTCACTTAGTTATAATAATGTTTATTGCATTTTTGAAGACAGTAAACATCGTTTATGGATTGGCACAGATGGTGGTGGCTTGGATCTTTATGATAAGACGAGGAATAATTTTATTCAATACAAAAATGATATTTATGATATCAACAGCATTCCAAATAATGAAGTATATGCAATTGGTGAAGATGATGACCACAATTTGTGGTTAGGAACAGAAAACGGCGGTCTTTGTGTGTTCGATCCCGAAACAAAAACCTTTCAGGATTATAAACATGATGACCTTGATAACACAAGCATTGGCAGCAATTCTATTTATGCTATTTGCCGCGATACAAAAGGCAATATGTGGGTTGGAAGTTTTACCGGCGGAATAGATTTTTTAAATTCTGATAATAAGTTCGATAATTATAAACATAATTCTTCGCCAAATAGTTTAAGCAATAATCTTATTTTATGCATTTATGAAGATTCAAAACAAAATATTTGGGTTGGTACCGACGGTGGCGGATTAAATTTGTTAAACCCTTTAACCGGCTCTTTTACGCACTATTTGCACGAGGAAGGAAACCCCAACAGCATCTGTGGAAATTATGTATTGAATGTACACGAAGATGATGAAGGAAATTTATGGATTGGCACATGGGGCGATGGTGTTACGGTTTATAATAAACAAAAAAACAGCTTCAAACATTTTAAAAATAACCCTGCTGATGCAACAAGTTTAAGCAGTGATAATGCATGGGCAATTTATGAAGACAAAGAAAAAAATATTTGGATTGGTACATATGGCGGAGGCTTAAATTTATTCAATCCTTCAACCAATTCTTTTACAAGTTATCGGTTTGATGATAAAAATGTAACAAGTATAAACAGCGATAAAATTCATTCCATCTTCGAAGACAGTGATGGTAATTTATGGATTGGAACAGATGGCGGCGGATTAAATCTTTTCAATAAACAAACAAAAACATTTACGCATTATTTACACAACGATGATGGCAACAGCATTGCGAGTAATAGCGTGGGAACAATATATGAAGATGAAAATAAAAATCTCTGGATCGGAACGATGAATGGATTGAGTTACTTCAACAAAAAAACAAAACAGTTTACTAACTATTCAACAGCAGACGGCTTACCAAGCAATAATATTTTTGGAATACTGGAAGATAAAAATGAAAACCTGTGGATAAGCAGCAGTCACGGCATTACAAAGTTCAATCCTTCCACAAAAACATTTAAAAATTTTGATGCGGTTGATGGTTTGCAGGGAAATGAATTTAAAGAGATGGCATTTTGCAAAGATCATTCAGGGCTTATGTATTTTGGCGGAAACAATGGCTTTAATGTTTTTGATCCGTCGGGTATAAAGCGAAGTGTTTTTCAACCGCCGTTGGTACTTACTGATTTCAAAATATTCAACAAAAAAGTTCCTGTTGCCATTAATGATAAAGATCCGTCTCCGCTTAAAGAAGATATAACAGAAACCAAGTCTATAACTATTCCTTATAAAAGTTCAGAAATTGAATTTGAATTCGCATCATTAAATTATACAAGCGATCAGAAAAAACAATATCAATATAAACTCGAAGGTTTTGACAAGAAGTGGAACGATGCGGGCACAAAGCGCATTGCAACGTACACCAATCTTGATCCGGGTAATTACACTTTTAAAGTAAGGGGATTGGATAACCAGGGGCAATGGTCGCCAAATGTTTTAAGTGTTGAATTGATTGTTACGCCGCCGTTCTGGCTTACATGGTGGTTTGAATTATTGGCCGCATTAATTGTTGCGGGTGCTTGTGTTGGATTTTACAGGTATCGAATAAGCACAATAAAAGCGCAAAGAAATATTTTAGAAAAACAAGTTGAACAACGTACACAAGAACTCGTTCGTTCAACAGAAGAAGAGCACAAAGCAAGGCTCGATGCAGAAGCAGCACGTGCCGAAGCAGAGCAGGCAAACAAAGCAAAAAGTACTTTTCTCGCAACGATGAGTCATGAAATCCGCACACCAATGAATGGTATAATTGGTATGACCGATTTAATTGACATGACTGAATTAGATCCGGAACAACGCAGCTTTACTGAAATTATTCGCAGTTGTGGCGAGAACCTTTTAAAAACAATAAACGATATTCTTGATTTTTCAAAAATTGAATCGGGTCATCTGGAACTTGAGCAAACAGATTTTGATTTGTGCAACTGCATAGAAGAAGTGCTTGATGTATTTTCTGTGAAAGCATCAAAGACGGGTTTAGATTTAGTTTACCAGGTTGATGCAAAAATTCCTTCCCAAATTGTAGGCGATAGTTTGCGTTTACGACAAATATTAATGAACCTTGTAGGCAATGCCATTAAGTTTACACAGCAGGGAGAAATTTTTGTAAGTGTGCGCATGTTGCAAATGTTTGAGAACGGAGAAATTGAATTAGGCTTTTCAGTAAAAGATACAGGCATCGGAATTCCGGCAGATAAAATAGACAGGTTGTTTAAAGCATTTTCACAAGTTGATTCTTCAACAACACGCAAATACGGAGGAACAGGTTTAGGTCTTGTTATATGCGAAAAATTAGTGAACATGATGGGCGGAAAAATTACTGTGGAAAGTGCACCTAAAGTGGGAACGACTTTCTTATTCAATATTAAAACAGTAGCGAGTGAGCAATCGCAGCGCACGTATATCCATAACAATCTTGCGGGTGTTGGCAGAAGAAAAATTTTGGTGGTTGATGATAATGCAACCAACTTAACCATCATGAAAAATCAATTAGAACAATGGCAGCAAATACCTTATCTCGCAAGTTGCGGCAAAGAAGCATTATTTATTTTATCTGATGATGATAAGTTTGATTTAATTATTACAGACATGCACATGCCTGAAATGGATGGCATTGAACTCGCAGGAAAAATTCATCAACTGTATCCAAACATTCCAATCATTTTGTTAAGCTCACTCGGCAATGAATCGCATAAAAATTATCCCGGGCTGTTTGCTTCAATTCTTACAAAACCTGTAAGACATCATCTTTTGCATACACATATTCTTAACCAGCTAAAGCAATCAAATAAAACAACAGAACAAAAAATTGATGTAAATAAAAAAATAAGTGAAGTCAGTGAATATTATCCATTAAAAATTCTGCTTGCTGAGGATGATACAACTAATCAGAATGTTGAATTAAGAATTCTTGATAAGCTTGGCTATCATCCTGAAATTGCACAAAACGGAAGGGAGGTTTTGCAAATGAGTGAAGCAAATAATTATGATCTTATTTTAATGGATATACAAATGCCTGAGATTGATGGTAAGGAAGTAACACGCATCATTCGCAGGCGCGGAGGTATGCAACCAATTATTGCAGCCGTAACTGCAAACGCATTGCAAGGCGACAAAGAAGAATGTTTAGCGGCAGGTATGGATGAATATTTAGCAAAGCCAATCAGCTATAAAAAATTAGCTGCATTAATTGAAAAATGTGTAACGCTGGTGAAGGAAGCACAGGCAACGGCCAAAGAATACGATCAATAAATTTTATTTTCTGTTTATAGTGATCGTTTTGCAGAATTTAATACCATTTGCAGTAATGCCTTTTACAGTTATATTATAAACAGCCGGTACATCAGCAGTAAAAAAACTTATTGATGCATTTCCATTTGCATCTGTTACTATATTTCCGTTCCAATAGATAGTTGTTCGTGTGTCAGGCTCTTTAGAATTTTTAACCTGTTTGTTTGTATAATCCGGCATTGCAAAAGGTGCAGGCGCATCAAACCCCTTTGGGTAAATTATTTTTAAAGAACCTTTTAATGCAGGATTGTCTGGCTGAGACAATGTATAAATTTCAATTACGCCGCTACCGGAACGAATTCCATAAGTGGCAGCGCCAACGCCAGTTACAAGTTTAATGTGATCAATATCTGAAACAGGAATTGTTTTTAAAAAATCAAGTACAGAGCTAGACCCGGCAGTGGAACCGCCGCCCGCAGTATTTGTTTGTACGCCATCAACCACAACGATGGGTTCATCTAAAGGAGAAGGACCAAAATCGCTTGAACCATCGGTCATTAAATATCCGCCTATAATATGAAACACGCCAGTTTGTAAAATAGCATCTCCTACGTTCGTATAACGTCCGGAATGCAGCATTTCTTTAGTTATTATATTTCGAGACGAAGAATTAATTTTTTTATTGCTGGTTGTTACTGTAACATGTGGCAACCACCCTGCAGAATCTGCATACATAGATTGCTCTTTTTTTATGTAAGCAACCTGATCGTTAGAAAATTTTTGTTTTAAAAATGAAGGTGTTTTAAAATTATGTTTAAACACCGGATCCAAAATAATATTGTAAGCATCAGGGGCATGCTGCGCATTATCTACCTGCACACTAAACGCGGTTCCTGCGTTAAAAGGCGGAGCTACAATTGAAAATTTTCCAGACTTATCCGTGGTATCCTGTAAGATCAAATTATTTTTATCAAGTGATAATAATGTTATTGGCTTTAAAGGAACAGGATTTTCTTTTTTATCAGTTAATAAGCCGGCAATATACAAGCTGCCATTTTCAAATGTTGTTATTGAATCGTCTTTAACATCGATGTCATCATTTAAATATGATGGATTTTTATTTTGCTGCGTTAGCATAATGAGGTCTGCATCTTCAGCTGAAAGACTTTGTAATGTATCCTGGGTAAAATCGTTTACCGTATCTGAAATACGATTATCATTTACAGCAATAGCAAGTGTAGCCAACACAGGATTTCCTTTATCATTTGTTATGTTTATGTGCAAATTCACCTGTTCTCTTTCAGCATAATTTTGCTTATCCGTATTTATGTTTATGTTCAAATCATTTTTATCGATGTAAAAATTTCTTTTACTTAACAATTCTCCGTTTTCATTAAAAAGGAAAAGGCTTGAAACACCCGAAGGAAAATTTGAAGCAGGTAGATTTAATTCATACATCCCCCGCCCTGTTGCGGCAAAGCAAATGCTGTCGTTATGTAAACCGATTAAAAAAGTTGTATAGTCTTTTCTGAAAATAGAATCTTCAAGCAAAACTCTTACTTTAATGTTTTGGGCAGTTAGTTCCGTTATCGCAACCTGTCCTTTAAAAGGATTAATAGCTGGTAACGTTTCAACAGAATCATACTTTCCGTTTGTTTTAAAAAAAACAGAATAGGTTTTATAAATAGAGGGTTCAAAAGAAAACTTTCCAATACCTCTTTCATTTGTAAGAAATCTTGCCTCAATCACATTTTTATTATTTTTCACAAAGCCAGAATCAGCAATTGCATTTCCGTTTTCGGTTAACACTTTAATGCCAAATAGCATTTGTGCGCCGGACATTATATTGCCACCTTCGGGATATATTGTTATTACAGGAGTTTCGTTTGCTTTTGATGATTGACTATTACTAAGGCTGGTTGTAATTTTCTTTGTATTGAAAACATAAATAGGATGCACTGATATATTACCCATATTATGAGCGAGCATATTTTTTGTATACGCCCGAAACCAATAGTATCCATCAAGCGAAGAATCAACTGTATAATTGCCAGACTGCGGACCGTTTGAAACATCAAGAACCCAACTGTGAATTACTTTATCATTCGCATCAACAAGGTCTGCATACAATATTTTACTTCTGTTGGTTAATCTACCGGTTAACGAATCGGTAAGCAATGCTTTAAAATAAATTGTCTCGTTTAAGCTGTAAGATTTTTTATTTGTTATCAATACTACTTTTTCGGCATTTGCTGCACGCACGCTTTTTACAAGTCGATATGCAATATCATTAATACTACTAATGTTTTGGGCAGTTAAAACAGCAGGGACAATAAAGAGGGGAAGAAATATTTTTAAAACCTTCATACAGCAACTTTAGTTACCGCTAAGCTAATCGTTTTCTCTTATACGTTACCAATCCGGTTTGATCAGAATTGAAAATGCGGATAACACATAAACAAATTAACTTGCAACTCTAACATTACTTTTATATGAATAAAGTTTTTGCTAACGCAGATGCTGCCCTATTTGATATTGAAAATAATGCTACAATAATGTTGGGTGGCTTTGGACTTTGTGGTATTCCGGAAAATTTAATTGATGCGTTAAAAAGAAAAGGCGTAAAAAATCTAACCTGCATTTCAAACAACGCCGGTGTTGATGATTTTGGTTTAGGCTTATTGCTTCAAACAAAACAAATAAAAAAAATGATGAGCAGTTATGTTGGAGAAAATGCAGAGTTTGAAAGACAATTATTATCCGGCGAATTAGAAGTTGATTTGATTCCGCAAGGTACGCTGGCAACACGCATTCAAATGGCAGGCATGGGTATACCCGCATTCTTTACACCAGCAGGTTACGGAACTGAAATTGCACAAGGCAAAGAAGTAAGAAATTTCAACAATAAAAATTATTTGATGGAATATGCATTGCATGCAGACTTTGCATTCGTAAAAGCATGGAAGGGCGATTCGTTAGGCAACCTCATTTTCAAAAAAACAACAAGAAATTTTTCTACATCGATGGCAAAGGCAGGAGATATAACTATTGCTGAAGTTGAAGAATTAGTTGAACCGGGAGAGCTTGATCCGGACTTGATTGATGTTGCCGGAGTTTATGTAAAGAGAATTTTTCAGGGAACGAATTATCAAAAAAGAATTGAAAGACGAACAGTGAAGATCGTGAATCGTGAATGATGAATGTGATTTAATTTATTCTATTCAACTTTTAAATTGTAAATCGTAAATCTTAAATTGAAATGGCTTTAGATAAATTCGGAATTGCAAGGCGCATTGCGCAGGAATTACACGATGGTATGTATGTAAATCTTGGTATAGGTATTCCAACATTAGTTTCAAATTTTATTCCTGATGGAATGACTGTAATTCTTCAAAGTGAAAACGGAATTTTGGGAATGGGTGCGTATCCAACAGAAGATGAAATAGATGCTGATTTGATTAATGCTGGAAAAGAAACGGTAACATTAATTAAAGGCGGCGCATTCTTTGACAGTGCAGAAAGTTTTGGAATGATACGCGCAGGCAAAATAGATTTAACTGTGCTTGGCGCAATGGAAGTTAGCGAGACTGGTGATATTGCGAACTGGAAAATTCCTGGTAAAATGGTGAAAGGCATGGGCGGCGCAATGGACTTGGTTGCAAGTGCAAAAAATATAATTGTTGCAATGCAACATACCAATCCAAAAGGTGAAAGCAAGTTATTATCAAAATGTACTTTGCCATTAACAGGTTTAGCATGTGTAAAAAAAGTAGTTACTGATTTAGCGGTGCTTGATATAACGCCCGAAGGTTTTTTATTAAAAGAAACAGCGCCTGGTGTAAGTGTTGATGAAGTAAAATCAAAAACATTAGGAAGATTAACTATTGCAAATGATGTAAAAGAAATGAAGATTTAACTAATGAAAAATAGCATGTCACTTCTGATAGAGTTGCACATCTTTATATAATTTATTCCAAAACTTTATGGCTGTTATTATTGATTATAAAGATCGATACCAGGAAGATTTTCGAAGATTAAATCTTGAATGGCTTGAAAAATTTAATCTTGTTGAATCTCATGATTTAGAAGTTCTCAATCATCCCAGAGACAATGTAATAGATGGCGGTGGATTTATTTTTCTTTTAAAAGATAATGATGCAATAATTGGTTCAGCAGGTATTCTTAAAATAAATGATGAAGAATTCGAACTGATCAAAATGTATGTATTGCCAGAATATCGCGGAAAAAAATATGGTGAGATGTTATTGCAGCATTGCATTGCTAAAGCAAAACAAATAAATGCATCAAAGATCATTTTATATTCAAACAGCAAATTGCAAACGGCTATTCGTATGTATGAAAAATTTGGCTTTAAACACCTTGCGCCAATAAACACACCTTTTGAAACTGCAGATATAAAAATGGAAATGGTTTTATAGAGAACTTTTTTCAAACAATATCTTCGCTGTTATGCAGTATTATTTTGATGTAATAATTATTGGTGGCGGAGCTGCAGGATTTTTTACAGCAATTAATCTTGCCGAAAAAAACGATCAACTTTCAATAGCAATATTAGAGCGCGGAAAAGAAGTGCTTTCCAAAGTTCGTATCTCGGGTGGCGGACGTTGCAATGTTACACATGCTTGTTTTGATGCAAGTGAGCTTGCTAATTTTTATCCAAGAGGAAACAAAGAATTGCGTGGATCATTTCACACATTTGCTGCAAGAAATACGGTTAACTGGTTTAAACAACATGGTATAATATTAAAAACGGAAGATGATGGAAGAATGTTTCCGCAGGCAAATACTTCGCAGGTAATTATTGATTGTTTTCTGCAGTTACAGCGTTCATTAAACATAAAACTATTTGTAAGCGAGAATGTGTTAGCAATGCAACGCCATAATGATGTTTGGAAATTGCAAACGCAACAACACCAGTTCACAGCAAAACAAGTATGCGTTGCAACGGGCAGTAGCCCGGCTATGTGGAAGTTACTGCAGCAGCTTGGTCATACAATCATTCCTCCTGTCCCATCGCTGTTTACATTTAATTGTAAAGATGAACGCATTATAAATTTACCTGGTGTTTCAGCAAATGTTTCAGTACATATTAAAGATGCAAAATTGCAATCATCCGGTCCATTGCTTATAACGCATTGGGGAATGAGCGGACCTGCAATTTTAAAATTATCTGCATGGGGTGCAAAAATTCTTCATGAAAAAAAATACATGTTTACACTAATCGTGAATTGGTTGCCCACAGAAGATATAGAATCAATTACAGAAAAATTAAAATCGTTAAAACAACAACTTGTACAAAAAATAGTATCACAAAAATCGCCCTTCGATATACCCAATCGTTTATGGGAAAGTCTCGTACAGGCTTCATTAATTAATCAGCAAACAAGATGGGCTGATATTTCGAAAACACAACTTCACCAACTCGCACAACAGCTTTGCCAATGTCATTTTAATATTAATGGCAAAAGCACTTTTAAAGAAGAGTTTGTAACTGCCGGTGGCATTGATCTGAAAGAGATTGATTTTAAAACGATGCAAAGTAAAATTTTACCAAACATATTTTTTGCAGGTGAAGTTTTAAATATTGATGCTATAACCGGTGGTTTTAATTTTCAAAATGCATGGACAGGTGGTTTTATTGCAGCTACTGCAATGAGCAAATAAAAACCTATAGAAATAGTTTTTCTAACTTTTAATAAAAACTAATTAACTATTTACTAAACCTCGAATAGGGATTTGTTTTTCAATTAAGATAGAACAAATACGAACTGATAATTATTGTTTCCTCCTGTCGCAAATCACCCTT
>JBEHXR010000004.1:0-31611 GCA_048498595.1 Bacteroidota bacterium
TACTTTGAGTTTTAAATTTTAAACCATGGAACAAAATATTACACCAAACACTTTCGCATTACAAGTTGATAACGGCAACATTCCTTATTTAGCAGAGGCAGCAAAGTGGGGAAAGTTTCTAAGCATTCTTGGTTTTATTTTCTGCGCCTTATTTATTATTACCGGCTTGTTAGCAGGTACGACGATGTCAACTGCTTTTTCACAATTCGAAACGCAAAGTGCAACGGGTTTGGGTACAGTCAGTGCAACATTTATCATGATCTGTTATATTGTGTCAGCGTTATTATATTTCTTCCCTTGTTTATTTCTTTTTAATTTTTCATCTAAAATGCAAACAGCCATAAGAAATAATGACCAGATATACTTGAATACTTCTTTCAGAAATTTGAAATCGTTGTTTAAGTTTTGGGGAATACTAACGATAATTTTACTGTGCATTTTTGTAATTGCTATAATTATTGTAGCAGTGGTTGGTGCTGTTGGATTGCATCAATAAAAAAAATTTTATCATAGAAATTAAAAAGCCTTCTCATTAATAAGAAGGCTTTTTAATTTTAAAAGGTTTTCCGTTATAATTTTTTTGCGTCTTCCAAAAATTTTGCAAGACCAATATCTGTTAATGGATGTTTCAATAAACCAAGTATAGAGTCAAGCGGAGATGTTACTACATGCGCTCCTAATTCAGCTGCACGAATAATATGATTTGGATTACGAATAGATGCTGCAAGAATTTGCGTTTCATAACCCTGCACTTCATAAATCTGCGCTATCTGCGCAATAAGTTGCATACCATCCCAGCCACTGTCATCAATTCTGCCAACAAAAGGGGAAATATATCTTGCACCTGCTTTGGCTGCAAGAATGGCTTGTCCTGCAGAGAAACATAAAGTGCAATTGGTCGCAATTCCATTATCCGTAAACCACTTTATAGCTTTTACACCATCTTTTATCATCGGCACTTTTACAACAATATTTTTATGAATGGCTGCAAGTTTTTTACCCTCTGCAACTATTTCATCAAATTTGGTTGAAATTACTTCCGCGCTAATATCACCATCCACCATTTCGCAAATGGTTTTATAGTGTTTGGTAATAGCTGCTTCGCCTTTAATTCCTTCTTTCGCCATTAATGAAGGATTGGTTGTAACGCCATCTAAAATGCCAAGTTCGTTTGCTTCTTTAATTTGATCGAGGTTTGCTGTGTCAATAAAAAATTTCATAAATTCTAATCCTTAAGCGGACTTTATTTTAGTGTGAAGAAATCCTGAGAATTTATATTTCCCCTTCAGGAGATGGGGGTAAAATAAAAAGGCAGGCTGATTACATCGCACCGCTACAACCGCTTACTCTTGCTGCCTTCCGGCCCTGGGAGGGTTCAGCAGGAGCTGGTCGTGTAAGACCTGCCGCTGCAAAAATAATACTTTATGTGTTAAGATTATTGACCTTGAATCATATTACGGCTATCAATTGTTGTAGCACCAACAAGTTCATCAGCCCTATCACTAAAAGAACGGTAGTAAACTAAAATAGTATATGCATTTTCCGTTTCAGAAAAATTGCCTTCAGTGTTTTGTGTTTCAGTGATGATATTATTTCCGCTGCCCGATTTTGTAACATAAGTATAATAGTAATAACCTTGTTTTAACAATAACGTCTTTTCAAAAACTTTTCTGTCCGCATTATAATCCATCAAACATTCTGCGTTATCACAATTACCTGTTGCAAGTTCACCAATTAAATAAACTTTTTGGTTTGCAAATGCATCAGGATTTTGCGGAACAAAAGTAAAATGCACGTTCGCATAATCGCCTTGCCACCAGGCATTGTTTACATCCGTGGCGCTTATTTCATAGGCACCATTCAAATCAACATAAGTTACATAGCGAAGATTAGTGCGTTGCGGATCTGGTTTTAAATAAACATCAAACGGTGTTGTATTTAGGTTAGCACTATCAACACGTTCACTCTGAAAACGAAAACTTCTTAAGTCAACCCAGCGATATTCTCTGCCCGCAGGAAAAACGGTATTATCGCTGCTGTACTCAAAAACATTGCCGCGCATAAATGTTGGCTGAATACCTGTAACCGCATTATCCCACCTGTAATTTTGCAGCACCACAACTTTAATTTGTTGCTTTGGATTTAAAACACTCAGCTTTGTTTTATCAAATGTGAATTGAATTTTCTGATGTGTGCGAAACAATTGCGTGGCGAATGGCTGCGTAATTTTTGCGCCAACGGAAAGTATATTATCAAGCACTAAAATACGGCGTGTAAATGCAAGCTTTGATGTATCTCCGTTCAGATAAACTTTCAGTAAATAATTGCCGCTTAGTTTAGGCATGCAACTTTTATCTGGCAATAAAGCCTGGTAATGTACATATCTTGTTTTTGAAACGGAAGAAGCGCGATATTGATTTAACCTGTCTTGCGTAAATCCCTGCAAGTAATCAAACGGACTTAGATCAACCGGAACCCAATCTGCATCACACAAAACATAAGTATAATTATAATTTTTTATGTTGGTTGATAAATCATCAAAATGCAACTCTAACGACATTGTAGAATTAAGCTGAATGATTGGATATGCATCCTGTTTTCCACTCACGAATAATTTCACCGAATGAATATTCGGCATATAAATTTTATCAGGTTCCTGGGCAAAAAGATGTGAAATTAAGAGCAGGTTTAATAAAGCAATTAACGGTACTCGTTTCATTCGCTGATTATGTATTTGTCAAATGTAAAAAGAAATTTAGCTGATGGACTTAATACTTTTATTTGAAGTAATTTGAAGTCCTGTTGCAATGCGTGCACACATCCGATGTTAATATAAGCGCAGTATTTTTTGCATTCTCAGGTTAAATTATTCATTCATATTCTTCTGTCTAAATGCACATAGCCACCATCAACATAAAAAAATTCTCCGTTAATTGGATTTGATTTTGATGATAACAAAAAGAGTGCTGTATCGGCAATTTCATCAGGCTTCGTCATTCTTTTTTCTAAAGGAATCTTTGCATTGATCTCATCTAATTTTTTTTGAGGATCGTCTTGCTGGTTGATCCACCAGTCATATTGCGGCGTGTAACATTCTGCAACAACAATAGCGTTTGAACGAATGCCAAATTCTTTCAACTCATTTGCCCATTGCGTAGTTAGTTGAAACCTTATTCCGTTTGCTGCAGCATAACCAGATGTATTTCCCTGGCCTGTTTGCGCAACCTTCGAACAAATGTTTACAATATTGCCTTTGCTTTTTTTAAGTGCATTCAAAGCAAAATGTGTAACGGTAAAATAATGCACAGCATTAACATGCAACGACTGAATAAATTTGTCATAACTGCCGTGTTCAAGTCCAACACCATCATTTAAACCGGCGTTATTTACCAGCCCATCAATACTTCCGCATTCATTAATGATGTTATTAATAGCGTTCTCACATTGTTCCGGTTTTGTGAGATCCGCCGTAACAGCAAAACATTGTTTCTTGTTTTGATGTAAATCTTTTACAAGTTTATCAGCAAGTGATTCATTGATATCAATAATACAGGGAATCGCATTTTCATCAGCGAGTTTTCGCACAATACTTTCGCCGATGCCTCTTGCACCACCTGTAACTATAATTACCTTGTTGTTTAAATCAAGTTCCATAATTCAACACACAAGATAATTGTTTATAATTTTTGAAAATTAACCTGCTATTCTTTGTGTTGGTCTCGGATAACCTGGTTGAAATGAAGCAAAGCTTTTTTTCACTATTGAACAACTTTTTTTATTTTCTGTTTGTTGAACAGCTTTATCAATAAGATCAGTTAAAAGGTTTGGTGTTGTTTGTATTCGTGCATTAATTAAAATAGATGCAGATGAAGCATTACTTGTTTTGAAATCAACTGATTTTTCTGTTGATGAAGTGAAGCTGATTTTAATCTTATCATCAATTAAAAATTTTAAATGACCAATAGCAAGATTCGCGTGTTGTATGTTTCGATAAATACTTTGAGCAAGTTGCAATGCGATTTTTTGCCCACTATTATTCGAGCTAAAAATTTCAAACTCTGCATCTAACCATGCAAGCATAGCTTCGCCTGCACCGTAAACATCGTAGTCAATATTTAATGAAGATAGGTTGCTGTGCTGATTTAATTTGTGAATGATGCTTAACCATTGTTCAGCACTTGCCTCATCAGTTCCGTTAATAAAAATAATTTGCTTGTTTGAATAATTTTCCTGCAAAAACTGTTGAACACTTTCGCATGTTTCTTTTGTTATCAAATCAAGTTTTGATACCGCAATTGTTTCCGCTTCTTCTAATTGTTTTGTATAGATGTATTTTATTTCATCATTAAACAACTGCTTGTTTTCAACAAAAAGCATGTGTAACAAACGCGCATCAGCAAAAGTTGAAACTGTTACATCAATATCTTTTTTGAATTGAAGCAAAGGTTTCATCACCGTTGCAACAATGTCTGTACACGAACCCACAGATTCAGCAAAAATTATATCAGGATTATTTGTTTGAATTAATGATTGAATATTTTCATCTAATGAATTATAGTTGCAGCAAAAGCAACCATTAATCACCTGGCGATTAGGAATTGAATTGCTTTCGAAATAACCAGTATCAACCAATTTAATTCCCTGATCGTTTGTAATAACACCAACTTTCAAACCCTCTGCCATCAACACTTTGCATGCAGTTTGTATAGCTGTTGTTTTTCCGCTTCCCAAAAAACCGCTGACTAAATGTATCTGCATGTAATTTTTTTTGGTGATTAAAAGTTTCTGCGCTTAAACTTTGTGAATCTTCAGTCCTTTGTGACTTCGTGGTTTTATTGAACCACCAATGCACGAAGGCGCAAAGAAGAAGCCAATTTTATTTGGATGATTGAACATCATAACAAACACAATCATCTTCGCAAACTTCAATTGTAATTTTTACAGGATAACCTAAAATAATTTCTTCATCAAGTGCTTCACGTACATCATCAATTACAACATCAAATTCAAAATCATCATCAGCGTCACTGCTGTCTTTAAATAAATACACTTTCTTTTTATCACCTGCTTTTAATCCTTCTAATTGTTTTTGCAGCATCGGCAAAATACCTGTTGAGCCGTGCAAATAATTTACCGGCGTTGATTGAATTGTATCTTCCAATACATCACCATGTCTGTTGCTCATAATATAACGCAATGCAACCACCATATCTTTATCTACAAGCACATCATTCATCACACATTTTTATTTCCAACAACAGTTTTATCAACATCAATCTTTCCATATAAAACATTCAGTGAAGGCTTGCCTGCTTTAAAACTTACTGTTCCAAAACCTGTTGCCGTTGAAAGAAAAGATGTAAAATCTCCTACCTGCGAATCAACGTATAATGTTTTATCAACTGCATCATAACGCACACCAGTTAATGCCTGCAACATGCCGTAACTGCTCATCGCTCTTGCATACCAATGTCCGCATTCATATTCATTAAAAGGATTACGAATTCTGCCATCATAACGGTTGCGGCAAAGTTTTACAATATCTAAACCTTCTTTCACATGCCCCATTTCCATTAAATGTGCGGCAACCTGGTATTCAATGCCAGTCCATACTTCATCACTATACACAAATGGCAATGATAACTTGCCGCCTTTTGGCCACGTGCATAATAACAATCCACCTTCATCGCCTAATGCATAAGCAGGGCGTTGGGGATTTGCATGTTCTTTTAATGATGTTTTTAAATTGTATTTATGAACAGCCAATAAATGACTGCTTACTTTTTTATAATCAACAAAAGTTGGTAACCCGCACATACTACCAATCCATGCGCCTAAAATTCCATCGCTCAAACAGCCCTTTCCATATTGATATTTTGGTCCTTCTTTTTTTAATATTTCAATGGCTTCAGCAGAATAATCGCCGCCAAAAGATTTTGCTGTTGCGGGATTCTGCGCTTTCAGATTTTTATATTCAATATCCTGGAAAAAATACTCGCCATCATACAAATTTGTTTCAAGCTGCACTTTGCCTTTGTTGTATAAATCTTCATACTTGCTTACATCTTTATTCAAATGTTTACCCATTAATGTTATCGCAGTTAGTGCGCCTAAATAAAACGAAGTGATCATTCCATCTGGCCCCCAAAATTCTATATCGTATGTGTTGTGATGCGGCTCTTCAACAACGCCTTTGTTTTTTGGATCCCACGTTGCAATGCAGTAATCCATGCTTGTTACAACAACCGGATAAATTTTTTGCAGCCAATCATTATCACCACTGATGCGCCATTCTCTATACACTTTCATAATGCCACCCAATTGACCATCTGACGCTGCATGAAAATCATGTTTCAATGGACTGATAGGGAGATTGGCTCTGAAGCCTTGATGTCCTTCTTTGTTTTGGTCTTCACAAAATTCTGTGTTGCGCATTGTTCTTTCCAACGCTGGAAAAATATGCGACATAGCTTGTGCATAATTCCAAACATGCGTGCAATTACCGGAACAGCATCCACCATCATCACCACAACCTTCCCATCCCCAAAACCTTCCATCATATTGCCGTAATGCAGTGGGCGATTTTAAAATGGTGAGATTCGCCGCAACGGCTTCCATCACTTCCGGCGGAAGTGTGCTTGCATAAAACGCATCAGAAAATAATTTTGATTTTGATTGCAAGTCCGAATAATTTTTTTTCCAGTAATCAGCAACTTCTTCAATGCTGTTGAACTGCGCACTATACCACGGTTTATAATTTGGTGAAGGACTTTTCTTTCCGTTAGTAACAGCTAAATCTTCCGGTGCATTGCAACAACCACTATCACCGTTACAATCTTTTGGAACAACTTCTCCAATATGCATATTGGTTTCGGGAACATACCACGCCATCATCAGCTTTACCGTTTTTGTTGCGCCTGCATTTAATGTAAACGGAACAAACAATGACGCACCCGGCGCATCTTTATCAACAGGATCGGTAGTTCGTGTTTTTACATCGCGAACAGTATTCCAAGCCATCGTTAATGGATCCCACCAGCCGCCGCGAAACCAGCAATGGTCAACAATTGTTTTATCATCATCTGTAAACACAGCAAAGTTCGCTTGTACTTCAGGCTTATCTTTTACAGCTTCTTGTTTCAAAACAAAGCCATTGTCAATCCCAGTAATTTTATTCACAGCGCCATCAGTGTCTGCCAAAAAATTTTTTGTGTTGAATGAAAAGATAGCTTCAAAACTTTGCGTGGTTTTATTCGTGAAAGTATATTCCAACATACCAACCGGCAAGCTGCTGTTGTCTTCGTCAGTTGGAATGAAAGGGCTCCATCCCTTGATAGAAATTTGCAGCGGAATATCGTTATCCTGCAATTGAATAGTTGCAAAAGGAAAATGTGTTCTAAACTCCGCTTTTTGAAAACGTGGCAAACCATACGTTGTACCTGCGGCACCATTACCTGTTCCTCTTGCACCAAACATTTTCCAATCGGGCACTTGTCCTTCCAAAACTTTTACACCATTCTTTAATCCTTTTATTGCAATAGCAGAAAACAAAGAAGGCTCATTATAAATTTCGGGTCTGTTGCGAATGCTCATGTGCGAAATAGCGCCCGTTCCTTCCAAACAAAACATGCCTGCACCTAAACCACCAACAGGAAATGCAACGCGATTAAGATATTCACCTGTATAAGGAGCATTATATTTTCTATTTGGTGAAGGAATATCTTTTTGTGCATTATTTTTTGCATCAATATTATCTGCGGAGTTTCCTGCTTTTAATATGTTCGGGCTAACTGCAATACCCGCACCACCAAGTGCAACTGATTTTAAAAATGAACGTCGTTTTTGAATTTTATCCATCTTAAAAAATTTATGTGTTTATAATTTCTTTTTCAATTGATAATGCAGTCTTGCTTTCAATATAATCACCCAACTTCAAATATTTTTTATAACGATGCTGATAGATGTCAACCTTATTTTTATCAGGATAATATTCAACATCAAAACCCTGACCCATTGCCTGCATTGCATCTTCAACTTTATTATAAATACCTGCAGCCGTTGCAGCAAACATTGCTGCGCCTAATGCACATGTTTGTTCCGACTTATTTATTTTGATGGGCATGTTCATCACATCAGCCATCATTTGCATGATAAACGGAGATTTTTTTGCAACACCGCCAATTCCAATCAAACCTTTAACAGGAATATTTTGATTGATGAAACATTCAACAATTGCTTTCGCGCCAAAACAAGTTGCTTCAGCTAACGAGCGAAATATTTTTACTGCATCACTGCCTAAATCCAAACCTGTAATAGCACTTTTTAAATAAGCGGTTGCATTGGGTGTGCGACGACCATTAAACCAATCCATACTTAATTCATCATCTTCATGCAGCGGCGTTGCTGCAGCTTGCTTATTTAATTCAGGAATGATTTTATCAATTATTGACTTTATTGTTTCTTCATCAACCATACCATGTGCAATATTTTCAAATGCCCATGCAATTAAATTTTTAAACCATGCATATACATCACCAAAAGCAGATTGACCCGCTTCCATACCAATCATATTTGGAATAACAGAACCATTCACCAAACCACAAATGCCTTGTACAAATTTTCCCTGCATGTCTGCAACAGGCGCAACCAACATATCGCATGTTGAAGTGCCCATCACCTTGCTTAAATAATATGGTTCGATTTGTCCGCCAACAGCGCCCATGTGCGCATCCATCGCACCAATACCAACAATAACGTTGGTTGATAAACCCAGTTTATCAGCCCATTCTTTTGATAAATTTCCTGCAGGTTTATCTGCAGTATAAGTTGTTGAAGGAAGTTTAGAAACATAACCTGCTAACAAAGAATCTAGTGAAGTAAAAAAATCTTCAGGCGGAAAACCATTCCATTCTTCTGCCCACAAACCCTTGTGTCCTGCTGTACAAACACCGCGTTTCATTTCTGAAATATGTTTGCCACCGGTTAATAAAAAAGGCATCCAATCTGCATGTTCAACCCATGTATAACAAGTGTCTTTTACTTTTTTGTTGATGCGCAACACGTGCAACATTTTACTCCAATACCATTCAGATGAATAAACACCACCAACATATTTCAAATAATTTATGTCGAAATTTTTTGCATGATTGTTTATCTCTTCTGCTTCCTGCGCAGATGAATGATCTTTCCATAAAACAAACATTGCATCAGGATCGTCAGCAAAGTTTTCATACAGCGCTAAGGGCGTTCCTGTTTCATCAACAGCAACAGGTGATGAGCCGGTTGTATCAATTGAGATGGCTTTAATGTTATTGCGCACGTCATCACTAACTTTTTGCAAACAATCTTTTATCGTGTGCTGAAGACCTTCAATATAATCTAAAGGATGCTGGCGAAACTGGTTGGTTTCTGCATTGCAATACAATTGTTTTTTCCATCTTGGAAAAGCAAAAACAGAAGCCGCAACTTCTTCTCCGTTGTGTGCATTAACAATAATTGATCGTACAGAATCAGTTCCATAATCAACACCAATTACATAGGCTTCATTCATTTTATAATATTTTATAGTGAATAAATTTACGTGTCAATAATACACTTATTTACTATAATATTAATCACCAGTTTTTACAAGCATCATTTTCGTCCACAAAAATTTATTGTTGGCTGTCGTTGTTTTAAATTGAATAGTTGCGGCATTGTTTAACTCAGTTATGTGAATATTGCCGACAAACATGTTTCTCACTTTTTGTTTATCAGATGATGCAGAGGATTGCCAATCGGATAATTGTGTTTGCCTTTGCCACAAAGAAAAATCGCAACCGTTACGTTGTTTTGCGTACGATATAAATAACTTGTAATTGCCGGCAGGTATATCACCCAACACAACTTTTAATAAACTGTTGTCAGTTGCTGTTATATCAAAACTTTGACCTTCATCATTATTATCCCAAACCGTTTTTACATCAATATCTTTACCTAAAACAATATTTGAAAACTGCGGATAAATATTGATGGTATCAGGTATGTAAACCTTCGTGTTTTCAGTAGTGATGGAAGAAGTTAACTGCGGATTTTTATTGCAATAAAAATAACTTACAGAAGTATATAAAGCAGGAACGGCATTGTGTTCGCCGCCATGTTCAATACTTTGATAAATGCTTTTTTCAAAAGACATTTTATCGGTGATATAAAAACGATAACCACCTGTTCTTGCAAAAGCTAGTGAATAATCCAATGCACCATGCAAAGGCAAACTCATCTTTGAATCCCAACGATTTAATAATGCATACCAACCACCATTAAAATAATCTTCTGAACCTGTGCCGTGAAAGCGCATTTGATTATCGATAACAGTTGAATCATCGCCTTCAAAGAAAATCGTCATTCCAGTTTTTAAGCCTTGTGCTTGTAATACAGAACCAACATAATGACCTTTGCCTTGTATATTTAAAAACACATGCGGCTCGCCATTTTTTGTTCTTTCACTATTTCTATATGCATAAAATTTTCCTTCTTTTTCTGCATCACGTTGCTGAAGTGTGTAATAAATTTTTGCATGCAAATCGATTGTTGACAACGCACTATCTTCTGCATTCAAATAATAAAATTCTATTCTTGCTTTTTTATCAAAAGGCATTGGTAAAAAACTATAACAAATATTATTTTCTGAACCGATCAATAAACTTTGCATAGAAGGTTTGCCAAATGCAAAACCAAAAAAATCTGCAACAGGACAATCAATTGCCGGCGTAGTTTCATCATCCCAAAAAACTTTCATGATGATGTTTTTATATAATGATGCAAAGCTTGTTGCAGGGCTGATTTCAATACCTGTAATTCTTCCGCCATTATTCAATGTAAATACTTGTTTTGTATCGCCAGGTTTAATAGAAAAAGATGTATCAATGGTTTTTGTTTCAGCATTATTTAAAGTAACTGCTTTCGCTTTATTCACTTCATTATCGTTCCATAAATTGCTGATGGAATTCAATGCATTTTTTACTTCATTACTTATGTTGGTTGTAAATGGTTGAACAGTTGTGCCTTTATTATATAATCGATAACCAATTTGATGAAACATTTCCTTCTTTCCTCTGCTAATGATCACACAATGCTTTTGAAAAAGTATCGGGTAATAACAATAATATCCGCCTAATTGATTGCCGCAAAGTGGCTGAACAAAAGGGAAAACTTTACCAGAAAAAAGATCGTGATAGTTGATAGATAAAGTTGGTTGCTTCGCATCATCAATATAAAAATCAAGTGTATCATGTGTTGGCGTTGGCGTCCAGATTCTATTGATAACACCGATTCCTTTCACGTCAAAAATTACCAAACTGCTATCTGCATTTCTCTTAATGAAAGAATATTCTCCACCGAAACCATCATTGTTTCCACCGGTTGTATCATACGTTGAAACCTGTGCTGAGTATGTGTTTGATCGATATGACGGCAAATCGCTGATGTTGTAAAACTGTTTTAATTCATCAACAACAGTAATTGTTTTTTGCGCATGCAAACAAGTTGCTGCGCATAACATCATGCTTAAAATGATTAATCGCATTAAAGTGATATTTATTAAACTGCTAACCACCTTTAATTCATGCCAACACTTTGTATCCTTTCAATCCATAATATAAAATGAATAAGAATAAAGGTATCGGAACAAGAAATCCTGTTGACATTCCATAGTTATCAGCTACTGCACCCATTATTGGTGGAAACACAGCGCCGCCGGCAACTGCCATCACCAAAAAAGATGATGCTTCTTTGGTATTATGTCCAAGCGACCTGATAGCAAGCGCAAAAATTGTAGGAAACATGATCGACATAAAAAAGAAAACGCCGTAAAGAGCGATCAGTGAAACCCAGCCGAATTCAAGCGATACGATTGGCAAAAGAATGCAAACTATCAGTGAATAAAGCGCCAGCATTTTTGTTGGTTTAAAATACTTCATTAAAGCGCTGCCTGAAAAACGCCCCAGCATAAATAATAAAAAACCAAGCGATAAAAAGTACGGCGCATATTGCACATCAAAACGCGGATGCATATCGCGGTCGGTAACAAAATTTATAAGGTAACTAAACACGCCCGTTTGTGCAGCCACATAACATGCCTGCGCAGCAAAACCCATTTTAAAATGCTTGTTCTTCCACAAGGGTTTTGGAGATATATATCCCGGATCATCAACACTCGCTACAATACCGGATTCTGAAATTTGCGTTACACCATGCGCAGCAATTTCATCTGCCTCCGTTATCTCAGGTAATTTGATACGCATAAAAATGAATGCGATCGATAACACAACTAATCCAATGATGGCAAAAGGCAAAATAATTGAAACCATTTTTTGACCTTCAACATGGCTTTGGTTGCCATAAATGTATAAGGCGATCAACGGTCCGATCATCCATGCAAGTCCATTAAAAGACTGAGAGAAATTAATGCGGCGTTCTGCTGTTTCCGGCGGACCTAATTTGGTTGTGTACGGATTAGCGGCTGTTTCAAGTGTTGCTAATCCTGCGCCAATAATCAGTAAGCAAATCAGGAATAAAATAAATGATTGAAGCGATGCAGTTCCGGCAGCAATTAAAGCACCGGCAGCAAATAAAGAAAGACCGAAAATGATTCCTTTTTTATATCCATATTTTTTCATGAACATGCCGGCAGGAATTGCCATTCCGAAGTATGCGCCATATAAAGAAAACTGGATAAAACTTGATTGCCATTTTTGCAAATGCAACATCATTTGAAAATTTTTATCCAGGGTATCAAGCATGCCATGCGCAATTCCCCATAGAAAAAATAATGCGCTGATGGCAGCAAATGGTCCGAGATAATTAACGCCGTCTTTTACAAAGAGTGATGGTCTTTTATTCTTCATGAAATAATACAATTATAAGTTATAAATTATGAGTTATGAATTATGAATGATGGTACGACTTATAACTTATCACTCATAACTTATAACTATTTGTACAACGCACCGTAATTATTGCAGGCACGATAATCGGCGCCTTCCAATTCAGAACCGAAAGCATTCCACGCTGATGGTCTGAAAACTTTTTCATCATCCACATTATGCATACAAACAGGAATGCGCAGCATCGCCGCCAAAGTAATTAATTTATCGCCGATGTGACCATAACTAATCGCACCATGATTAGAACCCCAATGCAACATCACATTGTACACATCTGTGAAAGCACCTTTTCCCGTTATGCGTGGCACAAACCATGTTGTTGGCCATGTAATGTCAGTACGTTTATCTAAAGTATCATGAACATTTTGAGGAAGGTCGATCGTTTCGCCTTCTGCGATTTGTAATACAGGACCAACACCTCGCACCAAATTGATACGACACATCGTAACAGGCATTCCACCTTTCGTTACAAACTTTGATGAATAACCGCTGCCTCTGAAATAACCTTTGTTACCAGGATACCATGTTGTTGCTTTTAAACATGCATCAGCTTCATCGTTATTAATTTTCCAGAAAGGTTTCATTACAGGTTTACCATCTTTTTGTTGTTGTCCTGTTCCATCTAATGTTGCAGAACCGGAATTGATGAGATGAATGAAACCCTTTGCTGCAGCGGCTTCCGGCTTCCAACCGGTAACACGTTCAACCGCATCAGGACTCCAATATGTTCTTACATCAGCAAATATTTGAGCAGTGTTGGTAAGCAAATAACCAAACAACATGCTTACACCATTGTAACAATCATTTTCTGTTGCAATCATGTAGGGCGCACGAATGCCATTCCAGTCGAATGATGAATTTAATATCGCTTCAGAAAAATCACCGTTGGGTAAAAAATCTGTCCATTGTCTTTGACCTTGAAAGCCCGATACAATTGCATTATGACCTAACGCTTCTTCACCAAAACCTTTATCTTTTAAGTGCGGATTACCTTGCATTAAATCACGAATAATCATCGTCATCTTTACAACAAATTCCCAGTCTTTATCTTTTTGTTCTCTTGATGATTGCTTGCTTTTTTCATTTGCTAAATCATCACCTTCTTTACAATTTTTTTTTGTCCATGCTAACGCTTTTTGAAATTCATCTTCATCATAAATTTTCTTTTCGATGCGGCGTAATACTTCAGAAGAATCAACATATTCGTTACGCATACCAAGATATTCCCTGAAGAAATCAGGCACTACAATTGAACCCGCAATCCCCATCGAAACAGAACCAATTGCGAGATAAGATTTACCACGCATGATAGCAACCGCCAAACCTGCCTGCGCAAAATTCAATAAGCGTTCTTTTACATCTGCAGGAATTTCTTCATCACCCAAATCCTGCACATCTCTTCCATAAATTCCAAATGCCGGCAAACCAAATTGGTTATGCGCAGCAAGCGTTGCAGCGAGATAAACAGCGCCGGGTCTTTCCGTTCCGTTAAAACCCCAAATTGCTTTCGGCAACAAAGGATTCATATCCATCGTTTCACTTCCATAACACCAGCACGGCGTAACAGATAATGAAACACCCACATTATTACTTTCAAATTTTTTTGTGCATTCAGAAGCTTCCTGCACACCGCCAATGCATGTATCTGCAATCACACATTGCACCGATGAACCGTCAGGATAACGTAATTCTTTTTCATACAACGCGGCAACATTGCATGCCATCTTCATGGTTGTTTCTTCTAACGATTCACGAATGCCACCTAATCGTCCGTCAATTATGGGTCGAATGCCGATCTTAGGGTAATCTGTTTTTTGTCTCATGTTATTTCATTATAAATTATGAATTATGAGTTATGAATGAAAGCTACTCAACTTATAACTTATCACTCATAACTTATAACTACTTAAATGCTGATTCAATATCGTTCAACGAAACGCCTAATATTTTTTGGCTGATTGCGTCTAACGATTTTTCATCACCGGTAAAATGATAAACGGATTGTTTATGTACGATGGATTGATTTGGTTTTAAAAATGCAGCAGGCGATACGCTTTCAATTTCGTAGAAAGGTCCCATCTGCGAACCATCAGCTAACGGTCCATCATTATATGCATTTACCGCGTCGCCGGAGAATGGCGGCTTTGTTATATTCCATTCCTGGTTTAAATATTTTGCGGATGCATCGGGTTCAAACATTGCAATCGTCAAAACTTTATTTTGCGGATCATAACTGCCCAAAACAGGCTTTGCAAATTTTGGATTAATGCCAAGCTTGCCACGACTTTTTCCATCAGCTTTAAAAAACAATTTATTGTCATCATGCTTTAACCTGCCGGGAGGAATTTGTCCAAAATAATTTGTTGTAGCAACATCATTAAAGTTTACACCTTTTGCGTTTTTATATGGCACAACAATTACCGTTGCCGGCGTGTTTTTCATCATATCTAAAATCCAGATGCAAGGCATGCCTGTTGCTTCTGTCCACGTATCTTTACCGGTGTTGGTTAATGTGTTTGTAGTTTGATATCCGACAACTTTTACGCTTGTATCTAAATTTAAACCGGTGTTCTTACTGATATCATCATTACTTAAAATTTCTATTGCTCTTGTTACAGATAAATTTAGTTGTGTATTATGATAATTTGTTAACTGCATATTTTTTTGCATGGTTACAGAATTATCATTTTGTGATGTTACTTTCCATGTTTCCGTATCAAATGGAGCAGGTGTTTTCCAGTTGTTAAACACCATTGAATCACCTGGCTTAAAGAACAAAGAAAACCGGCCACCTTCAGGACCTAACCATAAACGATTCTCACCTCCAAATGCGTTCATGTGTGCGTCTGCGGGGCCGGTAAAAGCTTTATAATTTACCCATCCAAAACTGAAACCATCATCGCCATCTGCGGTTGACGTAAAAACTTTTGCCTGGTATTTAGGTGAAACAATTATTTGCGCTTTATCATCATTTGATTTTAGCACAATTACGCTATCATGTTGTTGAAGAAAATTAAGATCATAACCAAACGTTCCTTTTACATAATTTGCTGTATCACTTTGCTGTTCTGATTGTTTGTTTTCTGTTGAGTTTTTACATGAAGAAATGGTCATAATAAACGGTGCAATAATTAAGATTTTAAAAAAAAGGGTTAGAAAATAATTTGATGGCTGAAGTGACAATCGTTTCTGAATATTCATATTTTAATCGTTTAAGCTTATTGTTAAAAAAATTGTTTAATGTTTAGTACCACAACTTTCACGTACAATTAATTTGGCTTCTACAATAACATCAAAATTCTTTTTGCTTTTATTGTTCAACCTGTTTAATATAAGTCTTACTGTTTCATTTCCAATATCAGTTAATGATTGGCTGACATACGTAACGGGCGAATAAAAGAAATCAAATGCCTCACTCTGGTCAAAGGAAATAATGGCTAAATCATCCGGCACTTTAATACCTAATTTATTAATTTCTTTTAAGCCGGCAACTGCCAATGAGTTTGTCGCAAAAAACAAAGCATCTACCTGCAACGGTTTTAATAACGATTTCAATTTTGCTGCAACATCTTTTTCTATATGCTGATAACTTGCTTCAATTAACCACTCTTTTTTGAAGCGAATATTTTTTTCTTTTAAAGCTGCTTTATAACCTTGTTTTCTATCCTGCATGTGCGATTGTGCTGTATCGTAAGCAAGCATTCCGATTTTTCTGCGCCCGTTTTTTATTAACTGCTTTACCGCTTTGTATGATGCATTAAGATTGTTGATGTGTACGCAATCAACTTTTAATTCCGGAAAAAACCTATCCATTAAAACAACAGGCACGCCGCGCTTAATAATATTTTCTATCTGTTGTTCTGTGCCTGCTGCAGGTGCAATAATAAATGCATCAACCAACCTTGTTGAAAACACATCAATCAAATCTAATTGTTTATCGGCACGCTCATCGCTGCTGCCGAATATTACAACGTAACCATGTTTCTTCGCTTCATCTTCAATAATTCTTGCAATAGTGGAAAAGAAAGGGTTTGAAATATCAGCCACAATTAAACCAATGGTTTTTGTTTTGCCCATCTTCAAACTCTTTGCAATAAGGTTTGGCTGATAATTTAATTCAGCAGCGGCTTTCTTAATTCGCTTTGCCATATCTGCACCAACTCTTGCTTCTTTTTCTTTGCCGTTAAGCACATAAGAAACAAGTGCTGCCGATACGCCGATATGTTGCGCTACATCCTTAAGTGCTACTTTCTTTTCCACTAAGCAGTTTTTATAGTTTATTCGCGATGTCTTCAGGCTTTAAGTCTCCGCGTATTATTTTTTTCGGATTTCCATATTTATCATATTCAGCTACGAACGGGAAACGCTGAATATTATAATACTTCTGCACGATAAATGTATAGCCTTCAGAACCGACTTTTATGTTTTGGTGACTGGATAATTTGTAAATATCATCAAAAGATTTTACTTCTTTGATATCTTCATACGACATCATCACCAATTGATCATCTTTAAATTTATTAATTCGCTTCAGCATATTTTCTGTAAACACTTTACAATGATCACAGGTAGGGGAGAAGTAAATTAATATAACAGGCTTGTTTTTTGGAAGCTGTTGATAAGTATAACCCTGCCCGTTTGTTAATCGGATTTTGAAAGGAGCAATACTGCTGTTATTAGCCTGCGCAAATGCAAACAATGAAATGAATAAAACCGGAATTATAATTATAGTTTTTATCATCAACTTCATGACAAGTTCAGATTACACAATTATCAAACAACATTAAATCGAATTAATTTACTTCTAAATGATCTTTATCAGGTAATGGCGGAAAAGGATTGTGCGGTTCTGTCTGATACCAGAAAACTGTTGTTGCAATATCATCCTGTAAAGGAAGATAACGCCCGCCATCGCGCCAGCCTAAATCTTGTATTGTTACTTTCAGGTCTTTATCAAAACGGATAGGATCTTTTATGTGCCAGCGATACAAGCCAAAGCGTTGCGCAACCTGGTAATGACCGTCACCTCTTATAACCTGCGGCAAACCTGTATACGGTGATGAGAACTCTGTGTAGTTTGATTCTTCTGTACCATTACTATTTTTTTGACGTGTATCAAAATCGTAAGCGCCGCAGAAATAATCTTCTGTACCCGTACCATTGATGGTTGGATAATCAGTATCACCATCAATAAAAAATTTGATTTCTCCTTCCCCCCACCAGCCATTGTTATGTGAGCCATATGCCATGTACGTTCCAACATATTGTCCTTTGCCTTTTATACTATCAACCAACACATAATTTTGTTTGTAAGGCAATGGGTTTGTCCGACGGAATTGTGCATGAAAATAACCTGCATCTTTTGGCACATCTGTCAACGTATAATCAACCTGGTAATATAAAACCATGTCTTCATCCGCAATATTTTCCATTGTGATCCTGCATTTTTTTCTGAAAGGCATTGGCCAATAACAATTGAAACCGCTGCCCGGGTTTGCACAGATTGCCAATGAACTTATTTGCGCAAACTTGCCCCAGCCTTGTCCGAAGAAATCACCAACAGGAACTTCAACAGAAGGTGTTGTTTCATCATCCCAATAAAAACGCAGTATTGAAAAACGCCAGTTGCCTGTTGGCGTCATCCATATATGTTGAATAGCGCCGGGACCTGTAATTTCAGCAACCGTAAATGTTGTGTGTGCTTTGATAACAACACTCGGGCTGATCTTCCATCCCTTGCCCAAATCTCTTGCTGCATTTTGACCTGTGCCTGTGGTTGCCATTCCGCCTTTACCTTTTTCACCCGTAAAATTTTCAGGACTGATGGAACGAGACTTTGCATCAGACGTCATATAAATATTACTCATGTCGGTATTAATACCGTTGAACGACTGTGCAAATGCACCGATGGATAAACAACTTAAGAAGGCAATTAAAATTCTTTTTTTCATTGTATGATTTTTATTTTCTCAAAATGATTTTTTAAAAAGATGATAAAAGCTGCATGTACATTTAATTGCTTGTATTGTATTTGTACTGCTCTTTATTAGATTGAAGATGTTGTTTTGTTGCAGCCTTTATCATCTTTTTGATTTATAATTCTTTTATTAAAATAATTACAAAAGATCAGTATCCGATGTTTTGTTTATACACACCAAATGAATAATTAATTTGTGGTTGAGGTATCGGCATAAACTCGTCACGACCTGCAGTAAAATGTGCGCCATTCATCCATGGTCTTCCACGCGGATATTCTTTTGCGAAGTATGCATTAATGATTGGTTCTGCAACACCCCAGCGAACAAGATCGTACCATCTCACACCTTCCATCGCAAACTCTAAACGATCCTCCCACATTAATGCCTGCCATGCAAAAGCGTTTGTCCAGTTGCAATTCACACCATCCTCGTATAAACTTATTTTATAGTTTAATGTTGAAGTGCCATCTGCAAATTTTAAACGATCTGTACTGTTGGCTGCGCGCTGACGAATTTCGTTGATGATAGGCAATGCTTCCTTTTCTCTGCCAAGCCGAATGAGTATTTCTGCTTTTTGTAATAAAATTCTATCGTAGCGAATTGCAATTTCATTTTTTGAATTCCACATCCAGAAAAGATTTACAAGACCCGGGCAATCTGATTCAACATTTTCTTTTAATGAATTATAGTAACCAAAGTTGTTTGGATCTCTTGCACCACTGCTATCAAACAAAAGATTTTGCTCATACTTCCATGGCAAACCCGGAATAGCAACTGTATGGCCAATGCGCGGATCAAAACTATTCATTGCAAAATACGTTTTATTGTTTTCCGGCTCTGCATTGTTGAATGTATCGAACATTGGGATGCCATCTTTATCAACCCTGAAAGCATTTACCAAATCGTATGACGCTTTGTGAAAATCGCAGCAACTAAAATAGGGTGGCCACCATGGCGCATTTAAAGGCGTGCCGCCATTAAGATTACCATTTGTTGTTCCATCATCATGCGAGTACTGCCATTCAAAAATTGATTCGGGGGATTTGTTATCGTACGAATACAAAAAGTTTTCTGCAAAGTCTGGCGCCAGTGTGTATTTACCGCTGTTGATAATATCATCAGCAACCGTTAATGCCTGCGATAATGTTGTGGTATTAACGCCGGTAACTTTGTTATTTATGTCTTGCGGATAAGACATCCACATTAAGCACTCTAACATTTCTCCTTCCGCTGCATACTTTGTTGGGCGACCGGCATCTGTTTGTGTAGCAGGTAAAACACTTGCTGCTGCTGCAAAATCATTATAGATATCCTGCCAGAGATATAGATCGCTTGTTGCAGTATCAGGTCGGTTAGGAATTGTTTTGATTGAATCATTTGGAACATTTTCATCGAAGTATGGAATCCATTTGTACCATCTCTTCAGATCTAAAAAGAAATAGCCTCTTAAGAATTTCATTTCTGCAATTCTTTGCGTTTTATTTGGATACACACTTTCATCCAATGCATTCAATGCTCTTAAGGCTGAATTGCATCTTGATATGCCTTCATATTCTGCATACCAAATTCCATCGTTATTACCTGTGCTCGCATTATTTTGCGTGAATATTTCCCATTGGTACCATGGAATTTGATCGCCAATTCCACCACCGCCTTTATAAGAATCGTCTGATTTTATATCAGCCAGCCACGGACTTAATTTTTGATTAATGATACCTTCATGCGGCAGCCATGAGTAGGCTGCAATTACAAGCCCGTCAACGGTTTCAGGCGTTGTAACGTTGCCTTCTGTAACCACACCTTGCGGCGTTACATCTAAAAATTTTTTACAGCTGGCTATTGAAAAAATTATAATTGATATAATTAGATAACTTGATATTCTTTTCATACTTGTTCGTTTATTAATGATTAGAATGATACTTCTACACCTGCTTTAAATACCTGTGGTCTTATGTAAGGATTTGCATAAGAAGCACCATCAGGATTTTCAGGATCCGGACCCGTAAATTTGCTGCTCTTAAACATGATTAGATTTTCAGCCATTACATAAACATAGAATTTTTGCATGCCTAATCTTGTGCTGAAAGATTTTGGCAGATTATATCCTAACTGAATATCCCTGAGTTTTAAGTATTGACCCGGCTCAAGAAAATAGGTTGATGTTCTCAGTTCATCATTTGAATTATTCAAAGACAAAGCAGGAATAGTTGAACTTGTGTTTGTAGGCGTCCATGCATCTAACACACGTGTTGGATGATTAAAACCATTTTGAATCCACACGTTCCAAAAATCGCTGTAAGATTTCCATCCATCTATCACGTGTACACCTGCAACGCCTTGCCAATACATGGAAAGATCAAAGCTTTTATAATTGAGATTGATTGAAAAACCATATTCATATTTTGGAACAACACTCGCTAAACCGGCATTGCTTATTACCGTGTTATCACCGATCCATGTACGATCATAGTCATAATCAATTTTGCCATCGGGCTTGCCATCTGGACCTGAAATATCTTTATAGCGAAGTCTTCCAACGCCTTTGCCCGGTTGATCAGGACCGGCGTCAACTTCCTGCTGATTTTGATAAATTCCATCAGCAATAAAACCATAATAAGCGCCCCATGGATGACCTTCTATACCATCTCCTTTTAAAGCACTGCCGCCCCATGAATATTGAACAGATGCCGGTAGATCGTTTACATAATTTTTGTTGTAAGAAATATTACCGGTGATTCTATAGCTAAAATCTTTGCCCGCGTTACCCTGATAAGCCAATGCAAGTTCAACACCTTTATTCGTCATATCGGCCGCGTTGATATATTGATATGCACCTTCGCCAAGCGTTCCTAAATAGGGTGGCAAAATCAACATGCCATTAGTATATTTCCTGTAGAAATCTAATGAGCCTGATATTTTTTGATTAAGGAAACCGAAATCAATACCAATATTTGTTTGCGTAGAAGCTTCCCACCTTAGATCAGCATCACCGGTTTGCACTTTATAGAAGCCTGATGGCAAACTGCCTGATTCCATTCCGCCGATACTATAAGAAGTATTGTTATAACCTGATGCAAAAAAGGTTTGTGAAGCCAGTGAATTTATATTAGCAAGACTTCCATTTTTTCCCCAGCTTGCTCTTAGTTTTAAATCTGATATTACACTATTATCGGCCAGAAAATCTTCTTGTGAAATACGCCATCCTGCCGATACCGCAGGAAATAAAGCAAAGCGATTGTTTGCACCAAACTTAGAAGAACCATCATAGCGTAATGAACCGGATAATAAATATTTTGAATTGTAAGCGTAATTAAACTTACCAAAATAAGAAAGCAGGTTATATTTATCGGCACCACTTGTCATGGTCATGTTACCGGTGGCATTACCTACATAAGCATAATCATAGTTTTGAAACTGAATGCCCTGGCGGTTAGCATCAAATTGTTCTGTTGTGTATTTGTTTGCTTCCATACCAGCCAATACATCCAGGTCATGTTTGCCTTTATTAATTTTATAATCGAGTGTGTTGGTAAGATCAAGCGTTGCTTCTTTCCAATACCACTGATCAACAGCACTGATATTATTTAATTTGCCACCAGCTTCCTGGAACGTAAACTGAATGTTGCGGTGATATCCATCAGTATAAATTAGTCCTAACTGGGAATGGAATGTAAAGTTTTTAAGGAAGTAAACGTTCGCATGCACATCGCCATAAATTTTATTGTACTTATCGCCGTTGTCTTTGTTTAACGTGAGTTCTCTAACAGGATTCCAGTAGTCATCCATACCTAATGCAACTGATGAACCACCCCAACTGCCATCGTTCGCATACACAGGAATAATTGCGGGCTCAACCATCGCATCATGCATCACATTTTGATCATTGATAAGCATATGTGATGCTTCAAGGTTTTCACCAATTGTAAAATGATCATTGATTACTTTATAATCTGTATTAATACGGGCAGAAAATCTTTTATAATAAGTGTATATCTGCGTGCCCTGGTTTTCTGTATAATTCAACGACAGCAAGGAGGTGGATTTATCATTTCCTCCTGAAATGGTAAGCTGGTGATCGTTTTGAATACCGCGTTGTGATATAGCATTTAACCAATTCGTATTTGCAGATGTCATGATCGGCAAAGAGGAATCTTTGTTTAAAGTTGGACGCGGTGTTACTTTATCTAAAACAGGAATTCCGTTTGCATCTTTATGCCAGTCGAAGCTGTAAATCTGTGTAACAGAATTAGGATCTTGTCCATCATTAACCGCCGCTTGCCACAAAGCTTGTCCGTATTGCATGGTATTCAGCATATCCGGTTTGTTATTCCAGTCAGAAAAGCCAACGGAGCCGGTATAAGAAATTTTTGCTTTACCTGCTTGTCCTTTTTTTGTTTGAATAAGGATAACCCCTGCGCCGGCTTGTGTACCATATATACTGGCAGAATATGCGTCTTTTAAAATTTGCATGGAGGCGATATCGTCCGGATTGATATCGCGCAAGTTCATGTAGCTTGGTACGCCATCTATCACAATTAAAGGCGCACTGCCGTTTAATGATGTAAGACCTCTTATCTGAATGTTGACATTGCCGGTAGGGCTGCCATCCGTTGAGATGTGCAAGCCGGGCACAACACCCTGTAATGATTGCATTACATTGGTAGCACCATGATCTTTATTTAAATCTTTTGCTGTAACAACAGATACGGCACCGGTGAGATCTGCTTTTCTTTGTGTCATGTAACCCGTAACTACAACTTCATTAAGATCAGATCCTGTTTGATCGCTGAGTGTAATATTGATAACCAGATTATCACCAACAACTACTTTTTGATCTGCTTTTCCAACATAAGTTATTTCCAGTGTTTGACCTTTAGATGCATTGATGGAAAAATGACCGTTGATGTCGGTAGCAACACCGGTACGGCTGCCAGAGACTTTAACGGTAGCACCTGCAAGCGGACTTGATTTTTCATCTGTTACTGTTCCTGTAACAGATGATTGTTGAGCAAACAAAAAGTTGTTTAATAAAAATGTTGTAAGCAGCAGTACAAATAATTTTTTTCGCATTTGCAGGAGTGGCTGCAGGCATCTTGTGACAAGCAACGCAGAATGCGGTTCGTTTAAATTTAAGTTCATAGCTATTATTGTTTTGAAATGAAGACAACAGAAGGTTCTATCTCTTTTTTAGAACAGAAAATTAAAGCGATGTGTCTGTTACACATCATTGAACAATGCAAATCAGTCGATAAGTGTTACTGTAATTATTTTTTCAGAACCAGTAGCCCGCTGAAATATGTTCCGGGTTTCAACGAGGCTGCACAACAGGATTTTTTTTCAATCGTTACAGAAAAAAGCATAGCAAGTTTGTTTATTTAATCGTTTAAGCAACTCTTCCTGATGTTTAAATAAATTTTAATTAACTATGGTAAATGTTTAATCGTTTAAGCAATGAACCGTAACTAACATCGAAGAAAAGACCTGACGAAAGTAAGAGCATTTAATCGTTTAAGCAAAATTTTTTTCAATTTTTTTTTGAAAAATTTTCGCTTACTGAAACATATTGAAGGATTAGTATGAAAAATATTATCGAATGAATTATTATTTATTAAGGAGTTCCTGGTATTATGGCACTTTAGTGAGGTGTATTCAAATTTTTTTAAGTGATTATAAAGCCAACGACTAACATATTATTGCTATTAAATTAATTCATCAACTTTCTGTATAAATAATTTGTTGATAGGAGGGCGAAAATGAAAAATATACAGAAACAAAAGCCCATGAATTTTTTGTTCATGGGCTTTGCCATTTATCTAAGTAAATTCAGCGGTGAGGGAGGGATTACCACCCTGCCCCTAAATACTTATAATTAAACAGTTCAAATCTATCACATCTTGACGCACCGAATAACGAACCTATCTTAAGGACCAATCCTTCTTATATAAAAATATCGCAATAATTAGTTATAAAAAAATACTTCCTTGCGATAGTAAACGCTAAAAACATATGGGAAGGTGATGAGCCCAAGGATAGATGCGAAGCAAAAAGAATTTAGGAACTGCCAAGCAAACTATATCACTTATTTTATGGGTACTTATTTTCCATAAAATGACTTTTAGTTCATTAATAAGACTATACTTTTAAATAAAGGAAATTTACACCCTTACTTTAGATTCTTTAAAAAGCATTTTAGAAAGCAGACCTTCCCATTTTTTTGCTTTTGTCTCAAGTTCCGCCATTTCATAAATACTATGAATATTGCTATCATAAAACGACACTGAAACAGGATTAAATCCATTCTTAAAAGCAAATTTTAAATCAATGCTTCTAAGATGAGATTCGGTTTGCGCTTGCCTTTCCGTACTCATAACTATATTGTCGTAAATTTTTTCAACACTGCAAGTTCTAACATCTGACATATTAAGACAGATGATTTTGCCGTCATTATTAAAATCTAAAATTAGCAATGTGTTCTTTATACCGTCAAGACCAATTATCTTATTTCTTAATATTTCCATACTTGAAAAAGACAATCCTTGTTTAGCGGCTTCCCGGTGAAAGAAATTAAGTAATGCTTTTTCTTTCTTCATTCTGTTTTTCTTATTAATGTGAATAAAAATTAACGGAATACCAATAGTGGCAATAATAATAAGCAATGCTATAGTTATAACTGGCATAATGACAATTTTAAAAATGATAAATAAATTACTTTACAAGCAAAACAGTGAAAGTTTTTAGGTTACACGGACATTATTTCATTGCTCAATGTACTCTGTGATGTTTTTACCTCTAGTTCAATCTTACCATCCTTACTATATGTTTTAAGTGTTTCAGATTGTAAAGAATCAAGCTTTTGCAAAAGAGATGGCAGCGTTATGTCTTTCATGTTTATATAGCCGCATGCTCGCATTATATCCAATGTGTTTCTGATTATTTTATTGCGGCGCCTTTGCATGCCCGCTCCCGCTGACGCATTTGTTTGTATGTTATCTGCTATTGCAAAATTTTGCAATCTAAGTGCATCCGCTCCCAATGCGTGTAATTTTAATACATCAAATGCAGTATTAACCGGCGATACCGCAATAATTTTAATTTCATTTTCTAACCCATACATCTCCAAAGTTTTTGAAACAAATAACAAGGCTTCATATAAGGGCAATGTTCTGTTTTTTGCATGATTCAGCAATGAATTATTTTGTTTAGGATAATCTTCTATGGCAATGTAATCGGGCAAGATTCCGGTTTTGCGAAATGCATAACATATTTCATGAAATTCTTTTTTATTTGTAATGCAAAGCCTGATACCAACCGGCTTTTTACCGGAAAGCTCCCTCAGAGAATCTAAAAATATTGCCATGCCTTCAGCATTGCTAAACGCAGTATGTCTATTGATAGATTGTACATCTTTAACCGGGTATTTATTATTAATAATCGTGTTTGAATATTCATCTTTTTTTGCATCAAATTTATTTTCTCCAGCGGGCTGCATTAATTTTAGTTCAATCATTTTTACAAATGACTGCGCAGCATTTTTTCTGAACAACTCAGAATTAAAATTAAAATTTTCATTTCTGCAGCCGGGATAGCCTGGGGTTATTTGCCATATTACATCATGGCTAAACTCATTATCATAATGAATATTTTCAGATGCCTGCGCAAAATTATTTTCTGTAGATGAATTAATTTTTTTGAATGATGCATCCATACTTTCATTTGAATAAACTGCTTCATTACAAAATATACTGGAGAGATACGGCTGTGCGCAATAACTGTTTCCAAATAAAACTGTCAAGTCTTCTTCTTTATTTATTTCTGAAATAAATAAAGAATTATTATTACGTGTTGAAGTATCATGTTCACGCTTATGCTTTTTTTTCGCAATGAAATAAAAAGCAAAAAGCAACAATGGAACTGATAACATCAGTAACCAATACATTTCCGGTTTGTTAATGGAAGCGGACTTTATTATTAATACATTTATCAGTGCAACAGCTAACAAAACTATTATACGTAAAATGTTTCTTTTATTTAAAAACATTGATGTGATTTAAATTTGAACCAATGCAAGCGTTTGCCTGGCGGCAAGCTGCCTGTTTTTATTTCTTCTTAAAATTTTTTGTAAAACATCTACAGCCCTTGAAACCGATTTGCCATATTCTTCGCTGCTCTTTTTTACAAAATGGTCATAGCCGGGTACTTCTAATCTTATTTCGCATAATTTATTTTTAGGGCTTTTACTTGCTCCTTTTCGCAGCATTACATGTGCACGGATAATGTTATCAGATTGCCTAAATAATTTTTTTACTTTTTCTCTTACGAATGTTTCCAGCCCTCTACCTATTTTAAAATCTGCTGACTTAATAATGATGTTCATAAAATTTATTTTATTGTTACAATGTTTATCGCGAAGCCTTCAATCATTTGGTTAGATAATACAAGTAACTGATGACAGAAAGTTTGATAACTGCATGGTTTTAATCTTTCCGCAAAAATGAATAACAGGTATTAAAAGGAGATTAAGAATAGATTAGAAAGCAATTAAAATTATTTACGCCGCACATTTTCTGCAATAGGAAGTTGTATTAAAACGGTAGTGCCTTTGCCAACAATGGAGTTAACTTTTATTTGTCCTTTGTGTAATTTAATAATGCGATATACTAATGGCAAGCCTACACCAAAACCGGTAATTGATTTGCTGTCTTCACTGCGGTAAAATGGTTGAAAAATATTCTTCAAATCATTTTCAGCAATTCCTTTTCCATCATCTTCAATAGAGATAAATATTTCTTTTGGCTGAACTGCTAATTTTATTTTTGCGTGATGGTTCAGTGAATATTTACACGAGTTAACAACAACATTTTTTATGGCTGTAAACAACAGTTCAGGGTTGCCAAACACCAATAATCTTTCTTCATTTTCGGGCAACTGTTCAAACTCAAGTTTTACAGAATATTCTTTGTTGATTTTTGTAATCTCTCCCGGCAACTGCATCAATATTTCATCAATTCTTACTGAATTAATTTCAATGCCGCCCTTAATGCCTGATAATGTTGCAAACTCTAATAATGTTTGCGTAAGCTTACTTAAATTTTGTACATCCTGGTAAACGGATTGCATTACACCACGATATTCTTTAGCTTCCCTGCTTCGCTGCAGCGATACTTCCAACTGGCTTGAAATGGATGTGAGCGGCGTAGATAATTCGTGTGATGCAGAAGAAATAAAGCGGCGTTGCATTTCAAAACTTTGCTGCAGGCGATTTATTAAGTCGTTTAAAGTTTCGATGAGATAGTTCCATTCATCTTTTACATTTCCTGATTTTATACGGTGCTCTAAATTTTGTGCAGAAATATCATTTACTTCATCTGCAATTTTTTTAATCGGGTTTAATAATATTTTCGAAAAAAAATATCCTGATGCAATGGCAATTAAATTGCCACAGATAAAACTGATGAGCAAAATAATTTTAAGGTTATTTAAATTTCGCTTGCCTTCTTTATCAAACGCTGCTGCAACAATAACCGGGCTGTTAGTATTATTGGAAAAAGCTATAGCCTCCCTGTTGCCTTCAGTAAAAAAATACTTCTTATCCGTTCTCGCTTTATTCAATATGTCATCAGTAATGTGTAGTGTATCATTTGGCAAATCACTATCGGAATATATTCTTGCATTATAAGAATTATATACCTGTACAGTTTTGTTTTCCATTGGTATAATGCTGATGGAATTAATTTTTTTCATCAGCGCAGGATTAAAGGTCGCAGTGTCATTCAGCATATTGGCTGTAGTAAAAACGTGATTGGTTAAATGCGCTTTAATGTTTTCTAACCTGATGGTGTAAAAAAAATAATAAATAGAACCGCAGAGTATTCCAAGCAATACACACGTGATAAGTGTAAACAACAACGTTATTTTTATTCGTACATGCATCAGTGGTCTTTTAAAATATATCCCATACCAACGTGCGTCTGAATTAATTTATGTTCAAAATTTTTGTCCACCTTATTGCGCAGGTAACTTATATAAACGTCAATCACATTGGTGTTGGTTTCAAAATCAACATCCCAAACATTAATGGCAATATCTACTCTTGATACCAGCCTGTTTTTATTGCGCAGCAAATATTCAAGCAACTGAAATTCTTTTGCAGTAAGATTAATTTTTTTCCCATCTCTTTTTACTTCCTTGCTGTCAAGATTCATTTCAAGGTCGGCTGCTTTTAGAATATTCCCCACGGGCAGATTTTGGTTCATGGTGCGTTTAAGCAATGCCCCTATTTTTAAAGTCAGTTCTTTAAATTCAAAAGGTTTAACCATGTAATCATCAGCGCCGGATTCGTAGCCTTCAATCTTATCGTTTAAAGCGCTCATAGAAGTAAGCATAAGAACAGGGATGTGCTGGTTTTGGGAGCGGATGGCTTTGCACAAATCATAGCCATTCATTCCCGGAAGATTTATATCAAGAATAACGAGGTCAAAATCTTTCGCACAAAATAAATGATAACCTAATTTGCCGTCGTACGCAACTTCAACGCTAAAGCCAATTTCATCAAGCCCAAACTTAAGCGTGTCGGCAATTTTTTTTTCATCTTCAACAATTAATATTCTCCTCTCCATAATGTGTATAGACTTTTATTTAAGCAATTTACTTCTTATCAATTTAGATGATGCGAAATCGATTTTTTCTAATCAGTTTTTAATGTGCTGCTAATGCCAAACTAATAACCTGCGTTTAATTTTGGAAAGTTATTTATGGTAAATGATACCTGTTAACACATACATAGAACACAACTAAAAAGCCTGGTATGAATACGATGCAGTTAATCAAATTGAAAAATGTCGTTGACAATGAAGCATATCTCACTGTAAAAAATTTAAGCACAATGGATATTGGTAAAACGAAAGATGCAATTCATGATGAAAGTGAGAACACAAAATTCAACAGGTACGATACAAATTTTCTTATTGACTATATTATTAAAACGCATCACGCCTTTGCAAAAACAAATGCGATTACTATTTATAATCTTACGCAAAAAGTTGCATACCGCCACAGTCACGAACATAACGAATTGAAAAGATTTAATGAAGTTGCGTTCTTTTTCTTCCAGGATTTATTAAATCAAATGTTGAAAGAAGAAGAAAACCTGTTTCCATATTTAAGACAAACAATAAGAGAAATAAAATATAATGGTAAAAACGATAATGCTGCTTTGCAATCGTTAAAACAGAAAATACAATTACAGAAAACTGAGCATGAAAAATCTTTTAACTATCTTAAAATTTTCAGAGAAATAACCAACAATTATCAGGCACCACCTGACGCCTGTTGGTACCACATGTATTTATTTGAAAAGATGAAAGCACTTGAACAGGATTTGACGATGCATTTTTATTTAGAAGATAATATTCTTTTCCGCAATGCAATGGCTGATGATAAGGAATAATTCGTTGTACAATAATTTATGGCTTAGCTTCTTTTAAGATGAATTAAAAATCTTTTCGGCTGCTTAACGGTTGCAAACTAAAACAATACAATGCTTGTACAGAATGCTGTGTAAAATCTAACCAGTTTCTAATATCTTCTTAATGCGCTGCTAACATCAGCATTGTACATTGCTGCTTTGCTTCTATTTCGTTTAATTAACCATGCGTTCGAAATCAAAGAAGCGCTTGAAATGATTCATCAATCACATTTAAAATAAAATGTAAACACAATTAAATGACAACACAAGTTTTATTCGTTATTATAGCAGAAATATTATTCTTCTTTTTTCTTGGTGTAAAAATAGTTCGCCCCACACATAGAGGCCTGTATGATTTTACAAATGATGAATGTACATGTTTAAAAGAACGCGAATGAAAGTTAAAATTAAAAGAGTATATGAAAAGCCATCAAAAGAAGATGGAATGCGCATTTTGGTGGACAGGCTTTGGGCAAGAGGTCTTACAAAAGAAAAGGCAGCTATTGATTTATGGCTGAAGGAAATTGCTCCCAGCACAGAACTTAGAAGATGGTTTGCACATGACCCAAAAAAATGGGCTGAGTTCAGAAAAAGATATTTGCAGGAACTTAAAGAAAATAAAGAACAGGTTTCAATTATAAAAGAGCATTTGAAGCAAGGAACAGTTACATTGGTTTACGCAGCAAGAGATGAGGAACATAACGAAGCGCACGTTCTTGAAGAATTACTTAACCGATAATAAAAAAATTTAAAAATGAAAAAGATATTAATCGCACTCGACAATAATATAGGTGCTCAAAAAGTTGCAGCAACCGGATATGAATTGGTGCAGGCTTTGCATGCACATACTGTTTTGATGCACGTAACTTCTGATTCAACGTACTATTCATCTCTCAATTATTCGCCTATCATGGGTTTTGATGCTTACAGCAACTCAGATGTTGAACAAACAAATGCTGTTGATGAATTAAAAAGAACAGCACAGGATTATCTTGATAACGCTAAGCTGAGTTTGGGTGATGAAACGATTGAAACCATTTTGAAAGAAGGAGATTATGCTGAAAATATTTTGCAAACAGCAAAAGAAGTGAATGCAGATATAATAGTGGTGGGCACGCACAGCCGCAAAGGGCTTGATAAAGTATTGCTGGGAAGTATTGCTGAAAAAGTTTTGCGTAACTCAACAATACCGCTGTTTATTATTCCGGTAAAAACGGCTGATGAAGAATAATTCATCGCTTTGGAA
>JBEHXR010000005.1:0-31574 GCA_048498595.1 Bacteroidota bacterium
CTAAACGTAAGCATTAGTTACTTGAAATCTAAAAAAGAGGATAAACAATTTGGAGAAATTATAGATAACCCAAAGCTGATAAAAAATAAAAAGCAATAAATTTTTTGAAAGAAGCTGATGTTACAAACTATTAAAAGCCGCACCTAAATTACTAATCACATCAGTTGCCATCATACTTTCCATTGATTGATTCTCCAAACTTATATCGGCTGCACGCCCATGCAAATAAACACCGAATAACGCAGCATCTAATGGTGAATAATTTTGGGCAATTAATGCGGTAATAATTCCTGTAAGAATATCGCCGCTTCCACCCTTTGCAAGCCCGGCATTTCCTGTAGTATTAAACCAGCCTTTACCATTCTTTACAATTAATGTGTACCTGCCTTTTAATACAGTTATAAAATGATTTCTTGTTGATCTTTCCAACCCTAAATTAATACGCTCGAAATCATTTCCTGTTTCTCCAAAAATGCGCTCAAATTCTTTTGGATGCGGCGTTAAAACACAATCGTCTTTTATTTCACTTAATAAATATTTGTTTTGTCCAATAATATTTAAAGCATCTGCATCCAGCACAGCAGGTTTTTTAAACTGCTGTAAAACTCTTTGTAATAATTCTGCTGTATCTGGTTTTGTTCCAAGCCCGGGACCAATACCAACAGCATCTATCTTTTCAAAATTTAAATTATCTTCTCTTGGCTGGCACATTGCCTCTGGCAAACATGTGTGCATTATTGGAAAATATGCTTCCGGAATATTTGCAGTTGTTAATCCTGCACCTGCTCGTATACAAGCATGGGTTGCCATAACCGCTGCACCCATTTTACCTTTATTGCCTGCAATAATTAATGCATGACCGAAAGTACCTTTGTGCGAAAAAGGCTTGCGCGGTTTATAAATATTTTTTATTTCAGCTTCTTCAATTATTTCTAAAGATGAATCGATCGTTTCTAAAAATTGAGGATGCAGACCGATATCCAAAACTTTTGTTCTGCCGATGTAATCAGCATTTTCTGCAACTAAAAAACACAACTTCAAACATTGAAAAGTTAGAGTGGTATTTGCTTTAATAATTGAATTTCCATGCGAGCTTTTATCAATAAACAATCCGCTGGGAACATCAATTGCAATAATGTTTGAAGATGACTTGTTGATAAATTCAACCAGCGTTGCGCTTAAATCTTTTAGCGGGCGATTTAATCCTGAACCATACAATGCATCAATTACGATATCATCTTTGCCAATTTCAGGAAAAAATTCTTCCGACTGAATAAAATGAATGTTCGTAGTAAGTTCATGCAGCCTTTGCAGGTTTATTTGAAAATCATTTGTGCCAACAGCGCCAAACTCAATTATATAAGTGCTTACATAATTCCCTTTGTTGATCAATTGTCTTGCAATCGCTAAACCATCGCCGCCATTATTTCCTTTGCCACAAAATATTTTGAACGATTTTCCGTACAGATCTGTTTGCAAAAGATAATCTACACAAGCTTCTGCAGCACGTTCCATCAAATCAATAGAAGAAATGGGCTCTTTCGCAATTGTGTATGCATCCCATTCATGAATTTGCTGTGCTGTGAGAAGTTTCATTAAACGAAAATAGTTAATCGTAGTTACCAGATACGAACTCTTGCACTATCCGGCAGGTACATTTTATCGCCTGGCTTAACATTGAACGTTTCATAAAACGCATCCACATCACTAAAAGGTCCGTTCACGCGAAACTTTGCAGGCGAATGCACATCGGTTAAAACCTGGCTGCGTAAAGCTTCGGGTCTGTCATTCTCCATCCAACCCAACGCATAACCAAGAAAAAATCTTTGCGCCGGTGTTAAGTCTGCAATCTTTTCTTGCTTTTTATATTGATCGGTTTGCTTAAACGCATCCCATGCAAGCACAATACCACCAAGGTCTGCGATGTTTTCACCCAAACTTGCTTTGCCATTTATTTTAAATGTATCAACCACAACATAATTGCTGAATTGGTTAATCATAACCTGTGCACGCTTATCAAATTTTTCTGCATCTTCTTTTGTCCACCAGTTTTCTAAATTTCCCTGCGCATCGTATTGCCTTCCTTCATCATCAAAACCATGTGTTATTTCATGTCCAATTGTTGACGCCCCTGCATAACCATAAACCACAGCATCATCCAACTGATCATCCGCATAACCAGGCACGGTAAAAATTGCAGCGGGTAAAGTAATTTCATTGTTTGAAGGATTGTATTCTGCATTATATGTTTGCGGCGTCATTCCCCATTCAGATCTGTCAACTGGTTTGCCTAATTTGTTTAATTGATATTGCATGCGCCACATACTTCCGTTAATCATATTTTGAACATAGCTTTCTGTACCAACCTGCAGTTTGCTGTAATCTCTCCATTTATCGGGGTAACCAACCTTCTTTTTAACCGCGGCCAATTTTTCCAATGCTTTTTGTTTGGTGGTGTCACTCATCCACGAAAGATTTTCAATGTGGTTTTTTAATGATGCGCGAATTGCTTCTACCAAATCTTCATATCTTTTTTTTGCAGTTGAATCGAAATATTTCTTTACGAATAACTGACCCAGCAATTCACCCATAATATTTTGCTCATCTCTTAAAACACGTTTCCATCGCGGTTGCATTTGCTGTACACCTGAAAGCAATTTGTAGAAATTAAATTTTTCATTCACATAAGCATTAGGTAATTGATTGGCGAAAGCATTTACCAACCGGAATTTTAAAAATAATTTCCAGTCGTTAACGGGAAATGCTTTTACCGTTTTTTCAAGTTGTTTATAATAATCCGGCTGACCAATAATTATTGAATCAAGATAAGGCGCGCCTTGAATATTCATAAATTCATCCAAATGCATCGAAGGTGTAAGCTTATAAAAAGTTTCGCTCTTCATTTTATTATAATTAAGATTTGGATCTCTCAGGTCTTCAATCTTGCGATGAGATTTTGCAAGCTCAGTTTCCATCGCAAAAATTTTATTGGCTTCCTGTTGCGCCGTTGCAGCATCTGCGGCATTACTCATCACCAAAATATTTTTGATATAATTTTTATAAGCCGAATCAATGGCAAGCGAAGTAGAATCTTTCTTGAAATAAAATTCTCTGTCTGGCAAAAACAAACCGCTTTGCTCAAAGCGCACGATCATCGAATCACTGTTCTTATCATCTTGTGTTACGTAAAAACCTATGATTGTATTTACGCCGATTTTGTTTAATTCGGCAGATGCCTGCGCAAAAGAATTAATATCAGTTATGCTGTCAATTTTTGAAAAATACGGTTGCAAAGATTTTAGACCTTGTTGCTCAATTGCGGAAGAATCCATTGCTGTTTTCCAAAAGTCACCAATCTTTTGTTCGTTACTTCCGGCAGCTGCATTTGCGTTGGCTGCATCTTCGTTTATCTTGCGTAAGCGTTTTAAGTTTTCTTCAATAACAAGGTTGCCAATGCCCCATGAACTTTGATCGGCAGGAATTGCATTGTTCTTTATCCAGCCGCCATTAGCGTAATCAAAAAAATCGTTTACAGGATTTACTGAAGAATCAATGTGCGATTGCAAAACATCTTTGTTTGCTGTAGCCGTTTCAATTTCATTTTTACCTGTATTGCAAGCATTAAGCAGTATTGCATCAAACAAAACAAAAAGGAGGATTTTTCTGAAATGCATGTTAAAAATTTTTTGAGCAATTTAATTAAGTAATGCTGCTATCTTAAAAATTATGATAAACGTATTTTATTTTAACGAACATTGTAAAACTTAACAGGTGTTTGCGCAGCAAATTAAAGTGCTTGCCTTGTTTCTAAAGCTTTTTTAAATTACCTTTGCCACCCCCAAAATTTTGAAAAATGAATTTCAGGAGAGAATTTGAAATTGCGTTTGTTGGATTAAAAACGGGGATTCATAATTACGAATACAGGGTGGATGACAAGTTCTTTGCAAATTATGGTAGCCAGGATTTTCTGCACTGCAATGCTGTTATAAAACTGGAGTTGGATAAAAAATCCAGCTTTATGCTTTTAAAATTTGACATTGATGGTACCGCAGATGTAAACTGTGATCGTTGCGGAAACCCTTTGCCACTAAGTCTTTGGGAAGAATTTAAAGTGATGGTGAAGCTCGTTGATAATCCTGAAGAAATGAATGAACAGGAAGAAGATCCTGATGTTTATTATATAAGCAGGGGAGAAAGTCATCTGCACCTGGCTGACTGGATTTACGAGTTCATTAATTTGAGTATTCCAATGCAAAAAATGTGTCCGCCGGAGGAAGTGGGCGGTCCTCAATGCAATAAAGAAGTATTGGCAAAACTTGCAAAGGTTGAAATAAAAAAAGATGAGATCAATCCATTATGGAAAGGTCTTGAACAATTTAAAGATCTTAAATAATTATAAATTTTGAATTATGCCTAATCCAAAACGCAGACATTCACAACAGCGTGGCGCGAAAAGAAGAACACATTATAAGGCTGAAGAAGTTACTTTAAGCAAAGACACCACTACAGGTGAAATGCATGTTCGTCATCGTGCGCATGTGAGTGAAGGAAAGCTTTACTACAAAGGAAAAGTTGTATCTGACAAAGCACCTCTAAAAGCTTAAATCAGCTAACCGCGAATGAATCTCGCTCTCGACATGATGGGTGGTGATTTTGCGCCTTTGGAAGCCGTAAAAGGTCTCCAAAGATATTTTGCGCAAAGCAATAAACCGTCTGTTGTTTATTGTTTGGGCGATGAAGATGAATTGGAAAAACTTTTCGAGGAATATAATATCCCGCCGGGCAGGGCTGTAATGTTTCATACTTCTGAAGTAATTGAATACAACGAGCATCCCACAAAGGCATTAAAAGAGAAGCCCGATTCTTCTATAGCGAAAGGTTTTGAATTATTAGCATCCGGTAAAGTGGATGCTTTTTTAAGCTCCGGAAATACCGGTGCAATGCTGGTTGGCTCCATGTTTTTTTTAAAACCGCTTGAAGGCGTTATGCGACCAACTATTTCAACCATGATCCCAAAAATTGGTGGTGGCACAGGTATCGTTGTGGATGTCGGTTTAAATGTTGATTGCAAGCCGCAACATCTTGAACAATTTGCTTTGCTGGGAAGTTTGTATGCAGAGCATATTATCGGTATTTCAAATCCAACGGTTGGACTTTTAAATGTTGGCGAAGAAGAAGGCAAAGGCAATGCCTTGTGCCAGGCAACTTATCCGTTATTAAAAGAAAATAGCGCTATTAATTTTATTGGCAATGTAGAAGGAAGAGATATTTTTCATGGCGGCGCAGATGTAACTGTTTGCGATGGTTATACCGGCAATGTTGTTTTGAAAATGGGTGAATCATTCTACGAAATTGCTAAAAGCCGTAATGTACATGGCGACGAATTTATAAACAGGTTTTGTTACGAAAACTATGGCGGCACGCCGGTGTTGGGTGTTGCAAAGCCTGTGATCATTGGTCACGGAATAAGCAATGATGTTGCTTTTGCAAATATGCTTGCGCTTGCAGAAAAAATGATTGATACAGATCTCTGCGGAGATATTCGCAAAGCCTTCCAGGCGCAATAAGTTATTTCTTTCCTGAAAAATATCTTAGTTCTTCTGTAAAATCAAGATAGGGATGTTCTGATTGCAAACATTCTGTTCTTGCAAAATGCTGCTCTAAAAATTTTTGATGTAATGCTGACTGAGGATTGAATGGTTTGTGCTTCTTTGCAATAACTAATTTTTTTATTTCTTCTATCAATGCTCTTGTTGATTCATTAAAACAAGTTGCTGAAAAGTTTTCTAAAACAAATTGTGTTGCCGCATAATTAGGATGCGCTAAATCCACATCATAAAACCTGTAATCGCGCAGCACATCAATTACTAACTCATAAGCGGGAAAATAATAAAGCTTTTCAAATTTATTTACGAGGTGATGCACGGCTTCAATTAATCTTGCCTTGCTTCTGTTATTATCAACAACACCATCTCTTAAATGCCGAACCGGGCTTATAGTAAAAATGATTTTTAATTTGGAATTAAAATGAAATAGTTGATGAATTGTTGTGTCAAACGCAGTTACTATTTCTTCAATTGTATTTAAGTGTTTTGAAAAATTTTGTGTAGGTGCTTTATGGCAATTTGCAACTGGTGAAAAATCTTTTGATAATTTATAAGTAAATGCAGAACCAAGCGTAACAATTAACCAATCTGCTTCTTTCAAAAATTTGTGTGTAACAGTTTGTGATTGATTAATATTTTTTAAACATTCATTTTTATCCGGATTTGAAAAGCGGCTGTGATGTTGCCAGCTATTCCAGCTTTCATTTAGATAAAACAAATCATCTTCTTTGTATCGCTTGTTTTGTATGTAAGAAATTAAGCTCGATGAAACGCTTATCGGATCAAACAAAATACCGTTTGGATTTTGAAGTATATTAAATTTTACGTCAGCTAAAAAATTTCCGATATGTTCTGTAAAGCATGAACCCGTTAATAGAATTTTGTCTCGATAAGTTATCGAAGGCTCAAATGGTTTTATATTTATTGAAGAAAAAAACTGCATGTAGTTAATCAGGTGAAGATTTCAGATGCCATGCGCAAACTTTCCTGTAAAGCATCTTCATTAATTTTATTTAATAATTTTTTTTGCTTGAAATAATCAATCATAAAAACAGTATCCATATTTCCAATCAGTTCATCTTGCGCCATTGGGCAACCGCCAATGCCTTTTAGTGCGCCATCAAATCTTAAACAACCTGCCTTAACCGCTGCTTCTAATTTTTCTTTTCTGTTTTTTTGTGTTGAATGTAAATGCACACCAAACTCAACATTCTTATATTTTGGAATTAGCGCATTGCATGCAAAAGAAATTTGTTCGGCTGTTGCGACTCCAACTGTATCTGCAAGTGAAATGATCTTAATATTTCGCTTCACCATTTCATCCGCCCAATGAAAAAGTATTTCTTTATTGTATTCATCGTTGTAAGGATTTCCAAACGCCATGCTTAAATAAATCACTAATTGTTTTCTACGTTTATCACACAACATCGAAATTTTTTCAACGCGTTGTAAACTCTCTTCAATAGAACTGTTTGTGTTTTTTTGCTGAAAGGTTTCAGAAATAGAAAAAGGAAAACCTAAATAAAAAATTTCATCATACTGAACTGCATCTTCAGCACCTCTTTCATTAGCAATTATTGCAAGCAATTTTGTTTGGCTCGTTCCTAACTTTAAATGTTTAATTACCTCTTTTGTATCTGCCATTTGCGGAATCAGCTTTGGCGAAACGAAACTTCCAAAATCAACTGTATCAAATCCAACCTTAAGCAAACTATTAATGTATTGGATTTTGTTTTCTGTGGATATAAAATTTTTCCAACCCTGCATTGCATCTCTTGGGCATTCAATCAATTTTATTTTTTCATCCATTTAGCAAATGTAAATATTAAGCTATGAGGTTTCAACCGCGAGCAGTTTGAATAAAATAAAAAAGCATCGCACTGGGTACGATGCTTCATGTAAAAAGAGAAAGTGTTTATAAAATTCTTAATCCAATGCCTAACTGAATTGCCTGGTTTTTCCATTTTTGCTGATCACCTATATCGTTGATTTTACTTAATCCTATATTATAACGACCAAACACATTTAATGCGCCAATATTTACTCTTGCACCGAGCACAGCAGCAAGATCACCGCTTTTAACTGCATTGCCAACATTCGTTGTTAGTTTATCATCTTTGTTTAAAAGAACGCTGAACTGCGGACCTAATTGAAAAGTGAGCAACTTTCCGGCATTTAAGTTTAATAAAATTGGAACGCTTAAATAATTGAAGTGCGCTTTACTTCCAAACACAGAACCTGGTGCGTTTGAATAAATAGATTTCCAACCAGAATCAATTGTTGCATTGGTCTGACTGAAAATTAATTCCGGTTCAATACCCCAACTTTTTCCAATCCCTAAATCAGCATAGGCGCCAACCAAATAACTAAGATTATATTCCTGTTTAAAAGATTCGCCATCAATCTTACCAAGATTGGCACCAAGCTTTGCACCAATGTGAAATGATTGAGCGTTCGAGACTGCAGCAAAAGTTGTTGTGATTAATAAGAAGAAAATAATTTTTTTCATACGTTGATTTTTGATTTTAAACTCGTAAAGAAGTTTAATCAAAAACGTGCCCGATTTAATGAAATTGCTTAAAGAAAACCTAAAGCATTACGGTTGCCTGAATTTATAAAGGCTATTTCGCTGGCGCGATGCATAAGAATTTATTGAATCGAAAAGAAGGGAATTGAAGTATGGATGTGTTTGATAAAACCTGAAGCTTTTTAAAAAATTCTTTTTGTCAAGATGATGTAGCTTTAAAACTTCGCTGAAATAAACGGTATTTAGCGATTTTATAGTTGTATCTTTTTCTTTTAAAGAACTTGCATAATCACCTGCTTCAATTAAATGCCAAACAATAATTTTCATTGAATCAACAGGTAAAATTCCTTCCGGAATTTTTTGGTCACCTGGTGTGCAATTAATAAAAAATATAATTGAAATTATAGTGATGTAAAATTTCTTCATTGCAATGCCGACTTATAATTTGCAGCGTTTGATACATCGAGCTTTGATAATATCTGAACAGCTTGTGATCGATCTTCCGGCGTGCTTTTTTTAAAGATGCCAATATATTCCTGCGACTTTCCCTGCACCAAAAATTGTTCAATCATTGTATTTGGGTTTTGCTGATCAAAATCTTCCAATGCAGAAAGCGATTCTAAAACATTAGAGCGTGCAGTTGCATCATCCTGGTACATGTTGTCAAGTCCCTGCCTGTAATAATCATAAATTATATCATGAATATTATTGTAGCGAGTATTCATTAAATTTTCTGCAAGCCAATAACGATTGCGCACACCATCAAAAGATTTCCATCCGCTTATTTCTTTTGCTTCGGGCGCATTGTTTACAATGTTTTGTGCTTTCGCAAAAAAATCATCGCCGCCTTTCGGAGAAAAAGAATCATAGTCAAAACCGAGAATCATGTAAACATAGTAGGCAAAAACGGCGGGAAGATTTGCAGTTAATGCATCGGTTCCCTGGATACGGTTTTCATTAAAATCAATCTGCTGAAACTGTACATATTTAAAAGCTACATCACCATCCTGGTAATTTATTAAAGCCGTTTGATATGCTGAATTATAAACAGGACGCGCAGCCTGAACAGCAAGCGTTGCCTTGCATACATTATCCTGATCAACACTTTGAATAGTTAAAATAAAACTGCAGCGAATTTTTTCCTGCGCCTGGAAAGCATCGCTTGTCCACTTGCGTTTATTGATGAAATTTGTAAGCTGATTTTGCAAAGTTGTAAAAGTGCTTTTATCGACACTTGTTCCAACCTGTTGCGCAAGTACCGCAACTGTTGCCTGTAATTCCTGCGCATGAACAGAAATTGAAAAAAGCAGCATCGTTATATAAAAGAAAATTTTTTTAAGCATTTATTTTTTGAATGATAAGTTGAACAATTTCTTCAGCAATTTCTTTTTTAGTTGCAAGCTTCAATTCTTTTTCGTTACCATCTGCAGAAAACACTGTTACCTTATTTGTATCGTAACCGAAACCCGCATTTTCATCACGCAGAGAATTCAACACAATCATATCAGCGTTTTTACCTGCCAGTTTATTTTTTGCATATTCTTTTTCATTCTTTGTTTCCAACGCAAAACCAACTAAAAATTGTTTGTGTTTTGTTTTACCTAAAGTAGCAAGAATATCTTTTGTTTTTTCTAAAGAAAGTGTAAAATCGTTTTTGTCTTTTTTAATTTTTTCGTTCGAAAAGTTTGCCGGTTTATAATCGGCAACTGCAGCAGCCATTATTTCAATATCCATTTCATTATGCAGATCAATACAGGCATTATACATTTCTTCTGCTGTTGAAACCTTAATTGTTTTTATGCCATTATATTTTTTTGTTTGATGAACAGGTCCTGTAACAATTGTTACATCTGCACCTTTTTCATATAAAGCTTCAGCCAGTGCAAAACCCATTTTTCCACTTGAATGATTTCCTACAAAACGAACCGGATCTAAAGGTTCGTATGTTGGCCCTGCTGTTACAAGCGCTTTTTTATTTTTTAATTCCTTATTTCTGAAAAAATTTTCGGCGAGATATAATAAAATGTTTTCAGGCTCGGCCATTCTGCCTTCGCCAACCAAACCACTTGCTAATTCTCCGCTGTCAACATCAATAATTTTATTACCATATTCTTTTACCAACTGTAAATTTCTTTTTGTTGAAGGATGATGCCACATGTCTTCATCCATTGCCGGTGCAACTGCAACAGGGCAAGTTGCAGAAAGATAAACAGCCATCAGTAAATTATCGCATAAGCCATTTGCCATTTTTGCAAGCGTATTGCAACTAAGCGGCGCAATCAACATAACATCTGCCCAACGTCCTAACATTACATGATTGCTCCATTCATTGTTTTGCGAAAGATCAGCCAGCACAACATTTTTTGAAAGCGTTGATAAAACAACCGGCGATACAAAATCTTTGGCGGCAGGTGTAAGAATTACTTTTACTTCGGCACCTTGCTTTACTAATAATCTTACCAGCAAAATAGCTTTGTAAGCTGCTATGCTGCCGGTTATTCCTAATAATATTTTTTTGCCTTTGAGCATACAATAAAAAACCCCGCACGTGCGGGGTTAAAATTACGTTGAATAAATTTTAACGAAAAAGATCGTCATCATTTTTACGATGATATATCTTGCCATCCATAAATTCCTGTGTTGCAAGAATTGCCGGGTTTGGCATTTTTTCATACGCCTTGGAAATTTCAATCTGTTCTTTGTTTTCATGAATTTCTTCAAGGCTGTCCGTATGGCTGGCAAATTCTTCCAGCTTGTTGTGTAATTCTTCTTTAAGCGCAATATTTATTTGATTCGCCCTTTTTGCAACGATGGCAATTGATTCGTAAAGATTACCTGTTTTAGCTTTAATCTCTATTAAACTTTTTGTTTCAACACTGCTGGGCATGTTAGCGCTCAGTTGTCGCCTTAGTTTGCTCATTATTTTGTTTTTGAATTTTCTTAATATTATCTTCCGATAGCGTTTTATAATTTGTTGCTTCTTCAAGCAATTTACTTTCCGGAAAGCGTTGCTCAAAATCGTTCACATCTGAAATTACCTCGTCATATCTTTCTTCCTGTTTATCCACCACGCTCATCTCAGCATATTTGAAATACGATTTTATTGAACTTAATGCGTATTGATCTCCTTGTTCAGAATCAGGAAAATCATCTATTAAAACAGAAAATGCAACGCCTGCAGATTTATAATAACCCAAATCGTAATACAGTTGCGCATTTTTAAATTCTTTCAACTCCAGCTTCTTTCTGCACGCATCAATTATTTCTGTTGCATCTGCAATTCTTTTTGAATCCGGATGTGTATTAATAAATGCCTGCAATAAAGCTATAGTTTTTGTTGTGTTTGTTTGATCAAGATCTACATTAGGCGATTGCTTGTAATAACAAATACAACGCATGTAATCACACTCTTCTACTTTTGGGCTGTTAGGAAAATTTTCAGAATAAGTTTTAAACAAATTCTCTGCATTTTCGTAATCCTTTAAATAAAAAGATGTGTAGGCATACTTATAATAAATGTCTTCGAACCTCGGATCACCTTTAAACAAAGGCATTAAATCTGTATAAAGTTCCTGTGCTTTATCATAATGTTTAGTAGCATAATATTGCTCAGCCATCTTTAATTTATACTCCTTGTCTTTACTTTTTACAACTTTACCAAACTTGGTTGCACAAGATGTAAAAACGAGCACACATAAAACTGTTACCGAGAAAAATTTCATAAAAGCGGGCAAAGATAATTTATTTAGGCAATATTAATGAGAACTGCTTTTGAGCAAGAAACGAGGTAGTTAATAAAATGACAAATATGTTTCTGCGATTGCAAACTAAACCATCAGAAATAAAACCTGTCAGAAATTTGTAAACGTTTTAAATAAACCGCATGAAAAAAACTTATCTCTTATTTTTTTTATTTGTATTGATTTCAATGAGCAGTTTTTCGCAAACTTCTGTAGATGCGCAAAGTGTTTTAGATAAAGTTACTTCAAAGGTTAAGGCAGCAAAAGGTATTACCGCCACTTTTACATTTTCTCAATACGATAAAGCCAATCATTTATTAGGAAGTTCAAAAGGAATCGTTAAAATAAAAGGAAATAGTTATTATGTAATGCAAGGTAAAACCGAGATCATCAGCAATGGCGCTCAAACATGGAATTATGACGGCGGTAATGAAGTGATGGTATCAAAAGCAGATAATAAAGATGATGACGAATTTTCACCGCAACAGGTTTTATCAGGCTTTAATAAAAATGATTTTACTTATAAACTTGTTTCATCAGCAGGTTCGATGTATGAAATTTTATTAACGCCTATTGATAAAAGAAAAAATTTTAAACAGGTTGTTTTGTATGTAAATAAAACCACCGATCTTATTTCAAAAGCAAAAATTACTGATAAGACAGAAAGTGTTTCTCAAATAACATTTTCAGGCACTAATTTAAGCGCCGTAATTCCAGACAGCCAGTTCGTTTTTGATGCGTCAAAACATCCGGGCGTAGAAGTTGTTAATCAATAAAACTTTCTTCAGCATTTAGTAAATTTTATTCAGCTTTGCCAAATGCGGCAAAAGATAATTATTGCAATTGATGGTTATTCTTCGTGCGGCAAAAGCACGCTGGCAAAGCAACTTGCATCAGCATTGCATTACGTATATGTTGATAGCGGTGCCATGTATCGGGCAATAACGTTATATTTTTTGCGTAACGGAATCAATCTGAAAAAAGAAAAAAATATAGCTGAAGCTTTGAATAATATTCATCTTTCTTTTTCATTTGATAGTAATACTGATAAAAGCATTATTTATTTGAATGATGAAAATGTTGAAGCAGAAATACGTGATATGCTGATCAGCGAAAAAGTGAGTGAAGTAGCAGCGATAAAAGCAGTAAGAACTTTTGCAGTAGATCAACAAAGAAAAATAGGAAATCAAAAAGGAATTGTAATGGATGGACGAGACATTGGAACAACCGTTTTTCCAAAAGCAGAATTAAAAATTTTTATGACTGCTGATATTGCAATTCGTGTTGAAAGAAGATTTAAAGAATTATATGAAGCGAATAAAAATATTACGATAGAGGAAGTGAAGAATAATCTTGAAATGCGTGATTATATTGATAGCAACCGTGAAGTAAGCCCTCTGAGAAAGGCAGATGATGCGCATATGTTAGATAATTCAAATCTTACAATGGCACAGCAATTGAAAATTGCTTTATCATGGGCAGATGAAAAAATCGATGCGATGAGTGAACATAAAGTGAAAGAGAAATAAAGTGAAGAAAGTTTATGCATGAAATAGAACCATTTTATAACTGGAGACATATTTATACTTCTGAAGAAGATCCGAAGTCGCCTTTTCATGGACGCGAATACAGTGAGTTTGAGTTTACACAATCGGTTTATAATTATTATATACATCCTCAATGGGATGAATTTGGCAGCCGAACATTATACCTGAAAATTATTTATGCCGATTATGAATTGGGTTATGCAGTAATTGAAATGATTGGTGAATGGAATGATGCGATTGAAAACGACATCATGACTTTTAAGCGGGAAGTAATTGACCCAATGATGACTGAAGGCATTTATAAATTTATATTGGTAACCGAAAACGTTTTAAACTTTCACAGCGGCGATAAGGATTATTATATTGAATGGCAGGAAGAAAACAGTGAGCATGATGGCTGGGTGGTTGCTTTAAATATGACCGAACCTGCGCAATACGATTTCAAGCGAAGAAAACTGGATTATTATGTTGAGTTACTCAACTTGCCTGAATGGCGCATTTATAAACCCTATCATCTTTTTAGAAAAATTGATGATGCCATTCACATGCGCCTGCCGAACGATTAATTACTTCTGGCTAAAACTGTAACCTATAAATTGCAAAGCATCTGTAATACCTGTTCGCCAGTACGTCCAGTTATGCGCACCATCGCGAACACGAAATTCATGCGGCACATGTTTTTCAGTTAAAGCAATATGCAGTAAACAATTCCCTTTCGTTAAAAAATCATCGTCGCCACAATCAATCCAATAACGCACACGGCTTAAGTCTTCTGTTGATTCTCTTGCTACAATATCTAAAACAGAGTTTTCTTTCCATACATTATTCAAACGTTCATTACCTTTTAAATTTCTGCCAAATACTCTTGCCAACACATTCGCATAATTATCATCCGGCATTGATGTTACTTCATCATCCGCAAAAACACCTGCACTCAATGGCGCAGCCGCTGCAAATAAATCCGGATGTTTCAACGCATAAATCAAAGTGCCGTATCCGCCCATTGATAAACCTGCAACACCTCTGTATCTTTTCTCAGCCTTAATGCGAAATTTCTTTTCAACATAAGGCATAAATTCTTTTATAAAAAAGTCTTCATAATTTTCTTTGCCATCATAAGAATTCACATACCAGCTTGAATCTGCATTCGGCATAATTATTATCATAGGCGGAATTGTTCCATCTGCAATTGCCTTATCTGCATAACGGTTTATTTCACCAAATTGTAACCAGCCGGTATTGTCATCGGTAAATCCATGCAATAAATAAACAACCGGATAAGCGCGTTGCGAAATATCATAATCCCACGGCAGGTAAACGGTATAATTTACATTCTTACCAAGAATACTGCTTTTAATTACTTCATCTTCTAAAACTTTTCCTGCAGGTTGAGCAAAAGATTTTGTGTTAAATAAAATAAACAAGCCGAAAATACTTTTCAGAATATAATTTCTCATGTAAGTTGTTTAAGCGCGGAAGATAATTTAAAATGAGCTGAATCGCATAATCATTGGTACAAGAATTGACTTGAATTAGTAAACTTTTTTATGCCACAAAAAGATGACATGAACACGCTAAGCCAGATTATGAACAAGCTTACCGTTAAAGGATACGACAATGAATTTCGCTGGACCAAAGATGGATTTTGTGCGAAGGATAAGTGTTACGAAGCAGAAAATTTAACGATCGTAAAGACTTATCGTTTTGAAGGTGTATCAGATCCTTCGGATATGTCGATCCTTTATTTGATAAAAGCGAATGATGGTTTTATCGGTTACAGTCTGGACGCTTACGGCGTGTATAGTAATCACGATGATGAAGAAGGATATGATAACTTCATCCGCAAAATTCCTGTAAAAGATAACGAAGAACAATTAACGTTCGAGCTTTAATGCCGCTTAAAATATTGAACATCCTGTTCATGTTTTTTAGCTGCTTCAAGTGTGCTGAAAGTTCCCAGGTTTCTGCGTTTGTTTGTTTTCGGATTTTTCTTTTTTGAATACAAGCGGTATTCGCCGGATTTTAACTTGCGTATCATACAAATGGTTTATAAATTTTTTTACAATTGATGTGCCAGCAAGTGCTATCTTAATTTTTTAAACACATTAAATATTTTGGAAACAATAATTGTTATAGGTGCTGGCGCTGCAGGTTTAATGGCTGCTTATGAGTTATCAAAAAATAATAAAAAGGTAATCGTTCTTGAAGCTTCAACTCGTCTTGGTGGAAGAATTTGCACGCTCATGAATGATTCGTTTTCTGTTCCTGTTGAATTAGGTGCTGAGTTTATTCACGGCAATTTGCCGCTAACATTAGGTTTATTAGAACAAGCAGGTATAAAATATCATGCAACGAAAGGTAAAATGTATCACATTGAAAAAGGAAAATTTAAAAAAGGAGAAGATGGCGCTGATCATTGGGATGAACTGATGAAATGCATGAAAGAATTAAAAAATGATTTGCCTTTATCAGAATTTCTGCAGCAATATTTTAGCGATGAGAAGTATAAAAGTTTAAGAGAATCCGCAAAGCACTTCGCAGAAGGATTTGATCTCGCAGATATTTCAAAAGTAAGTACATGTGCGCTGTATAAAGAATGGTCGAACGAAGAACATAAGCAGTTTAGAATTGACGGCGGTTATCAGCAATTAATTAATTATCTCGAATCAGAATGCAAAAAAAATGGTTGTATTATTTATAATGATTGTTGCGTAAAAAAAATAAGCTGGCAAAAAAATGAAGTGAATATTATTACAATGTGCAGCCGTTATTTTCAAAGTGAAAAAGTGATCATCGCAGTTCCGTTATGTGTTTTGCAGTCCGATAAACTAGATTTAAATTATATTGAATTTCTTCCCGCGATTGATGAATATTTACATGCTGCAAAAAATATCGGCTTTGGAAATGTTATAAAAATATTGTTTGAATTTGATGAGGCTTTCTGGCAACATGAAAAGAAAAACATTGGCTTTGTTTTTACAGGTGAACAAATACCAACATGGTGGACACAATTGCCTGAAGAAAATAATATTTTAACCGGCTGGTTTGGGGGAATTCAAACGGAAAAATTTAATAATGCTTCAGATGAAGAATTGCTCCAACGCGCACTTCACTCCTTGTCATCCCCTTTTAATAAATCTTATGACGGCTTAAAGGACAAATTGAAGACGTGGAAGATCATCAACTGGAAAAATGAACCAAACATTGGAGGTGGTTATTCTTATGATACAGTTAATACAGCTAAGGCAAGAAAAATTTTAAATCAGCCAATACAACAAACAATTTTTTTTGCAGGCGAAGCTTTATATGAAGGCGAAACAAAAGGCACGGTTGAAGCTGCACTTGAAACGGGTAAAGCTGCAGCGTTAAAAGTTTTAAGCGACAGTATTACGGCATAAAATTTTCAATAATAAATAGTATACGTTATGAATGATCCAAAAAAGAAAATAATAATTGATAATGAAAATGAAGAGGCAAAAGAAGTTTTACCTGCTAAAGAAAAAATAGATAACGAAGGCGACGAGGAAATTTTTTCTGATGGCTCGGGTGAAGCTTTTGAACAAACAGAAGAAGTACGAGAAGATAATTTTGATGACTTAAAAGAAAAATAATTATGAAAGAATCATCTGAAAAAGAAAATAAAAAAGTACAAACTGATAAGCAGTTTAAAGATAACCCTGTGCGCGAAGGCAAAGAGAGTAATTCAATTTACAAAGAAGACAATAACAAATCAGCTTATCCTTACAAAAGCGATGAAGACATTCAACATAAAAATCAGCCTGAATTTATAGACAGGAATGCTGAAACAAAAAATAAGAGCTAAACTATTTTTATTTTGTCTGCATCCCAATACATAACCTTGTTTTGAAAATAACTTTCATTGCAAAGCAAACATGGTCCTGCTGCACGCAAACCAAAAATCGGATCTTCCACAACAGGTGCACCTGTTCTAACACTATTAAAGAAATTGGTAAGATGATCAATATGTTCATCATAATTTTCAGGAGCAGCATAAGTTATATCTGAAAGTTTCGGGTCCGCCTGATCTTCTGCTGACCATTTTTTATTATAAGCATCAAGCAATTCTTTCTGCATTTCATTTGTAAATGTTGCAAGCGAATCCCAACCACCAATACCCGGCGCTTTACTCATCTTATGCCGCTTAATGGTAAATCCGTTGTCGTGCATTTCCATTACACCTTCTGTTCCCGTAATTTTTGTAAATCCTGTTTCGCCTTCACCGCTCACAAAATTCACACGCAGTGTAACCTGGAATTCTGAATGCTGCGGAGTTTCAGGATATTTTAAAACAGCAGTCATCACATCAGGCACATTTCTTCCATCTTTCCAATAGGTAAGTCCTGCAATAGAATAAATTTTTTCCGGTCCTTTGCTTGATGTGATGAAATGCAAACCGCTTAATAAATGCACAAACAAATCGCCTGCAACACCGGTTCCATATTCACGATAATTGCGCCATCTGAAAAAACGATTTGGATCATACGGAAATTTTTTCTCCGCAAATTCCTGGTAACGATTCCAGTCAACAGTTTGCGGCGAAGCATCAAGCGGAATTGTATATTGCCACGCGCCCAATGCATCCTGCCGGTTAAACACAGCTTCAACAGAATTTATTTTTCCAATATCGCCCGCCTCATACATCTCTTTTGCTTTCGCAAACACAATGCTGCTCACACGCTGGCTGCCTACCTGCATTACTTTTTTTGTTTCATTATGCGTGTTAATAACATCCCATCCCTGGCTTACCTGGTGCACCATCGGCTTCTCACTATAAACAGCCTTGCCTGCTTTCATTGCATCAATACAAATTCTGCTGTGCCAGTTATCACTCGTAGCAACAATTACTGCATCAATATCTTTCCTGGTTAAAATATCTTCATAATGTTTTGTTGTGAAAATATTGCTGCCATATAATTCTTTTGCATGCGCTAAGCGACCGTCATACAAATCGCAACAAGCAATTAACTCAACGCCGGGAACTTTCAGTGCATCAGTTACATCATTATAACCCATTATTCCCATACCAATGCCTGCAATGCGCACTGTATCGTTCAAAGAATATTTTTTTTGATGTGCGAGTATGATTTTTTCACGTTGTTCTTTTGCCGCTAAGCTTTTTAATGAACCTGCACCGAGTAATAATGCCGAACCGCCAAGTTGTTTTATAAATTTTCTTCTTTGAGACATATAGCAAGATTTTGTTTTGATGAGAACAATAAAAATAATTATTATGAGATAAAAGCGACTGAAAATTATTTAAGCCTTAATAATAAACACAGTTGCTATTATCTTCGCAAGCCATGATCGATCTTAGAAGCGATACTGTTACCAAGCCAACACCGGCAATGTTGCAGGCAATGATGAATGCAAAACTTGGTGATGATGTGTTTGGTGAAGACCCAACAATAAATGAGCTTGAAGAAAAAGCTGCAGGCATGTTTGGAATGGAAGCTGCAATTTTTTGCCCCAGCGGAACAATGACAAATCAGATTGCAATTAAATGTCACACACAACCTGGTGATGAAATTATTTGTGATCAGCTTTCACATATTTATCAATATGAAGTTGGCGGTATTGCGTTTAATTCCGGTTGTTCTGTAAAGTTGATTGAAGGCAACTATGGAAGAATAAATGCAGAACAAGTTGAAGCATTCATCAATAATAAAAATGATGTGCATAAACCAATTTCGAAATTGGTTTCATTAGAAAACACAGCCAATCGTGGCGGTGGAAGTTGTTATGATTTTGACGACATCAAATCAATAAAAAAAATCTGCGAAGCAAATGAACTTGCTTTTCATTTGGATGGCGCAAGATTATTTAACGCCATCATTGCAAAAAAAGAATCAGCCAAACAATATGGAAAAGTTTTTGATAGTATTTCTATTTGCCTAAGCAAAGGTTTGGGTGCACCGGTTGGCAGCGTTCTCATCGGCACAAAAAATTTTGTTACAAAAGCAAGGCGTGTAAGAAAAGTTTTTGGCGGAGGAATGCGCCAGGCAGGCATTTTAGCGGCGGCCGGTATTTATGCGCTGGATAATAATATTGAAAGATTATCGCAGGATCATGAGCATGCAAAACAATTAGCGAATGCTTTGCAACAAAAAGATTTTGTTGGTGAAATATTTCCTGTTGAAACGAACATCCTGATTTTTGAAGTGCATGGAAAATACACCGCAGCACAACTTGCAGAAAAATTTAAAGAGCAAAATATATTTGTTATTGCCATTTCTAAAACGCATGTACGAATGGTTACGCATTTAGACATAACTGCTGAAATGGTTAATAACACAATTGAAATAATCAATCAATTGTAAATTCGCTGCTCTTTAAACCTGAATTATAAATTAAAAGCATGCTACCTAAAATTAATCCGACCAGCACACAAGCGTGGTTTCTACTAATGAAACATTACGATGAAATGCGTAATACACTTATGAAGCGTTTGTTTGCAGATGATGCTGACCGGTTTAAAAAATTTTCTATTCAGTTTGATGACATACTGTTTGATTACTCAAAAAATATCATCACACAAAAAACATTGCAACTGCTTTTGCAATTGGCAGATGATTGCAAAGTGAAAGAAGCAATCGGGAAAATGTTTAGTGGTGATAAGATCAATGAAACAGAAAACCGTTCGGTGCTGCATACGGCGTTGAGAAATTTTAGCGGCGAACCTGTGATGAGTGATGGCAAAGATGTAATGCATGAAGTAAAGCGTGTGCAAAATCAAATGAAAGAATTTTGTAACAAAATTCATAGTGGCGAATGGAAAGGTTACACCGGAAAAAAAATAAAATACATTGTAAATATTGGTATTGGAGGAAGTGATTTAGGCCCGGTGATGGTTACTGAAGCATTGAAACCTTACTGGATCGAAGACATGCAAGCTTATTTTATAAGCAATATTGATGGAACACAGATCATTGAAACTTTAAAAAAAGTTACGCCTGATGAAACACTGTTTTTGATTGCATCGAAAACTTTTACCACGCAGGAAACAATGACAAATGCGCACACTGCGCGTAAATGGTTTTTGGAACACTGTAAAGATGAAGGTTGGATAGGTGCACACTTTGCGGCGCTGAGTACAAACACAGAAGAGGTTAAAAAGTTTGGTATCGATCCAAAAAACATGTTTGAGTTTTGGGATTGGGTTGGCGGAAGATATTCGTTATGGAGTGCGATCGGTTTATCAATTGCACTTACGATTGGTTACGACAATTTTGAGTTGTTGTTAAAAGGCGCTTACGAAACAGACGTTCATTTTAAGACAACTTCATTCGAAAAAAATATTCCTGTTTTAATGGCTTTGATTGGAATTTGGTATACCAATTTTTTCAAAGCGCAAACAGAAGCGATTCTTCCTTACGATCAATACATGCATCGCTTTCCTGCATATTTTCAGCAGGGAAATATGGAAAGCAATGGAAAATATGTTGACAGAAACGGAAGTGAAACAAGCTATAATACAGGTCCGATTGTTTGGGGTGAACCGGGCACAAATGGTCAACATGCATTTTATCAACTCATACATCAAGGCACACTATTAATTCCCTGCGATTTTATTGCACCAGCAATCACGCATAATCCAATCGGCGATCATCATGTAAAATTGTTGAGCAATTTTTTTGCGCAAACAGAAGCATTAATGAAAGGTAAAGATGAAGCTGAAGTGCGTGAAGAATTAAAGGCAGAAGGCAAATCGGCACAGGAAATAAAAAAGCTGTTGCCATTTAAAGTGTTTAAAGGAAATAAACCAACGAACTCTTTTTTAATAAAAGAAATTACACCAAAAACATTGGGCAGTTTAATTGCTTTGTATGAACACAAAATTTTTGTGCAAGGTGTAATATGGAACATTTTCACTTTTGATCAATGGGGTGTTGAATTAGGAAAGCAACTTGCTAAGAAAGTTTTGCCTGAACTGGAAAATAATTCAACGATTTCTTCGCATGATTCATCAACAAATGGCTTGATTAATGCATGGAAAGAAATGAAAACTGAATAACGTTTTCTCAACGATATTCCTGGTTTTATTTTTAGAAACAAAATACCAACCTTGCAGCGTGGCATCTTCAAAACTTCCCATATATAGTGCACTTGTTGCAAATGTTGCTATTGCCGTTACAAAATTTATTGCTGCCGCAATTACAGGTAGTTCTGCAATGATTTCTGAAGGCATACACTCTGTTGTTGATACCGCAAATGAATTATTGCTTTTGCTTGGACTTTCAAAAAGTAAAAAACCTGCAGATAAAAAAAGACCTTTTGGTTATGGAAGAGAATTATATTTCTGGAGTTTTATTGTTTCCATTTTAATATTTGGTTTGGGTGCCGGACTTGCACTGTATGAAGGAATAACACATTTGCTTGCTCCAACTTCAATCGAAAACCCTAAATGGAATTATATTGTACTTGGCGCGTCTCTTATTTTTAATCTTATTTCATTTCTGATTACTTTAAAAGAATTTAATAAAAGCAGGAACAGTGATTCATTTTGGGCAGCAGTAAAAAAAAGTAAAGACCCGACGAACTTTGTTATTCTTTTTGAAGACGCAGGCGATGTACTTGGTGTGTTAGTTGCGCTTGCCGGCGTTTATCTTGGCAATAAGTATCACAATCCTTATTATGATGGTATTGCTTCAATCATCATTGGCTTAATACTCGCGATGATTTCATTTGTATTGATTGGACAAAGCCGCAGTTTGTTGATGGGCGAAAGTATTCAGGAATCAACCGCACAATCAATTAGAGATATAGCACAACAGGATGAAGCAGTACAAAAAATTTTTTATCCGCTGTCGGTTTATTTAGCGCCGCATGAAATTGTTCTTGTGCTTGAAACTGTTTTTAAAGATGATTTAACTACAAAACAAATTAATGAAGCGATCGAAAGAATTCAAAACAGAATACAAAAGCAATTTCCAAACATTAAACAGATTTTTATTGAGCCGCATTTTGCCGACAGCAAAACGTTTTCGCTACAGAAATTTATTTAGATGAATATTTCATCCACATCGGTTTCAACTTTTCTATTTTTTTATAAACAGGACAAGTAGTTGCATGCGCGCCGGGCAAATAACCTGCACTCATCAAAAATTCATTTACAATTTCACCGCCGGTAAACCGAAAATTTTGTTTGAATAATTTAACCCATTCTTCTTTTGACAGCGGGTGATTTTTATCGATCCAGTTTTTAAATGAGCCGTGTTCTGTTTGCAGTTGAAGAATTTTTTTTGCATTCTCGACAGCTGCATTAATTTTTAAACGGTTGCGAATAATACCTGCATCATTCAACAATTTCTCAATCTTCTTTTCTTTATACTTTGCAACTTTTCCAATATCAAAATCATCGTAAGCTTTAAAAAAATTATCTTTCTTTTTTAAGATCGTATCCCAGCTTAAACCTGCCTGGTTAATTTCCAAAACAAGTCGCGCAAACAAACCATTATCATCTTTAATCGGAAATCCATATTCTTTGTCATGATATTGACGATGCACATTATCGTTACTCAACTTTATCACATAATCGCAGTATGTTTTTACAGGCGCATCCATTAGTTCATTACAAGTTTATTCATTTCATTTTTATCAATGGCTTTCTTATTTACAACAACAGAAATAGTATTGATAGCAAAGTATGGAACGCTCACATAAATGTATCCTTTATAAGGTCCAACCTCACCCCATGAATTTTTTACAATGAAGTAATCATTTCCTTTTTCATCTTTTGCAAGTCCTGTTATTTGCATAAGATGATCGTCTTGTGTTTCTTGTTCATCAAATAAATGCTGCCTTATTTGCTGCGTATAATTTGGTTCTGTAAAATTTGGAAATGCATTTGAATCATTGCCGTTTGTTACCCACATTGCAACACCTTTTTTCTGGCGGAAACCAATGTTACTTACATCCGCATCCCACGTTAAAGTATAGCCATTCTCAATACATTTTTTTACTGTATTGATGAGTTCATCCAAAGGCAAATTGTAGTAAGCATTGCTGTTGTAATTATCAGGCACTTCCATTACAAATTCAGCGTAAAAAGGATGATGTGTGAAAGAAGTTAGACCAATAAAATCAGAAGGCTTTTCGGTGATGTATGCTGCAGCAAAACTTTTTGGTGTGTAATGCTTGCCATTATAATCAAACTTTGCGGGTGGCGCGCCAAGATAGCTGTTTAAGATTTGTACAAATCCATCTTTCCAATTATCTGGAATTGTATCAGGATTTGCTTTTAAAAAACTGTCAAGATAATCTTTCAAAATATCAGCCATTTTATAATCATGGTTCATGATCGTATCTCTTCCAACGCCCGGATAAATTTCCTGTGGCATGGCACCATAGTTTGCAACTGCATTTAGCATGTCTTGAGATAAACCACCTTCTGCAAAACGTGTGTTGCCGCGACGACGAATATATTTTGTTGCTTTATCAATATATAAATTATAAACAGTAAATGTTTCTGATAAATCCATTTGAGGTTTGTGTTCATCAAGCAATTCGCTTTCCGTCATCGCCGTTGTTGAATAACACCAGCATGTTCCTGAATGCCATTGATTTTTTACAGGCGTTGCTGCATTATTTTTAATTTCAGTGAATTGTTTGGTTTGAGAAAACGCTGTTGCACTTGCAACAATCAATAAAAGTAAAATCAATAATTTCTTCATTTGAAATTTATTTTTAGTTACCAATAAGTTTTCATTAAATCGCTCACCCATGATGGTTGAAAAATTTCGCCTTTCAGTTGAAATTCTTTAAATACAGGTTTTATATCTAATACCGGTGTTCCATTAATTGCGTCGAGATTTTTTACTTTGATTTTTCTTCCAAGATGTTCAATCAATTGCACCGTGCATAAACCAATTTTATTGATGCGATCTTTTTTGCGTTGCGCAAAAATTCCTGTTTCCGGGTAAGAAGGATTGCCTCTTGGTCTGCCTGAAAAAACAATATCATTATAATCAACCTTATTAAAATAAAATATTATTTCAAGATGAGAGAATTGCTCAATATTATCAAAAGCTTCTGTCGGAATATTATCAGTCAATTCGATTTCAGAAATAATGTCGCTCCAATTATCATCAATAGCACTAAGCCTTGAATTAATCACTTTTGCAACCGGTTGCATTATTATTTCCATTTATAAAATGTTGCTGTAAAGAAATAAAAAAAGCTCTGAAACTTCAGAGCTTTTATATAATAGTTTGATAAGATTAAACTTTAAAATGTGAGAAAGCTTTATTTGCTTCCGCCATGCGATGTGTATCTTCTTTCTTTTTAAAAGCAGCGCCTTCACCTTTGCTTGCGGCAATAATTTCGTTCGCAAGCTTATCAGCCATGGTTTTTCCGTTTCTTTCGCGGCTGTAACGAATAAGCCATTTCATGCTTAAAGAAATTTTACGGTCGGCACGCACTTCAGTTGGAATCTGGAATGTAGCACCACCAATTCTGCGGCTGCGTACTTCAACAGCAGGCGTTACATTTTGCAATGCTTTTCTCCATGTGTCATAACCATTTTCACCGGTTATCTTGCTCACTTTGTCAATTGCATCATAAAAAATATTGATGGAAGTGCTTTTCTTGCCTTGCCACATAATATTGTTTACAAAACGTGTAACCAGCTTATCGTTATAACGTGCATCTGGCGCTAATGGTAATTTTTTTGCTTGTGCTTTTCTCATCTTATATGATGATTATATTTTTATTTTTTTGCTTTTTCTTTCTTGGTTCCGTATTTAGAACGGCTTTTTTTGCGGTCTTTTACGCCCGCAGTATCAAGACTGCCACGTACAATATGGTAACGAACACCTGGCAAATCTTTTACACGACCCCCACGTATTAAAACGATTGAGTGTTCCTGTAGGTTATGACCTTCACCGGGAATGTAAGCAATAACTTCAACCTTATTGGTTAAACGAACTTTTGCCACTTTGCGCAAAGCCGAATTCGGCTTTTTAGGGGTTGTAGTATAAACCCTTGTACAAACGCCGCGACGCTGAGGGCATGAATCTAAAGCTCTTGATTTGCTTTTTGCCCTGATAATCTCACGGCCTTTTCTTACTAACTGTTGTATTGTAGGCATTCTTTACCTTGAATTTTTTGTTCACCGATTTTTTTCGGGGAGGCAAAGGTAATTGCCCAAAGAGGAAATTCCAAAAAATTCAGAACTCTATTCAAAAGGAAACGCAAAAAAGATTTCAATTTGAGATTGCACCTTACTACAAACTAACAATTGATAATGCCTACACTTTAAACATCCAGCCATAAACATCCTCCACCTTTCCCGAGCGGATCTCATTTAATTTATGTTTAACTTTTTTTGCGATAGAAAAGCTGTGAACATCAAACTTCATGATCTTATCCTTGTATTTCAACTCTTCAATCAGAGAAATTACCGCAGCTGTTCCCATTCCAAAAACTTCTTTCACCTCGCCTTTGTCAAATCTTTCAATTATTTCGTCAATACTAATTTTTCTTTCTTCTACTGTAATACCCATATCTTTCAACAATGTGATGATGCTGTCTCTTGTCACACCTTTCAAAATAGTGTCTTCTAACGCTGGTGTAACAAAGGTGTTATTCAACATAAATCCCACGTTCATCATACCTACTTCCTGCAACCATTTATGTTCAAAAGCGTCTGTCCATAAAACCTGGTCGTAACCTTGCTCTTTTGCAAGCATTGCAGGGTACATGCTTCCCCCGTAATTACCTGCATTTTTAGAAAAACCTACACCGCCGGGTGCCGCACGTGTATATTTTTCTTCTACCGCAATTTTCATTGGTGCCGCATGAAATGGTCCGACAGGGCACATGATGATCAGAAACTTATAAGTGTCAGAAGGTCTAACACCAATCGTGTTATCCGTTGCAAACATCAGTGGTCTTATATATAATGAATGATCCGGCTTTGAAGGAATCCAATCTTTATCAATTTCAATTAAATGGCGTAAACCATCGATAAATAAATCTTCTGAAACTTCCGGCATACACATACGCTGCGCTGAGAGATTGAAGCGTTTTAAATTTTCGTACGGACGAAAAATAAATGCATCGCCATTGTCATCGTGAAAGGCCTTCATACCTTCAAAAATTGCCTGCCCATAATGTAATGCAGAAGTTGAAGGATCGAGTTGCAAAGGCTGATATGGTTTTATCTCAATATTTTTCCATTCACCGTTTTCAAAATTTGCCTCCAACATGTGATCGGTAAAATGCTTTCCAAAAGGAAGGCTGTCAAGATCCAGGTTTTTCAACCTGCTTTTTTTCACTTTTGTAACGTTTATATCTAATACCTCTGACATACCTGTAAATTTGATACAAAGAAAATAAAAATTCTTCATAGCACTTTGCAACGGTGATGTAGTAAACTTGCAAAAATTTTGCTCAGCAGATGGAACTGAAGAATGAACAGCAATTGCCGGCTTTTGTTTTAGCAGAACTTTATGGAAAATCTCTGGTTTTTATTGACGAAGAGATAAAACCGAAAAAGGTTGTTGTTACGGAAACAAAAAAATCACCCAAACAGTATTTAGGCGATTATCAAAAAAAAATTATTGTACTTGTAAATGATGAAGAGAATATTTATGTAAGTGATGAAAGTTTGCAGTTTTTGTCAGGAATTTTAAGCGCCTGCAAACTAAACCTGGCACATATTGCTTTGATGAATTTTAATATCAATGCTGTGTCTTTTTCCGAATTGAAAAAAGAATTAAAACCTGGATATTTATTGCTGTTTGGAATTAACGCTTTACAAATTGAATTACCATTTGCCATGCCCGATTACCAGGTGCAGGAATATGATAATTGCAAGATACTCGTTGCACCATCGCTTGCAGATTTAAACAATTCATCTGCACATGCAATTGCAGAAAAGAAAAAACTTTGGAAGAGTTTACAAAAAATGTTCAATCTTGAAAAATAACACGCTCATATTCGCAACTAACAATCAGCATAAAGTTGAAGAAATTCGCTCTATAATAGGAGAGTACTTTGACATTATTACGTTACACGAAGCGGCAATTGATTTAGATATTCCGGAGCCGTATGATACAATTGAAGCGAATGCTTCAGAAAAATCAAAAACAATATATCAACTTACAAAACAAAATTGTTTTGGAGAAGATACAGGACTTGAAGTAAACGCATTGCATGGTGAGCCCGGCGTTAAAAGTGCGCGCTATGCCGGTGAAGAAAAAAATTTTGATGCAAATATTGATAAGCTTCTGCAAAATTTAAATGGAATTACTGATCGATCTGCACGGTTTAAAACGGTAATTTCTTTAATGTTTAATGATAAAGAATATGTGTTTGATGGAATAACAAAGGGCAAAATAATTTACGAGCGAAGAGGCGAAAATGGTTTCGGATATGACCCCGTTTTTATTCCTCAGGGCAGTGAGAAGACCTTTGCAGAAATGGAACTCTCAGAAAAAAATTTATTTAGTCATCGCAGAAAAGCAACAGATAAATTAGTTGAATTTTTGAAACATCAATAATGGAACGCGTTAAAATAAATTTGCCCGGGCATTTTAATTTTTCAACCAATATAAAGATTCGCATTACAGATTTGAATTATGGTGGTCATGTTGGCAATGATAGTTTTCTTTCGCTTCTTCATGAAGCCCGCCAACAATTTTTAAATCATTTTGGTTATTCTGAATTACAGTTTGAAAACACTTCATTAATAATGACAGATGCAGCACTTGAGTTTAAAAAAGAATTGAACTATGGCGATGAAGTAAAAATTTCTGTTGCAATATCAGGCTTTGATAAATTTGGCTTTGATATTTTTTATCAGCTTGAAATTATTAATGGTGAAAGATTAATTCTTGCCGGCAAAGCAAAAACAGGAATGCATTGTTACGATTATAAAAATAAAAAATTAATGCCGGTTCCTGAAGAAGCAAAAAACAAACTTGTTTAATACCTTGCATAATTGCTAAATGATAAACGGTTGCTTTTATTTATTTCCAATACTTTATTTTCACTGCTCCATTCTTGTAATGAGAAAAATCACTCATCATTATATCATTCGAAAATAAAAAATACACGCATGAAAACAGTTAAGTGTTTTATCCTGTTGATTTCTTTTTTCTGTGTTTTAAAAGTAAATGCACAGCCACCGCACGGCTTGCATTGGTCGGTTGATGGCAACAGTTATTATGAAAATACTGCGGATGGAATTGTAAAATACCAGATGCCTTCTTTTACGCAAACTGTTGTTGCAACAACACAACAGCTTACGCCAAAAGATTCTTCGCATGCTTTAAAAGTGCGCAATTTCTTTTTTTCAAATGATGGTAAGAAAATTCTCATTTACACCAATAGCAAAAAAGTTTGGCGCTACGATACACGTGGCGATTACTGGGTTTTAAATACGGTTGATAGCAGTTTAAAGCAAATTGGAAAATCGTTGCCGGCATCATCTTTAATGTATGCAAAATTTTCTCCTGATGGCAATAGTGTTGCTTATGTGAGCAAGCATAATCTATATGTTGAAGATTTAAACAGCGGTAACATTAAACAGTTAACAACAGATGGCACAGACCGGATGATCAACGGAACTTTTGATTGGGTGTATGAAGAGGAGTTTGATTGCCGTGATGGTTTTCGCTGGAGCCCGGATGGTAAGAGCATTGCTTACTGGAAAATAGACGCAACAAAAATTCCTAACTTTTTGCTCATAGATAATACTGATTCAATCTACTCATTTGTAAAACCTGTTGAATATCCTGTTGCCGGAACTGATCCATCACCTTGTTACTTGTATGTTGTAAATCTTGCATCAGGCAATTCAACAAAAATGGATGTGCCCGGAGATCCGCAACAGCACTACATTCCACGCATGGAGTGGGCAGCAAATTCTTCGCAGTTGATCATTGAACAATTCAATCGTAAACAAAATGAAATAAAAATTATGTATTGCGATGCGGCAACAGGTGCAACGAATGAAATTTATACTGAGAGTGATAAAGCATGGGTTGATAATAAAAATGCATGGGATGAAAATCCTTTTGCAACAGGATGGGAGTGGGTGCAAAACGGAAAAGCATTTTTATGGGTGAGCGAAAAAGATGGCTGGCGTCATATTTATTTAATTAGTCGCGATGGAAAAAATCAAACACTTTTAACCAACGGCGATTATGATATCATTACATTAAAAGGTTATGATGATAAAAGTGGCTATGTGTATTTTATGGCTTCGCCTGATAATGCAACGCAGCGTTATTTATACCGCGTAAAGATGGATGGCAAAAGCAAGGCAGAACGTTTATCTCCTGCTGATGAAAGTGGCACCCATGATTATGATCTATCAACAAATGGCATGTATGCTTCGCACGATTTTTCAAATGTGAATAGAGCGCCTGTTGAAGATTGGGTAAGCCTTCCAAAACATACAGTAATTAAAAAAGAAGATGAAGGTGGTTCAAGATTTCAAATGCCGCATGTTGATATGTTTACTATAACAACAGATGATGGAGTGAAGATGGACGGTTGGATGGTGAAGCCAACCAATTTCGATTCAACAAAAAAATACCCTGTTGTATTTTATGTTTATACAGAACCTGCAGCGCAAACGGTAACTGATGAATTTGGAACAGGCTATAATTTTTTATACAATGGCAGCATGGCTGATGATGGATATATTTATGTAAGTCTTGATGGACGCGGCACACCGGCACCAAAAGGTGCTGCATGGCGTAAAGCTATTTACCGGCAAATTGGTCGTATTAATATTCACGACCAGGCAATGGCTGCTCAAAAAATTATGCAGTGGCCGTTTGTTGATACAAGCCGCATTGCCGTGTGGGGCTGGAGTGGTGGCGGCTCTGCAACGTTGAATTGCATTCTTCAATATCCCGATATTTATAAAACAGGAATTTCAATTGCTGCAGTAGATAATGAATTAACATATGATGATATTTACCAGGAACGTTACATGGGTTTGCCACAGGAGAACAGAGAAGATTTTGTTGCGGGCTCTCCAATAACGTATGCGAAAAATTTAAAAGGGCATTTGCTGATCATTCATGGAACAGGCGACGACAATGTGCATTATGCTAATGCAGAAATGATGATCAATCAATTGATAAAATACAACAAGATTTTTCAATTTATGCCTTATCCAAACCGCACACACAGTATATCTGAAGGTGAAGGTACATTCACGCACTTAAAACATTTATACACTTCATACCTGCAGGAATATTGCCCGCCGGGTGGCAGATAGTGTCAGACTTAAATCCGAAATTTCTTTTTTAAATTTTTTATATGAGCTTGAAATTTTTCAAGCTCATTTTGTTTTTGATTGATGAAGCTGTTATCATCAAAGCTTCCGAGAACATTATTCATTTCCGTTTCAGAATCGTAAACCATTTTTCTAAACGGATTGATATAATCTTTTTTTCTCGATTGCTTTATTCTTTCTGTTATACTTGATTGAATACTCACAGCTTCATCTAACCATTCATCGATTTTTTCTTTTGATATTTCTTGTGGCCGAACATTTTTGATTTCAAACAATGAAGCAAGTGCATGTTTTATTTTTTGCTGCTGATATTTTTCTCCTTCAGATTTATAATAATCATGCAACTCATCCCAGGTATTTATTTTGTTTTGCCTGATACTATTTTTCATCAACTCAATATTTTCTTCTGTCATTAATTGTCCGCCAATGTTCAGCCAGCTTGTTCTGTAAGTATCAGACATCTTTGAGATGTCAGACAGTTTGGTTTCTTCAAGCAACGCAATTAAATATTTTAGTCCATAAAACGAAATCATTTCAATATAAGCATCATAAGCGCGCTGCACTTTATTAATGATCGTTTTACGCTTTGCATTTTCAAAACCGTCGGCAACAATTTCAAGCTCATTTATTATTTCATCTTTTTGTTCAAGCAGTTCTTTCCCTTTTTGAATACAGTTATTGTCATTTGCATCTTTTTGTTGCTTGTTAAACCATGCTTTGCCTGTAAATTTTTCGAGCAATGCAATCGCATCAAACATTTCATTCACACTATCCGGCGCCAAATAATCATATTCTAATAACTGTATTTTTTCATGTCGCTGATCGCGATTTAAATATTTCCACTCGTTACGTTCGAGCGCATACATGTTGTACATAAAC
>JBEHXR010000006.1:0-30902 GCA_048498595.1 Bacteroidota bacterium
TTTTAACCAGGCTTATCCAGATAATACTGCGGGCTTTGCCAACAATTATTTTTTGATTGGAGCTGAGGCTTTTTATCGCGAAAAAAATAATGTGTTCATTGGCGACTGGCAGTTTGGTTTACAAAAAATTTATTCGTTTAACAATGAACGTGCAGGCGCAGTATATGAAGCAATTCTCGGTAAATACGGATGGATAGTAAAAGAAAAAGATAATTTTTGGTTGTACCCTTCAGCGGGTGCCGGTGCTTCGGTAATTTCTCTTACAAGTTATACCGTTAATGATGGCGTTAGAGAAAATACAAGAACACAAACATTAATAAGTCCCGCATTTGATATTGGTATGAATGCAGATTTTTTGTTATCAAAATTAAAATGGAAAGACAATTTTTATATTGGTTGGATAATAGGAATAAAAGCAGGTTATCGCGTTTCTATAAAGAGCAACAACTGGTCAAACACAGACGCAGAATTTTATAAACTAAACGAAATGCCTTCATACGCAAACAATGCGTTTTATGTAACGCTTTCTTTCGGAGGCGGCAGCTTCGATAAAAGATAATTCACTTATCATCTACTATAAATTATGAACACGATAATTGCTCCAACAGATTTCTCAGACATTTCATTAAACGCAGTGAACTATGCAGCCGATATGGCTGTTGATTTGAATGCCGAATTAATTATTGCGCACGTTACAGATTTTTCTTTGATAGCTTCAGATGTGCCAGTAACATCAACCATAAATCTTGATGAAGCGTGGAGTGAAGAAGAATTAGAAAATTTGCGCGATAAGCTAATGGAACGAACTAAAAATAAAATACATATTCGTTTAGAAAATTTAAGAGGCACTGTACTTCATGAATTAGATAATTTTTTTGAAGCGGAAAAGCCATTTGCAATAGTTATGGCTACGCATGGACCTTCAGCGTTTGAACGCATGTTTTTGCAAAGCGTTACGCTACACACAACAAAACATATAAAATATCCCGTAATGATTATTCCGTCAAATGCAACTTATAATGGAATAAAAAATATTGGATTGGCTTGCGATTTAGAAACTGTTTATCATGAACCGCTGGTAAACATCCGGAACTTTGTTTCTGCCTTTCATGCCAGCCTGCATGTGCTGCACGTAAGAAAAACTGCAGCTTGTGAATTGTTTGGAGAGATGATGTTAACGCGGCATTATCTAAAAGAATTCGATCCAAAACTTCATTTTATAGAAAGTGATGATTCGGTTGATAAAAGTATTTTCTCTTTTGCAAAAGAAAATTGCATCGACCTTTTAATTGTTTTTCAAAAGAAACATACAATGCGTGAAAAATCAGGATTTAAAAACTTTGTTCTTCATCCGCAGCTTCCGCTTATGACTTTGCAACCGCTATAATTTAAAATGAGTTCTTTCGTAAAGTTTCTTGCCGGCGGTGATCTTCGTTCAATAGGAAAAAGTAATGTTATTGCAACGCTTATTAAAAATCAAAAAGATTTTGATGAACTATTTTTTCTGATGTTGCATGCAAACAGGCTGGTTGCAATTCGTGCTGCAGATGCAATTGAAAAGATAACAATTCACTTTCCGCAATATCTCAGCAAACACAAAACTGAAATTTTTACTTTAAGCGCTGCTGCAAAAAATAAAGAATTACAGTGGCATCTTGCGCCGCTTTTATTAAGAATAAAAATGGATGAAGAAGAATTTAATTTCGCCGGAAAATATTGATGAATTGGGTAAAAGATAAAAACAATTCAAAAATTGTAAGGGTAAATTCACTGCAATCATTATTCAATTTATCTAAACAAAATAAACAACATGCAGAAGAATTACAGAATTTAATAAATGATCTTAATAGAGAAGATACGCCTTCAATTAAAGCAAGAATCAGGAAACTTAGGAAAGAAAATATATAATTACCTGGCGAGATAGCCGCCATCAACTGCATAATAACTGCCGGTGATAAATGATGCTTTATCTGAGCTTAGCCATACAACCAATTCTGCAACTTCTCTTGGCTCACCCAACCTGCCAATGGGATGCATTGGCACCAACACAGTTTGCTTTACATTATCATCCATTCCAGCTTCGGTTAGCAACGGCGTATTAATAAAAGCCGGGCCGATAGCATTGATTCGGATACCTTTCGCCGAATATTCAAGCGCTGCATTTTGTGTTAGGCCAATTATCCCATGTTTTGCTGCCACATATGCTGCAGCATTTGCAAAACCAACCTGGCCAAGTATTGAAGAATTGTTTACGATAGCGCCATTGCCTTGCTTTTGCATTTGCATCAGTTCATACTTCATGCAATAAAAAACGCTGTTTAAGTTAACATCAATTACTTTCTTCCATCCTTCAATGCTCATATCTGCAATAGCATTACTTTCACCACCAATACCTGCATTATTGAATGCAATATCTAAACTTCCAAAAGCGGCAATAGTTTTATTTACGAGTATTTCACAATCCTGCGGCTTGCTTACATCAGCCTTCACAAAAATGGCTTTGCCATTTAGTTGCCTTATTTTTTGAACAAGATTGTTTCCTTTTTCTTCCTGCAAGTCACTCACCACTACATTGCATCCGTTTTCTGCAAACAGCAATGCTGTTGCTTCCCCAATGCCGGAAGCACCACCTGTAACAACTGCTGTTTTGCCTTTTAAAGTACTCATGGGTTTTAATTATTTTATTAATGTATTAAAGCAAAGCCAATACAATACAAAATGATAACTGCCTGTGTAAACCAGCTAAGAAACATGAAAGGCAATGTTGTTTTTGTTGGCATTGCTCCAAGATTCAACACTAATACAAGAACGTTCACAGCAGCCATAATTGACCATAACAATAAATTGTTGCCGCCGAAAAACACAATAAAAATTCCTGTTAAAGGAAGTGTCATTCCTATTTGGCCAAAGAAGGCTAATGCAAGCCATAGGAAAAAATTACTTTGCTGGGCTTCGCACCAAGCTAAAAATTTTGCAAGCATATTTTCTTTAGGCATTACATGATAATTATAGAGCTCCTCAACATGTAATCCGCCTATCCTGCTGTTGCTTAATCTGTATTCCATAATCTTAATTTTAAAAAACAAAACTCTTTTTTCTTTTATTCAACAGGCATGACTTTAAATAAATAATTCTATGATTATCGTCATGTTTTAAAAAATGTTTTTAGATATTTTTAAAAAATCTTATTAACTATAAGTGTGTATATTGAATGATTTAATAAAAAATACTTCGGCTTATATTTATCAGCAAAAAAATCGCATGGCTACTATTACGGGTCTTCATCTGCAATACCGCCTTTGGATAGCAGATATGAATGCAGATATTGATGTGTTACGCATATTAAACGATTATATAGCTGATAAATCTGCAAAAAAGAATGACGCTGATAAAATGAATCGCATTAATTATTTTAAAGATGAATTTTTAAAGCTAAGAAAAGAAATGGATGAACTAAGGCACGAGATGCATCTGAATAAGATGAAGCTTGCTTCTCTTGCAAAAGAATCGAACCCATCAATAGAAACTATTGAAGACTCGATCAATCACCAGGCGCTGAAAGAGCGTTATGATGCTTTTAGAAAATCTTTTTCAAAAACAAAAAAAGAATACCAGGCCTTTGAAAATGCATAATGCATTTATGAATACAACCATTGCAAATCAATTTGAAGCTTTATTTAACTATGCAACTATTGGCATAGTTGTAACCGATGCACACGGAATTATTATCAACTTTAATAAAAAAGCAGAAACAGATTTTGAGTACATGAAAGATGAGGTGGTTGGCAAGCCTGTTGAAATTCTTCTGCCGCATTCTATAAAGAAAAAACACGAACAATACCGCGAAGGATTTTATCAACACCCTTCTCCGCGTGCAATGGGTGCAGGTAGAGATTTGTTTGGCAGAAAAAAGGATGGCTCTGTGTTTCCGGTTGAAGTAAGCCTTAGTAATTACAGAGTTGAGAATTCAATTTTTGTAATTGCATTTGTAATTGATATTACTGTGAGAAAAGATCAGGAAGCTCTTCAACTCGCACAAAAAAATGAACTGAAAAGAATAAGCACAGAATTAAAACAACTGAACATAAATCTTGAAAAAAAGATTGAAGACCGTACAAAAATGCTGCGCGAAACTTTAACTGCATTAGAGGAATCGAAAGAAGAATTAAGCGAAGCATTAAGAACAGAAAAAGATTTGGGAGAATTAAAGTCCCGGTTTGTAACGATGGCTTCTCATGAATTTAAAACACCGCTCAGCACTATTTTGTCCTCATCTTTTTTACTTGAAAAATATAACGATATGGATGTGCCCGATAAGCGCATAAAACATATTGAGCGAATAAAGAATGCTGTTGGTGAAATGAAAAATATTCTCGACGATTTTCTTTCCTTAGATAAGCTGGATGGAGGCTTTATAAAAGCAGATATGAAACTTATGAGTGCAGATGATTGTGCCGGAGAAATTCAATTTGTTGTGAACGAAATGCAGTTTAATCTTAAAGCTGATCAAAGAATTGATTTTAGCAGGAAAGGCAATAATGCTGTTATAGTTGACAGAAATCTGCTGAAAAATATTTGCACAAATTTTCTCTCTAATGCTATAAAATTTTCAAAAGAAAATTCGTTGATTAAGGTTTCTGCAAATTTTACCGGTAAAGGATTAACGCTTTCCGTAAAAGATGATGGCATCGGCATTTCTGAAGATGATAAACAGCATTTGTTTGAAAGATTTTTCAGGGCAAAAAATGCAACCAATATACAAGGCACAGGCTTGGGTTTACACATTGTGGCAAAATACCTGGAGCTGATGCATGGTAGTATTGAAATAAACAGTGAATTAGAAAAAGGTTCAATTTTCACAATTCATATCCCTTCAAATCATATACAATGAAAAAAATATTAGTTATTGAAGATAACGCGGAAGTAAGAGATAACATCTCAGAAATTCTGGAGCTTTCAGATTATAAAGTTATTACTGCCGAGAACGGCAAAAAAGGTGTTGAGCTTGCATTAAAAGAAATACCCGATCTTATTGTTTGTGATATTATGATGCCGGAGCTTGATGGTTACGGTGTGCTTCATCTTTTAAATAAACATATAGAAACGTATGGCATTCCTTTTATTTTCTTAACCGCAAAATCGGAAAAAACAGATTTGCGAAAAGGCATGGAAATGGGTGCTGATGATTACCTCACAAAACCTTTTGATGGTATTGAACTATTAAATGCGATTGAGATAAGATTAAAAAAGGCGGATTCAATAAAAAAACATGCAGCAAAAAACAATGAAGATGTTGATGCATTTATTAATGATGCAAAACAGACAGGTAATGTAAGGTTAACTTCTGAGCAAAGGGAATTGTATGATTACAAGAAAAAGCAAATGTTATATACAGAAGGCCAGCGCCCGAAAGCTGTTTATTATATAAAGAGCGGCAAAATAAAAACCTATAAAACAAATGAAGATGGTAAAGAACTAATAACAAATATTTACAGCTCAGGAGATTTTTTTGGTTACACGTATGTGCTGGAAGAAATTAGCTATAAAGAAAATGCGCAGGTGCTGGAAGATGCAGAGATAATGCATATTCCAAAAGACGACTTTGTTGCACTTATTTCAGGAGATTCGCAGGTGGCGAAACAGTTTATAAAATTAATTGCACATAGTGTTTTAGATAAAGAAGAAAGTTTGCTAAACCTGGCCTACAGCTCACTCAGAAAAAAAGTAGCGTACCAGCTTATTCAAATGTTTGAGAAATTTAAAACGGAAGGCAGCAACACCATAAATCTTTCAAGAGAAAATCTTGCACAGGCTACCGGAATTGCGACTGAATCTTTAATAAGAACGTTATCTGATTTTAAAAGCGAAAAATTAATTGATTTGCAAGGCAGCACTATTACACTGATTAACGAAAATAAATTGCGTAACCTGCCTTACTAAAAACCGTTTGCTGAAAAACTCCTGTTCCTGTTTTCATCAAAATGCCTGCTTATTTCTTCGGCTTCACTGTTCTGTTGCTGCAGTGTCCAGTTATCTGTTAACGAAGATTCTATCCAAACGTTTCCAGATTTTCTGAAAACTTCTGCAATCAGTCCAATATCTCCAAACTGATTTTCCAGTTCAGCAACAGTAACCTCATTGCTAATATCAATAACAGCTTTGTCAAGTGCAGGCATAAATTTAAAAAGGCTTTCGCCTGATGCTAACGGCTGTTTTTTTACGCCAGTATGCCCATTATTAAAGGGCTTTTTGTACAGCTCAATTTTTAAGAACGGATAAGAACTGTTAAACATTTTTGTTACTTCCTCCACTTTACTCTCTTTCTCAATTAATAATTTCATGATGTTCTTATTGAATGGTCATTACTGCAAACGGTGCATTAAATATCAATTCCTTTGATTCACTCTTATGAAAGAATGCATGTTTCTTTGGAAATGTAAGTATAAGGTCCGCCGCATTTTTCTTCGCAAAATCTGTGATGGCATTATACACATTTTTGTTTTTGATAAAATGAAATTGAGGGTTTAAAGCTTTCAGATAATTTGTAAGTTCTGATATGCGGCTTGTCATCACGTCGAACTTTCCATCCGTTTTGTACACATGCACTATATCAAGCTTTGCATTAAACATGCTTACAATATTTGATATTTTTTCTACAGGCAAATCGTACAAGTTTTCCAGATCTGTTGCCAGAACTATTTTATTAATGGGTTTGTAAGATGCATTTCGCGGCACTACAATTACAGGGTATTTCAAATTTTTTGAGAGGTATACTGTTATACTGCCAATAAAAAATTGCACCTTAATACTTGTGCCTTTTGTTGCCATTACTATTGCCAACGGGTTTTGATAATCGCACATCTTTATAATTTCATTTTCTATTAAACCACTTACCTGGTGTGAGTTCACAGGTATTTTATTTCCGGTTCTTTCTAAAATATTTTTTTTCAGTGCATCTAACCTGTTTTCTATTTTAATTTCATCTTCCGTTGGTTCTGTATAAATGCTGCCCGCATTTATTGGTAATTCCGTTGCATGAAGAATTAAAAGCTTTGCATTTAATGCAAGTGACATATCTGCCGCATAATTCACCGCGTTCATCGAAATGTCTGAAAAATCTGTTGGTGCTATTATCGTTCGCATTTTAAAATATTAATGTGTAAAATTATTGCAGCATAGCAACCTTTGAAATGATAATACTCAAAAACACATATGATTAATATCATGGTTTAAATCGGATTTATAAATTCAGAAGAAATATTAATAATCCTCGCAGCTATCTTAAAAGCAAAATGTGGAATATAATTTTTTCAATACATGATTAAAATCATGTTCAATATTTAAAAAATTTTTTATGGAGATTCGTTTTAGCTGGAAAAGTATTGGTTGAATTATATTGATTGCTGATGAGCGTTTAACCCTCACGAAACGGGAAATGCGCTCTGAAATTTTACTTTAAAAATTTACTGACAACGCTTATTACATATTAAAATGCACAGCAATTTTTTTAAGCTGTTCAACAGTTATGGGCTTTGGAATAAAATCAACCACAGCTGGAATATTTTTAACGCGGGTTACTTCACGTGGGTCAATCGAAGAGCTTACAACATAAATATCTATACTTTTAGAAAGAGATGATTTTATATTTAAAAATTCTTGCAGGAATTCGAAGCCATTCATTCCGGGCATATTTAAATCCAGCAATATTACATCCGGCAATAATGCAGGATCCGAGCGGTTTGCAAGCAAGTATTCATACGCAGCTTTGCCATCAGAAAAAGTAAAAACCGTTTTTACAAAGTTTATTGCGGTAATAATTTTTTTTGTTGTGTATTGATAAATGTAATCGTCATCAACTATAGCAATGCTCTCCATTTTTTTTATACTCATGCGGATTAGTTTTCATTTTATTATTACGGAATTAAGTTTTTCTTCGGTTATTGGCTTAACAATATAATCAAAAACGAGAGAATTATTTTTTAATAATTCTTGTTGTTTCGGGTATAATGAAGAGGTAAGCAATCACACCTTTATGTTTTGTTTTATTATATTCGGCAATATCAGACCGGGCAGTTCGGTTTTGTTATAAATATTTTTTGATAAACCTGATAAAACTTCTTCTGCGTTTGTAAAACATTTTACGCTTGCAATAGTATTAGACGATTCAATTATTTTATAAGAAACAAATTGCGTTATATAATTATCATCAACTAAAAAACCGGTTTTAATTTTTCCAGGAATAAGTTTTAGCTGAAAACCACTTTAAATTCCGAGCCTTTATTTACTTCACTTTCAACAGTAATTTTTCCGCCCATACTTTCAACCTGGGTCTTAACAATATATAAGCCCACTCCTTTTGCCTGCGGATGTTTATGAAATATTTTATGAAAGCCAAATATTTTTCCGCTGTAACGTTCCAAATCAATACCAAGTCCATTATCCTTAACTGAAAGAACAATTTTGTCTCCGGCTTTTTTTGTTTTTACATGAATTAAGCATCTGCGGTTTGGATACCGATACTTGATAGCGTTTGTAATTAAATTCTGCAAGATGCTTTCTAAATAAGTGTGCAAATAAAAAATCTCTTCTGACGCAAAAAAGTCACATGTTATTATAGCGTTACTGTTTTTAATTTCACATTCGCAGTTTGCAATAACCTTGTCAAAAACCTTTTTAAAATTTACTGGTGCTAATTTTTTTTCTTCGTGCTGTATATATAAAACCTCTATCAAATCGTCAAACGTTTCATTTAGTCCTTCAACAGATTCGTGAAGTTTTGACATGTACATTTCTTTTAAAGAAAAATCTGTTTCTAAATTATAGAATTGCAACAAAGATTGAATATTACTGATAGGCGCTCTAAAATTGTGTGCGATGATATGTGTAAACTCTTCAAGCTGCCTGTTTTCATTTTGTAACCGGCTGAGTAAGTTTATACGTTCTGTATTGTCTCTTGCAATTTTTGCAGCACCAATAATTTTTCCATGTTTATTTTTTAAGGGAAAAATTGTAACAGAAACATAAACAAGGCTTCCATCTTTTCGCTTTCTGTATGTTTCAAGCCGTTCAGGTATTTCTTCTTTTATACGATCGAGAATAATTTCCTCTTCCTGCATTTTTTCATCAGGAATAATTATGCTTATAGGTTTACCAATTACCTCTTTTTCTTTGTACTGAAATAGTTTCTCAGCGCCTTTATTCCAGCTAAGTATTCTGCCGTTTAAATCTTTACTAATTATTGCATCTTCAGAAGAAGAAACAATTGTCGCTATTCTGTCTCTTCTAAGTTCACATATATTTGATATATCTCTTATCAAGCAAAAAAAATAATTGAATTCTTCATTCACTTTAAATTTTATACTGGTAAATAAGGTAGAACCATCTGAGCGACGTGCATAAACTTCGTATGCCTCTTCACTTATATAATCATAAGCGAGTAAGACCTGCGTAAAAAAATCATTTGCAGAAAAAAACAAATCTTTTAAATGAATTTGCCTGAGTGCGTTTTGATTTTTTTTAAATATGCGCTCCGCTTCCTCGTTAGCAAACAAAATTCTTTGATCACGATCCAAAACAAGAATACCATCAGGAAAAAATTCTATTACTTTCTTAATGTTATTTATATCAGCCACGTCAAACTTCATAACTAATTTTTTATAAATGATAAACAATTATTACAGTACCATGCACACATTCATTTGACAAAAAAATATTTGAATAAGCCGTTGCGGTGTTTATAATATTTATAACTACAATATTGTTTTATAATATCGAATTGAATTAGCGTATATCAACTCAAATTTTCACTTGATAAAATATCAATCCATGCATTTGGAATTGAGATTTGATGTGTGTTTTTTATGTTCATATACAAAATAGAATGCGCAGGTTTTACATTCTTATTTTTTGCGTGTTCATTCGCGATTTTTTTTTCGGGGGCAATTTTTGCTTTTGATTTTAAATTCCTTCTCAACTTCATAAAAAAAATTAAATGGTATTTTGTTAGCAACAGCAACAATATGATTTGTATGCTTTAAATATTGCAAATTAGAAGTTGAAAAATTTAGAAACAACCTGTTGAAGACAAGATTAAACCAAATTAAGTCGGGACAATAATGGTTTAGTTATGATCTGTAATATCCTGGAAAATACCAAGCAATTTTTCGCATTCACCATTTCTAAAAATAGGATATGCAATTATTCTTACAAGTTTAGTATTTCCTTTCGCAGTAATTAGTTTTGCTTCAATATCGAAAGACTTACCAAATTGAATCGCATTATCAATAGATTTTTTAACGAGCTCCCGGTCTTTTCCTTCTTTATAAAAATTGATGGCAGCAGATAAAGTTGCGTGGTAGTCTTCCGGAACTTCAAGAATCTCTTTTGTTATTTTACTCCAAAAACCTGTATCCGTTTTAAAGTTTCTTTTCCATGCACCAATGCGTGCTATTTCGCTGGTTTTATCAAGTATCTCAAGAATTTTTTCATGTTCTTCAGCCTGTGATTTCGCATCAGTAATATCTTCAGTAAAAATTAAAACACCTCCTATATTTTTTTCAAGCGTGTACCATGCACGAATATCCCACTTCAACCACATGCCTTTATTATTGGGCTGCACAAAGAATAAATCTTCGCCTTTACTAATTTCGCCTTTCAGGCAGCTATAAAATAACTCCTGCCAGTAAAAATTTACTTGTGGCAATAGCTCACTAAATTTTAAGCCTGCAATATTTTGAGATAAATTAAAATCTTTGATCCATTTTTCAGATACTTTAATAAAGCGTAAATCCTCATCTAACATAGCAATTGCGTATGGCGCCTGCTGCACAAAAATTTTATATTGCTCATAGCTTGCCTGCTTTATTTCCGATACCGTTTTTTTAATTTCTTTTTGGCGCAAATAGCTTTTATATCGATCGGAAAAATTTGAAGGGTTAGAAAAATTCAGCATTACTGCAATTTGCTTTTTGCTGAATTTTTTTTCACTTAAATAGTGATCAGCCAGGTTCATTTGCAGATCTCTGTAATAAGAAAAAATAGTTGTACCATATATTTCTTTAAACTTTGCCTTAAGCTTCGTTTCCGAAATAAAATACTTTTTTGATAACTGTTTTATTCCAGGAAACCCTGTAAGTAAACTTTTTCTTAATTCTTTTTCCACAAGCGCAATTTTATTATCATCAGACTCAGGCAGATTGTTATACTGAATTGCACTTTCTTCTTTTTTTAATTTTTCTTTTATATAAGTAACATCTGCAACGTGTACAAAAAAGCCTTTCACTTCGTTATTTTTAATATCAGGAAAATACGTTGCGATTGAATGCTTTGTTTCTCCGGTTGGCGTAGTTATATCACGTTCGAAAACCTGCATTTTACCTTTTAATGCCTGTTTTATATAAGGAAGATTTTTTTGGTAGAGTGAACCCAGCAGTTCTTTTATGTGCATTTTGTTTATCATATCAGAAGGCTTAACACCAAACCATTCTGCATAAGATTTGTTTGCGAATCTGCAAATAAGATCCTCATCCCAGTATGCAAGCAAAGCATTTGTTTTTTCAATTACGTCAAAACCAAGTTTTACAATTTTTTTATTAATTGCAGAGACCATGGGAGGCTATGTATTAGTGAATGAAATCAGCAGCAGTGCTTATATGTTTCTATAAATAGTAACGTTTTTGAACATTAACCTTAATTACAGATTTAAAATATCGTGTTGATCCAAATTGCTGTTCTTATTTATAATTTAAAATGCAAAGCTTCTGCATTTGTTGAAAAAGAATATGACGAACGTCATCTTTTAAACTAATGCTTATCATAAGCACTGCATATTTGTCCGAATATTTTTACAAAAATTAAACGTCATGTTTGGAGATTTAAAAGATGATGCAATTGAAACAGTTTTGCATCACCAGATAATTGGACACGTTGGTTGCCATTCAAATGATACAACATATGTGGTTCCCATTAGTTATGCTTACGAAAACGGTTGCATATACGGGCATACACATGAAGGAATGAAAATAAATATGATGCGGCAAAACCCGAAAGTTTGCTTTGAAACTTATAGCATGGAAAACATGGGCAACTGGCAATCTGTAATTGCGTGGGGAGAATTTGAAGAGATTACAGACGAAAAAGAAAGATCTGCAGCTTTACATATTTTATTAAAACGTGATCTGCCGATTATAACCAGTAAAACGGTTCAGCTTACAAGCGAATGGCCATTTGTGCCGGAAGATTTAAATACCATAAAAGGAATTGTATTTCGCATTAAGCTTGCTACAAAAACAGGACGATACGAAAGAACTGAAGATGTAAACTGGTGGTAATATTCGATTACCTCACACTTAAAGGATGGTTTTAAGTAAGAATTTTATATTGCATTATACTTGCAATGCTGATAGCTTTTTCTTTTGCTGTGTTTGCATTTTTTCCTTCAAATAATTCATCTGTCGTAGCAGTAAATAATTGCAGCCAGCGTTGAAAATGTTCTTTGGTTAACGGAACACGTGCATTCAAATTAATATGTACAATCATTGGGTTGCCCTGATATTTGTTTGTGAAAAAAATAATGTTCTCCCAAAAATCATACATCACCGGTAAATGATGTTCCCAATTTACTTTCGCCACATCATTAAAAATAAACCCGATGACGTCGTCTTGTTTTACTCTATCGTAAAATGAATTGATAAGAAGTTCCACATCCGCCCTGTTTTCAATATCTGTTTTCATAGATCTTATTTTACAATCAGCAATATTGAATCTTCCACTGCCTTCACGGAATGCGTTACATATTTTTCAAAGCTTAGCATATCGCCTTTTTGCAAATGAATATTTTCATCATGTATATTAAAAACTATTGCGCCTTCAATAACCACTAAAAATGCATCTGTAATTGCATGATGTGGTTTTAGTAATTCATCTTTTTTTATTTGCAACTGCATTACATGAAACTGTTCATTCTTATAAACCTGTTGCGATTTGATTTTTTCTGTTGATGCATGTTGATATAAATTTCCTAACTGCATAATTTTTGAATTTAAGTTGATGTCATTCTCTACAAATCTTTTTTCTGAAACCTTTTCGTGCTTAACCACACAGGAATAATCACCCATAACAACAATACAAATGCAGCAACAAATGAACCAAGCTGTGAGCCAAAAAAATCCTGGAACACAGCGCCGGTATAACCCATCAGTGCAGAAACATCCATTTGTAATAAGATCAGAATGCGGCATAAATCAACAGGGTTGAGTGCGCTGCTCAACACCATAAATTTATCCAACGGGTAATCTTCAAACTGGAAAAGAATAAATAAAATCAAGCCATCAAATATCAACGCAAAATATAACCATAGCATAATTGTAATGCCAATGCCTTTTGCTTTATCACGTGTAAGCACTGCGGCGAGCATTGCAATGGCAACAAATATTATTGATAACACAATGCCTGCGCTTAACATAATAAAACCAGTTGCTGTTGGTTGATAAATAATGATTGGAATGCCTGCGCCAATAAAAAAAGCAATGCTTAATGCTGAAGAAAGACCATAAAATAAACTGAGCCAGATTGATTTTCTTTTTAGTGGTTGACTCACGAGTAGCTCAATAAATTCTGCGCTGTTGTAAACATAAATTGCAGAAAAAATAATTGAAGTGAGCGGCACGATGAGCAATGTAATGTTCAACAAACTCAGCAAGCCTTTTGATGCTTCATCCTGCAACATGAAAACGCTGAGCGATATAATCAATAATAAAACTGTATAAGCAATTACAATTTTATTGCGCAAGATATCTGCTGTTACATATTTAAATATCTTTTTCATGAGTGTTGATTGAGCATAACGTTTGCAATGGCTTTGGCTAATTTTTGCTGACCGGTTTCATCGCGCAGCGCATTAATATTTTTATGAAAAAGCAATTTGCCTTCCTGCATATACATTGCCTGTGTTACCAATTCATCCAGCTCACTTAATATGTGTGAAGTAATAATTATCAGTTTGCCTTTTTTTATTTCACTCTTAATTTTTTCTTTTAAAATTTCTGAAGCAACCGGGTCTAAGCCTGCAGTTGGTTCATCGAGTATCAACACATCACTATCAAATAAAAATGCAAGCGATGCGCTTACTTTTTGTCTTGTACCACCGCTTAAAGTGCGCATTCTTTTTTTCAGCATTCCATTTAAACCGAAACTTTCAATTAATTCTTCATCAAAATTTTTATTGTAAGCGCCGCGTATATCTTTAATCATTTCTATCACTTGCCCAATCGTCATGTTTTCCGGGTAGCGACCAATCTGCGGCATGTATCCAATGTGTTGCCTGTATTTCCAATCGTGTAAAATATTTTTATCGTTGAAAGTAATGAAACCGCTATCCGGAACAACCATGCCGAGAATACATTTTATTAAAGTTGTTTTGCCGCTGCCATTCGGTCCCATCAATGCAATACATTCTCCTTTTGCAAAGCTTACAGACACATCATCCAGAGCTTTCAATTTTCCAAAACGCTTCGTAAGGTTGGTTGCAATAATCATAGCTGTAAAGGTTGCATTAATGGAAAATTATCTTTCAGGTTTTCAGGTGTGATGCCGGGTATTACTTTTTCTGTTTTATCAAACAGCGTAACCATAAAACTTCTGAACAACATCATCGCAGAAGGATTTGTTTCTGTTATCATGGAGAATAAACTCACGGGACGATAAGGCACATCGCCAACATGGTCTTTGTTCAAATCATAGCCTTCATATTTATCCCAGTAATTATGGTCGAATGTATTTAACACGAGTGAGCCGTTGGTGGCAATATCAAATGTGTTGTTCTGAAAATTATTATACGTTATCACATTTGCATTGCAACTCGCCTGTATGCGAATAGCCCAACCGTTGTTATCAAAAATATTTTTCTCAATTCTTACTCTTGTCGTTCCTTCAGCATGAATGCCGGTAGTGTTTCGTGTAAAATGATTATGATAAATATAACTGTCAGAAATTTCTTTCAGCAAAATTCCATACGCACCATCACCCCAGTTTTCAATAAATGAATTGTCAATCATTTTTACACCATGCGTAAACATTACAGAAACGCCGGAGCCGTTGCGTTTAAAAATATTTGAAATATAATCGTCGTTATGCGAGAACATAAAATGCAAACCGTACCGCAAATTGTTTTCAGAAATGTTTTTTTGAATGAGAGAGTTTGTTACAAACTCAAAATAAATTCCATCGCGATGACCGGTAACATAATTGTTGATGATACGCATGCTGTCGCATTTCCAGCAGTGAATTCCATTGCCGCTGTTGGCATCATCTCCATAGGCTTTTAAATAATTATTGATGATGCTGCAGTTGTTACTGTATTGCATTAAGATGCCCCAGTATGAATCTTCAATGATGTTGTTTGATATAATGATATTGTTTACATGAAGTGTTTTTATCGCAGCAATATCATCCACATCTGAACGACCTGAATGCTGCAACTTAAAACCATCGATTGTTACATTATCCGCTTTTATAAAAATGATTTGATATTGATGTTCGCCATCTAAAACAGGTCGCTGCAATCCTTTTAATACAACCGGTTTGTCAATCACAATTCCTTGTTCTTTATACAAACCTTTTTCAACCAAAATAGTATCACCTTTTTTGCAATGCTGCAACGCTGTTTTGATGGATGTGTACGGTTGATTCTTACCAACAATTAATGTCGTTGCATGTAACACTGAGTTGGAAAACATACAGCATATAACAAAAACCTGCGCTATACAAAATGATTTTATTTTATTTTTTGAACAATACATTATCAACTTTTAAAAGTGTCTGACGCTTTTGAAGCGTCTGACACTTTATTTAATCAATTCATCCCAGTTCAACGGCATGCCGCCGGGATATTTATTCATTATAACAGCGAGACTATCGCGGTTATCAAATGCAGCGATGTTGCCATTCATCGGGCTGTGTAATAAATCAGTTTTATACAACAGCAAATTTTCATCAGCTTTTGTCAACTTATGATTACCGCAAAAATTCACCGCATAGATATTTTTAATATCAGCCTTCTGAATATTTTTTTCTTTTAAAAACTCACTGAAACAATGCATATCATCAAACTTATACACCTTGCCTTTTGCTGTAATTATTTCAGCGCCGAAATGCGGGTCGCTAATCGTCATCGAGCAATAACTGCAAGGCTCTTTGCCAAGATTAAAGGGTTCTGGCCCATCGGAGGAACATGCGCTCAATAAAAACAACGACACGATTGATATTGCAAAAAGTTTCTTCATGATAATTTTCTTTCTTTTTTAGAAGCGATGATTTCACTAAGCATAGCAAGCACTAATAAGACTGCGGCTGCAATAAAAATCCATCCGCCAATATCAGGAATTGAAAATGCGCCGAAGTTTAATAATTGTTTATAGCCAATTAACGGTGGCTGATAAGCCATGCCGGGCACTTGTATCGGCGCTTCAGGATTTAAGTCGTGACCATAATTATATTCCCATCGCCAGAAATCGCCCATCGCTACAATGCAAAAAATCACGAATAAGATTGTAACGAAATACAAAACATTTTTCCTGTTAATGATAGAAGCAATAAATACAAGCGCAACAAAAAACATAACGCAATAAGGCAACACAGTGAACTCAATAAAATCATTCGCATGCAATGTCTTCATGCCGATGTAGTGATTAAGACCGTTTATGATTTCAACGTCGCCACCTATTTTTCCGGCGAATATTTTTAATGCTAATCCTTCAGGATATTGCGGCGCTGTTAATTGTATCTGCCATATCGGGAAAAATAAAACCAGCACCAATAAAACTGCAGCAAGAAAAACAACAGCTCGTATGAATGGTTTTAATTTTTGTTTCATCTGAATCGCTTTATGAAATTTCGCGTAATAAAAAAACACTTCGGGTACTATAATTTTTTGTTTAAAAAAATAAGGATGAGAACCCCCATTTAACGTTGGCTGAAACTATTATATTCTCACCCTTAATTATTTATTGAACCGTCGTGGTGTCTTGTCCACCCGGTGCTTTATCTCCTGTTCCGAATGCCAAAGGCACATTACTTCCTTTTGGTGAAATGCGCATGTAGCCGGACATTTCCTGGTGCAATGCGCTGCAGAAATCTGTACAGTAAAAAGGAAAGATTCCAACACGGTCAGGTGTCCATTTTAATGTGCGTGTTTCACCCGGCATTACCAGCAACTCTGCTGTGTTCGCAGCTTTAATGGCAAAGCCATGTGGTATATCCCAATCCTGTTCCTGGTTAGTAAGATGAAAGTAAACAGTGTCGCCCATCTTCACACCTTCAATATTATCAGGCACAAGATGCGAACGTATAGCAGTCATGTAAACATCAATCCTGTTGCCGGTGCGTACTACTTTAGCAGCGCCTTCGCCTTTTGTTACATAAGGATTATCGTTCGTCATAATATCATAAAATTTCTTGCTCTTGTCTTTTATCAAACTCGCTTCAATCGCTTGCGCATAGTGCGGTTCGCCAATGGTTGGAAAGTCGAGTATCAATTGCATTTTATCACCTGAAATATCATATAACTGCGCACTCTGTGCAAGCTCAGGACCTGTAGGCAGGTAACGGTCTTTCGTAATTTTATTATATGCAATAACATATTTCGGATTAGGCTTCCGCGAATCGCCGCCGGGAATACTTAAGTGACCAATTGAATAATAAGTTGGCACACGGTCGAGCACTTTCAAATCTTTAATATTCCATTTTACAATTTCAGATGAAATAAAAAATGAAGTGTATGCATTTCCCTTTCCATCAAACTCTGTATGTAAAGGACCGAGACCTGGTTTCTTTACTTCACCATACAACACGTCTTCGTATTTTAAAACAGGAATACTATCATAAGTGCCATCGAATTTTTTGCTGTTGATGGCGTTCATCATCTTTTCAAAACTAAACACAGGTATTAACGCTGCGAGCTTTCCTGAACCAACAATGTATTCACCTGTCGGGTCAACATCACAACCATGCGGAGATTTTGGACAAGGCATGAAGTAAGCAATGCCGGGCAAAGACCTTGTGTCTAAAACAGTAACTTCAGTTTCAATAGTAGATTTTGCTGTTTGTGTTTTTTCATCATACACATTGTGCGCATACCGCACCTGTTGTTTAACACCTTTGCCTTGTTGTAAATATTCTTCCGCTTTCTTCCAGTTAATAGCAAGGATAAAATCTTTGTCGCGTTGCGATGCATTTACTTCAAGCAATGTGTGCGCCTGTTCTGTATTATAACAAGAAAAGAAAAACCATCCGTGTGAAGGACCTTTGCCAGCATGACTTAAATCAAGGTTTATTCCGGGTATCAATAATTGAAAAGCAATTTTCATGTTACCGCTGTTTTTATCAACGCTTACAAAACTTATGGTACCAAGAAAATTCTTTTTGTATGAACTGATTGGCACATCGCCATTCATGTTATCAGTTGGTACACTAAAGCGTGTACCCGCAACAACATACTCTGTATTTTCTGTTATAAATGGTGATGAGTGATTGCCCGCACTATTTGGCAATTCTATAATTTCTGAAGTTGTATAAGTGCTTAAATCGATACGCGCAATACGCGGTGTGTTGTTGCCATTCGCAAATACCCAGCGACCATCAATTATACCATTTGTTTGCGATGCTTCTACGTGATGCAAATCATCCCATGGTATTTCGCCATGCGATGTATTCAACATTGGTTTTGTTTCTTCGCTATAACCATAACCATCCTGCGGATCTTTTGAGAAAACAGGAATCACACGCAGCAATCTTCCTGAAGGCAAGCCATAAACGCTCATCTGTCCGCTAAAACCGCCGGAAACAAAATCGTAAAATTCATCGTACTTGCCGGGAGGTACATACGCTTTTTGTGCAGCATCTGCACTCACTGCATTCGCAGTATTTTTTGGTTTGCATGAATACACACCTGCCATCAGCGCAACCGCAACTGCGATTGTCGCAGGCACTTTAAAAGTTCTCATATAAAATTTGTTTTATTGTTTATTTAACGCCATCGTTTTTACGCATAAACTCCAAAATATTTCGGGCGTCGGCGTCAGAAAGATTTTGATTGGGCATTCTCACCAAACATATTTCAAGTTGTGCTTGCAATTCAGGGTCTTTATCAATCATTGCATCAGGATTGGTAATGAAATTCATAATCCATGCAGGTTGTAATTTTTTTGTTACACCAGCCCAACCCGGACCAACTAATTTTTCGTTTGTTAGTTTATGACATGCAGAACATTTGATATCATAAATCTTTTTGCCGGCATCAGCCATTGTTTCGTTTAAAGCACCAACTTCAACGTTTGAAAATTTGCCTTCGCCGCGATGCGGGTCGTAATCAGAAATAGATTTTGCAGTGCCGTTTTGTGCACTGTCTTTGTCGCTGCTGCCGCCACCTGCGCCGCCGGAGCATGCATACATAATGAGTGCAACAACTGCAGAAGAAAAGAAGATTATTTTTTTCATGTCGATTTGTTTTTTTGACACAGCAAAATTCCACACGCTGCCAAACTGTTTTTATGCGTTCAGTCATAAATCGTGATTTTATACTACATGATTCTTATCATGTAAAGGCATGACCAAAGTCATTTCCTGGCTGTGCTAACAAAAATATTTTTGAGCAAACTTTTGCAGATGATGATTGATTCAAACCTCTTAATTGCATGGGGCGCAACCTATAAAAAGATAACTGCGGGAGAGTTGATATTTGCCGAAGGTGCAAATGCAAATTTTTATTACCAGGTAGAAACCGGCAGTGTGCGATGGATAAATGTAAAAGATGATGGCAGTGAATTTATACATCATATTATGTGCGAAGGCGAATCTTTTGGTGAGTTGCCATTGTTTGATGACGAGCCTTATGCTGCAACCGCAGTAGCGGAAACAGATGGTTATATTTTAAGATTGCGCAAAGAATCTTTTCACCAGTTATTGAAAGAATACCCTGATATACATTTCGCTTTTACAAAACTTATTACACAAAGATTGCGATATAAATTTTTTCTTATTCGCGAAGTGGCGTCGCATCATCCTGAACAAACACTTGCATCTGTGTTAGGTGAATTAAAAAAGAACAACAATCATTTTTGCCCTCAATCAACCAGGCTTAAACTTACGCGCCAGCAATTAGCAGACATGACGGGTATGCGTGTTGAAACGGTTATCAGGGCTATGCGAAACATGAACAGTAAAGGGTTAATTCGCATTAAACATGGTAAGGTTTTCTGCTGATTATGATTGCACGCATATAATCATTCTATCTTCTGAATTTATTTTGCCCCGAACAAACTTTTCATGCAGCAGTTTATTCGTAAATGGTTGAACATAGCAATTGTAAATCTTCTTATAGTTGCTTTGTTAGGCTGCATTATGCGCTACAAAATAGCATTCTCGCTGCCATTTGTTAACCAGAAGTTTTTATTGAATGCGCATTCGCATTTTGCTTTTGCCGGATGGATTACACAAGCGCTTATGACCTTTATTGCAGCCTTCGTTTTTAAACACGGCAGTACATTTTCGCAAAAAAAATACAACTATCTACTGTTGGGAAATTTAATAACAGCATGCGGCATGTTACTGAGTTTTCCTTTTGAAGGTTATGGTTTGATATCAATTATTTTTTCAACGCTTTCCATTTTTGTTTCTTATGCCTTTGCGATTGTTGTTTGGCGAGATTTGAATAATATCAACCAAAAAAATATTGCTACATACTGGATAAAAGCTGCTTTAATTTTTAGTGTGCTTTCATCTATCGGTCCATACACGTTGGCTTACATGATGGCAACAAAACATATTTATCAAAACGTCTATTTAGCTTCTATTTATTTCTATTTGCACTTTCAATACAACGGCTGGTTTTTCTTTACCTGCATGGGTCTACTGATGGATAAATTAGATATGCTACAGTTTTCATTTAAACTGAAAAAAAATATTTTTTATGCTTTTGTATTTGCCTGTGTGCCCGCCTATTTTTTATCGGCATTGTGGTTGCCGATTCCAACATGGTTATATATAATTATTGTAATTGCGGCTTTTACCCAGGTAATTGCATGGATTGTTTTTTTCTTGAAGCTTATTAAAAATCATAAGTTGATTTTTTTGCAAACAAATAAAACCATTACAGCCCTTTTCATTTTATCAGCCATCGCACTTTCAATAAAATTGCTGTTGCAATTAGGTTCAACCATTCCTTCGTTAAGCACCTGGGCGTTTGGTTTCAGACCGATTGTAATTGGTTACCTGCACCTTGTTTTCTTAGGCATCTTCAGCATATTTATTTTGGCATATTCATTATACAACAAATACATTATCTGCAATAAGAAAACGTTTTTCGGAATATGGATATTTATTTCCGGTATTTTTTTAAATGAAATCTTTTTAATGCTGCAAGGGCTCGGCGGCATTAAATACATAGCTATCCCCTTTATAAATGAATCGCTTCTTGCTGCTGCCTGTATAATGTTCGTTGGAATAACAATTGTGAATATTACAAAACCCCGATCAAGTTAAAAAATTAATCAAGCATTTGAATTTACACAAATGATTATTTCTATCAGGCAAAGATTACATATACCTTCAGCTATAAATCTTATGATGATTAAAAAGATAAGGAATACCAAACACCATAAAAGCGCCGAGTATAAGTACAATACCCGTTAGTAATCCGTCAAACTCTTTTGAAATAATAACGTTGATTGAACACTGCGCCTGAAATAAGAAACAAATTAAATATGCGCACTGTGTAGGTGATAACAGGCAAATGGTAATTCGTTTTGCAAAAGAGGAGATGTGATCGGGCATCGCAGGCTGTGCAATGATACAACCTACCCGGTTAGTGCAACTGCATTAGAAGATATTACTGTTTGTTTTATTGAAACAAAATTTTTCCTGCAATCGATACAAGTAAACCCTGGCTTCGCTTTACAATTAATGATGTTTTATGCAGATGAATTACAGGAAGCGGAAAAAAGAATAATAGCTCTTGCCTTAATGAATGTTAAAGTAGTATGCTCTATTATTGCCGATTCCTAACAATCACTCTCTAATTATTGAATTAAAATAAAACATGATTTTAATCATGTTTCGCTCTTATTGAAATCAGTTTCCCGGGTGTTGTTGCAAAATAGTTTTGCCACTCAATTACTGAATATATGAATCAACAAGAAAAATTTATTCCAAAAGGTGCAATGGCATTTTTTGTACTGCTCATTACGCTCTGTGCAGTTATATGGTTTGGTGTTTATTTTTTAATGCTTAGCAGAAACTAATTTTTTATGATAGACAAATTTGAAAAATATGTATTTACAATTACAGCAATTGTAATTATGCTTTTTGTTTTCTCGCTTATTTATGCAAGAAACGAAAAACGTGCAGACGTTCCTGATTGTTTGCCTTACGATAAAACTTATACAACGCCCGCTGTTAAACAAATTGATTCAAATCTTTATCAGGTATATGCAGTAGCACAGATGTGGCAGTTTCAGCCATCTGAAATTTATGTGCCTGTTGGAAGTACGGTTGATTTTTTTGTTACATCAAAAGATGTTGTGCATGGCTTTGACATTTATGATAAGAACGTAAATATGATGGCTGTTTATGGCAACATCAATAAAGAAACTGTAAAGTTTGATAGGCCTGGTGTGTATAAAATAACCTGTCATGAATACTGTGGTGTGGGGCATCAAAACATGCAGGCAGAAGTAATTGTAAATTATCCTGACGCAAAAAATAATTAAACATGATAACTGAACAAAAATCAACTATCAACATAACGCTAAAAGACGAAACTAACAGCTTAAAAATTAGCCGATGGCTTAAAACAGTAATCTTAATTGAACTGTTGTTACCAATAAGTTTATTAACGCTTGGTATTTATCATGGTTTAATGCAAACTATTTATCGCAGCGGCGTAATACACGAATCCACTGTTGCGCATTTAGATTATTACCAGGGTTTAACACTGCATGGCGTTATTAATGCAATTGTGCTTACATCATTTTTCGCTGTGGCGTTTGGTCACGCAACTATGGCGTTCTATTTAAAAAGAGAACCCAATAAAAAAGTTGCATGGCTATCACTTGTATTAATGGTTACAGGAACGTTATTAGCCGCATGGGCAATGTTAAGTGGTAATGCGTCCGTACTCTATACTTTTTACCCACCGCTAAAAGCAGAGCCACAATTTTATATTGGCGCCGCATTATTAATTGTGGGTTCATGGGTGCCTTTGTTTAATTGGGCTGCCATGTATGTGCGCTGGCGCAAAGAAAACCGCAGCACAAAAATGCCACTCGCAGTATTGGGCACGCTGGTAAATTTCACCATCTGGTTTGTATGTACGCTTGCAGTTGCTTATGAAGTTATCGTGTTATTATTACCATGGAGCATGGGCATTACAAAAGATGTTGATGTAACATTAGCACGTACATTATTTTGGTTCTTCGGTCACGCATTGGTGTATTTCTGGTTGTTGCCTTCGTACATCATGTATTACACCATTTTACCTAAAGTTGCCGGTGGAAAATTATATTCTGATTTAGCAGGTCGCGTTGCATTTTTCTTATTCTTAATATTATCAATTCCTATTGGTGTGCATCATCAATTTAGTGACCCCGGTATTGATAAAGACACTAAGTTTTTTCAAACAATGCTCACTTTTGGTGTTGCACTACCCAGCTTTATCACAGCATTCACGCTTGCAGCTTCATTAGAATTTGCAGCAAGAAAACGCGGCGCAAAAGGTTGGTTTGGGTGGATGAAAAAATTGCCTTACCTCGACCATACCAATTATCTCTTCGCTTACATGATAAGCGGGTTAATACTTTTTATTTTCGGTGGATTAACCGGAATTGTAAATGCATCCTATTCTTTAAATGCTGTTGTACATAATACTTCATGGTTGCCCGGTCACTTTCATATGACAGTTGCAGGACCTGTATTTCTTGGAATCATCGGCATGAGCTTATATCTCATTACAACATTAAAAGGTAAAAAAGTTTACTTGCCTAAAGTAAATGTTGTTGTGCCTTATTTATGGATGATTGGCGTGCTGATTTTTTCAACCGGTTTAATGTGGGGTGGATTAATTGGCGAACCAAGAAGAACCAATCTCGGGCTTTCCTATACTAACCCTCAAAGCCCATTATATCATGCAGAATGGGTACCAACAACAACGTTGGCATTATGCGGTGGAATTATTATGACGGTTTCTGCGTGCTTGTATTTTGTCGTTTTCTTTGGAACACTGTTCAGAAAATCCACCGCTCCATCTGCACTTGAGTTTCCTGTTTCAGAAGCATATCACAATGAAAGAAGAGTTGCTTTTTTCGACAGCTTTAAACCATGGTTGGTAATAATGGTAATAATCATTCTTGTTTCATATGTACCGGCATTTATCCAGGCAGTTTCAAACAGCGGTCCCGGTGCACCACCATTTGAACCTAATAATCCTGTTTCAGTTGGTAAATAATATTGGTTGAAATGAAAATAAAAAAACATACAACGCTTTTAATCAGCATTACATTAATCGCAATTCCGGTTCTTGCATTTACGGTTGTTACGATGCTGCAAAGCAAGTATGAAAAATTGCCTGTTTATAATTCTACATTAAACACATATAAAGAAGATAAAACGCCGCATTTCATTCAATCATTCAGTTTAATAAACCAGGATGGAAAAAATTTTTCTGATGCTGATGTAAACCATAAAATTTATATAGCAGATTTCTTTTTTACAAGTTGCTTATCATCTTGCCCGAAAATGACAAGCAACTTGTTGTTAGTACAAGATGCTTATAAAAATGATGATAATGTTGAAATTATTTCTTTTACAGTTGACCCTGAAACGGATACTGCGCAACGATTGAAATGGTATGCAAATCATTTTAAGATTGATTCATCTAAATGGAATTTTTTAACCGGCACTAAAAAAGAAATTTATAAACTGGCGCGAGAAAGTTTTTATGTGAGTGCAAATGATGGAGATGGCGGTCCAAATGATTTTATTCATAGTGATAAGCTGGTATTGGTTGATAAGCAAAAGCAGATTCGCGGCTACTACACCGGCACAGAAAAAAATGATGTTGAAAAGTTAATCCACGATATAAAAAAATTAGAAAATGAAAACTAAGTTATTAGCTGCTTTATTAACGATAGCATTAGCAATGCAAACGGTTTATTCTTTTGCAGATAATGCCGTGGTTTCTCCTGAAAAAGGTAAAGCAATTTTTACTACCAGGTGCACTTCATGTCATAATGTAAATACACAATTGGTTGGACCTGCTTTGGCAAATGTTGATCAACGCCAAACAACGGACTGGATCATTGACTTTGTTCATTCACCAAAAGCGATGATTCAAAAAAATGATAAGGATGCCGTGGCTTTATACAACCAGTTCAATCAAATTGTAATGCCAGATCATTCTGATCTTTCTTCAGACGACATAAAAGATATTTTAGCCTACGTAAAGTCTGAAGCAAAAACTGCAACTGCAACCGAAGCACCGTTTGTAAAGCCCTGGAAGGTTGTTCCAAATTATCTTCCATTATCCATAACAAAAGATGCAGGCTTCTTCGTTGCTTACATTTTTGCTGTATTTCTTTTGGTTGGTTTATTAATATTTCTGGTTAATGTAAAAGATATGCAGCGGCAAAAAGAAAGCGGCAATAATTAAAATCTTTACACCAATAATTCCAACAACAGAACCTGTTCAATTGTGAGCAGGTTTTTTTATTTAAGCTGATGTGCACATTGTTTGTCTGCAGCACTTAGTTTTGATTCTATTATTTCTGAATAATGACAGCAAATGCAAATGTTCTTCGCCAGGTTTTAAATATTTACCGTTGCAGCACAAGCGCTTCTGTAACTGCATTTGGAAACGGTTTAATAAACAATACGTGGAAAGTTGAAGATGAAAATAAGATTTACATTCTTCAAAAAATAAATACAAATGTTTTCAAACATCCTGAATATATTTCTGAGAATATTCACTCAATCGCAAATTATCTTTTAACGCACCATCCCGAATATTTCTTTCTAACACCGGTTAAAACAGCAACCGGAAGAGATTTGGTTTTTATTGAGCATGCAGGTTATTACAGGATGTTTCCTTTTGTAAAAAATTCACATACAGTTGATGTTGCAGAGAACAAGTATCAGACTTTTGAAGCTGCAAAAAAATTTGGTGAGTTTACAAAATTGCTTTCAGATTTCCCCGTTGATGAATTAAAGATCACTTTACCAGATTTCCATAATCTGTCTCTGCGTTACAAAGATTTTGAAACCGCAAAACAATTTGGCATAAAAGAAAGAATAGAAAAAGCAAGTGAGCATATACAATTTTTAGAAGCTCAGAAAAATATTGTTGATGAATTTGAAAAAATTAAAACCTCAGGAAATTTTAAGCTAAGAGTTACCCATCACGATACAAAAATCAGTAACGTTCTGTTTGATGATAATGAAAAAGGACTTTGTGTGATTGATCTTGACACATTGATGCCCGGTTATTTTATTAGTGATGTTGGTGATATGCTACGCACCTATCTTTCGCCGGTAAGTGAAGAAGAAAAAGATATTTCGAAAATAAGTTTAAGAGAAGATTTTTTTGAAGCAATTGCAGCTGGTTATTTAAGTGAAATGCAGCAAATACTATCGCAGGAAGAAATTGAGCATTTTGTTTACGCTGGAAAATTTATGATCTATATGCAGGCGCTTCGTTTTATAACTGATTATCTTAATAACGATGTTTATTATGGGAGCGCATATCCTGAACAAAATTTTTACCGCGCAGCAAATCAAATACAGTTATTAAAGTTGCTTATTCAAAATGAAGACAAGCTCAACAATATTGTTTTAAAAACTGTTGGGAAAAAATAATATGCTTTAATAATGATGATCAAAACCAAAAATATATTAGCGCTTATACAATTTTTGCTGATTATAAATTTTGCAACCGCTCAAGACAAAGCATTCTATTCCGAAGATTTTTCTTCTGGCAAATTGCCTGGTGGCTGGTATATTCCAAAAGTTGGTAATTGGGATCCGCAGTGGATTGTAACGGATCAACCTTATCCCGGCTCTTATCAATATCAACAGCAAGCGCCGCCGATTGCTTCTAAGAGCCGCGGCTATCATTTACAATTCCAGGCTGGATATTTTACAGATGAAGATGTCGCTAGTTGGGTGAAAGAAAAAAAATACCCTGATGGTTATATTGTTTCTGCTCCGATAGATTGTTCCAATCATTCTTCCGTTATCTTAAAATTCCAACAAACATTTCGCTGGTGGAATTATCATGTTGCCGACACCGCGGGTTTGTTTGTTGGCATTAGCACCGATAGCATTCACTGGCATCAATGGGATGTTCGGCATGATATAAAAAGTGCAACTGATATGCTTACGCCATTAAAAGAAGAAATTGATATTTCGAAATGGGCAGCGAATCAGCCAAAAGTTTTTTTACGATTTTATTGGAAAGGAATGGAAGGCTGGTATTGGATGGTGGATGATATTTCTTTAAGCGAAGCATTTAAAAAAGACATCGGCATTGAAAGACTTGTTTCACAAAATGAAAATGGCAATCACTTTTTATCAAATGATAGCTTAACGTTGAGCATAAAAAATTTCGGTTCACAAGCTATCGATCAAAATATACAGATTGCTGGAATGCTTGATGGAAAAGCGTTTCAGCCAATCACAATTAATGCATCTTCAAACCCGATTTCAAGCAGCGACCAAAGACAAGTAAGTTTTTCAAACATCGATTTGGCAAACCGACCATTACACAAAGTTTCATTCGCAGTGCATTTAAGTGGTGATGAAAATAATTCGAATGATAGTTTGCATGAAGTGATAAGCGAAGACAGTTCATCACTTGGTAAATTAGATGCATATCAAAAAATTAAAAATGGTGTTGAATTGATCAGCGGTATTACAAAACTGAAAGTGTTGTTTTATAAACAAAATATTTTTCGCATTTGGTTAGCGCCTGATGGTGCGTTTACGAATCCTGCAGATACAGAAATTGTGATTAATTATAAGTTTGAAAATATTCCGCTTTCAATTAAAGATGATGAGAAAAATATTTACCTGCAAACAGATTCATGCAAACTCGTCATTCAAAAAAATCCAATTCTGTTTTCTTTATATAATGCGAAGAACAAATTAATTTTTAAAGAAACGCAACCGCTAACGTTTGGTTCAAGAACATCGCAATATTTAAGTCGTGGCATCGACGAATATTTTTACGGCTGCGGTATGCAGAACGGATATTTTTCTCATCGCAATCATATCATAAAAATTGAAAAAGGCGGAGGTTGGGATGACGGCGGAAGAGCGAATCCAGCGCCGTTTTATATGAGCACAAATGGTTATGGTGCTTTGCGCAATACGTTTGATATCGGCTTGTATGATTTCACTTCAAACATGAGTTTGTCGCACAATGAAGATCGCTTTGATTGTTTCTATTTTGTTGACTCCTCATTAAAAAATATTTTGAATGATTACACGCAAATCTGTGGTCGTCCATTTATGCCTGCACGTTGGCAACTGAGTTTGGGAGATGCAAATTGTTATAACAAACCTGGTCGTGATAAGAAGCCGCAAACAACACCTGATGTAATTTGGAAAGTAGCAGATAAATATATTGAGAACAACATGCCGCATGGATGGATATTGCCGAATGATGGTTATGGTTGCGGTTATGAGAAGCTGGATTCAACCGTGAAAGAATTGCATAAGCGTGGTTTTTATACGGGCTTATGGACGGAGAATGGCGTTGATAAAATTGCAACAGAAGTTGGGAAATATGGAACGCGTTTATGCAAGCTGGATGTGGCGTGGGTTGGTCCGGGTTATAAATATGCATTGGATGGTTGTCGTGCTGCATACAATGGAATTGAAAATAATTGCAGCGGTCGCGGCTTTGTTTGGAGTGTGATGGGTTGGGCAGGCACGCAACGTTATAGTGTTGTTTGGAGTGGTGATCAATCAGGCAACTGGGAATATATACGTTTTCATATTCCGACGATGATTGGTTCCGGCTTAAGTGCATTTAATTGCGCAACAGGTGATGTTGACGGCATATTTGGCGGCAGCGATTCTACGTATGTTCGCGACTTACAATGGAAATGTTTTACGCCGGTGTTTATGGTGATGAGTGGATGGGCAAAAAAAGATAAACAGCCATATATTTATGGCGAGCCCTACACAAGCATCAATAGAAAATATCTTGAATTAAAAATGCGCTTAACGCCTTACATGTACACGTTAATGCATGAAGCACATACAACCGGCGTGCCTGCCGTGCGTGGTTTGGTGTTGGAAAATCAGGATGATTCTGTAACACGAAGCACCAGCACGCAATATGAATTTTTATTAGGCAAATGTTTTTTGGTAGCGCCTGTTTGGAAACCCGAGGCAAAGCGTGACAGCATTTATTTTCCGCAAGGCAAATGGATTGATTACTGGAACGGAAAAGTGTATGATGGCAAGCAATGGTTGAATAATTATGATGCTCCACTTGATAAACTTCCGTTGTTTGTAAAAGCGGGTTCGATTATTCCAATGTACCCGCAAATGAACTATGATGGTGAAAAACCATTGGATACTTTAACGCTCGATATTTATCCTTCAGAAAAAACATCTTATGACTTGTATGAAGATGATGGTTTAACAAGACAGTATAAAGAAGGAAAGTTTGCGATAACAAACATTTCATGCAATCAAACGGCTGCATCAACGATAATAAATATCGATGCAATCAAAGGTGACTATGAAAACATGCTGCCGCAACGTAATTATGTTTTGCAAATTCATACTGAAAAAACTCCCACCACAATTATTGTCAATAATAAAAATCTTTCAACATCACAATATCGTTATTCGAATGAAAAGAATGGATTACTGATAATCGATTGCGGCAAATTTGATGTACATAAAAAAGTTGAAGTGATAATTAAATAGCTCATGAAAAAAATCTGGTTTGCATTTTTTATTTTTTCTTTCGCTTTCACAACATCAGCGCAACAGAAACATGTTTTTTCTTTAAGCAAGAATGATTTTTTGTTGGATGGGAAACCGTTTCAAATCATCAGCGGTGAAATGCATCCCGCAAGAATTCCTCGTGAATACTGGAAGCAAAGAATTAACATGGCAAAAGCAATGGGCTGCAATACGATTGCTGTTTATATTTTTTGGAACTACCAAGAAACATCGCAAGGCGTTTTTGATTTTACATCAACCAATCACAACATTGCAGCGTTTATAAAACTTTGTGAGCAGGAACACATGTGGGTGTTACTGCGACCTGGTCCATACGTTTGCGCTGAATGGGATTTTGGCGGTTTGCCATCGTATCTTTTAAAGATTCCCGATATAAAAATTCGTTGCATGGATGAACGTTATATGAGCGCAGTAACGCGTTACATAAATCGTTTGTCAAAAGAAATTACGCCGCTGCTTTGCACGCATGGCGGACCAATTTTAATGGTGCAATTGGAAAATGAATATGGCAGTTACGGCAACGACAAAAATTATATTGCTGCATTAAAAAAATTATGGTTGAACAATGGCATTGATGTTCCTTTTTATACGGCTGACGGTGGTGATGTTTCTATGTTAACTGCCGGAAGTATTGATGGCGCTGCGATTGGGCTTGACAGCGGAACGAGTGATGATGATTTTGCTGCAGCAAAAAAACAAAATCCAAATGTGCCTTCATTCAGCAGCGAAACTTATCCGGGCTGGCTTACGCATTGGGGTGAAGAATGGGCTAAGGTTGATACAAACGATATTTTGCAACAAGTAAAATATTTACTCGATCACAAAAAATCTTTCAATTTATATGTTGTGCATGGCGGAACAAATTTTGGTTTTACTGC
>JBEHXR010000007.1:0-29492 GCA_048498595.1 Bacteroidota bacterium
GCTGCAGGTTTTTACCGCATGCAACATATCATGTTCACCTGTAATGAAACAGTGATCAATCAAGAAGGCACTTCTGTTCCTGTATTCTGGCTAAGAACCCTGGTGCAACAATGCAGGCTAAGCAGCAGCGCTGCTATCATTAATAAAAAATGCAATCGTTTTATTGTGAACATTCAAAAAGCATATGTAGATGATGAAGTGGAAGCGTTGTATGCATTGTATAAAAATCATGTGCAGTTTCGCGCAACGGAAACCTGCTCAAACTATCTGCACATGCCCGTTATACCGCTGCCTTTTGATTCAATGATGATACAGGTGCGTGATGGCGATGCATTGATTGCAGTGGGTTATTTCGATAAAGGCAAAACAGCTATTGCAGGCATCATGAACATATATCATCCGCATTATAAACAATACAGCCTGGGAAAGTTTTTAATGCTTAAGAAATTGCAATATGCCTTGCAGCAGAACATGCTCTTTTATTATACAGGTTACATCAGTACAGAAAATACGCGCTTCGATTATAAATTGTTCCCGGATGAGCAAGCAGTAGAAGTACTGCTGCCTGTTGAGCAACAGTGGCTGCCATATCATTTGCTAAACAAAAGTTTTCTTGCTGCGTATTATGCAAAGTTTCTGCAGGAAAGCAAAGAAGCGTTATAAAACTTTTACTGAAAGAACAACTAACTTTCATGCATGAATAAAAATAATTCCGGCAGGCGAAAGTTTATCCAATCAACCGTGTTGGGTGTTGGAAGTATTTCTGTATCGCCGCTGCTAACTTCAAAAAATATTACAGCAAAAAATTTTTCAGAAAAACAAGAACAAAACAAATTGAATATTCTTTGTGTGGGTGCGCATCCCGGCGATCCTGAGTTTGGATGTGGCGGCACCATGGCAAAATATAGCCAGGCAGGTAATAACGTAACATTTCTTTATCTTACAAGAGGCGAAGCTTACAACGATAAACAAAGCTATGCACAGTCTGCAGCGTTAAGAACAAAAGAGGCGGAGAAGGCTTGTGAAATCATTCATGCGATGCCTTTGTTTGCGGGGCAAATTGATGGCAACACAGAGCTAAATAAACAACGCAACGAAGAAACTACAAAGTTGATTCTTTCATTGCAGCCCGATATTGTTTTCACGCATTGGCCATTAGATTCGCATCCTGATCACCAGGTATCGGGATTGCTTGCATTAACGGCATGGGTGCGCTCTAACAAAAAATTTCATTTATATTTTTATGAAGTAAATACAGGCAGTGAAACTATGGGTTTTACGCCTTCAGATTATGTTGATATAACTGCTGTGCGTGATATAAAAAAAGCGGCCATGTTTGCGCATGAAACACAAAGTCCGCAGGAAATTTATGACCAGTTTTTTAAAACAATGGAAGAATTCAGAGGATTGGAAGCAGGTGTAAAAGCAGCGGAAGCTTTTATCTATTTTAAACCTGAAGATGAACGGGCGAACATTGTAGGATTGTAAAATATTTTAGTTATTATCTTTTCAGCAATTCTTAAAACATATCGCAGCATTGCTTTACAATAATGTTTATGGTAATTTAAATTGCTATGCTAATGAAAGCATTGATTTGTACAAAGCCTGGTTTGTTTGAATACAAAAATATTCCTGCACCTGAATTGCAAAAAGGAAATGCCATTTTAAAAATAAAACGCATCGGAATTTGCGGAACAGACTTGCATGCATATAAAGGCACTCAGCCATATTTTAATTATCCAAGAATATTAGGTCACGAATTAGCCGCTGATTTAATAGATGCTGATAATGCAAATGATTTTAAACCTGGTGAAGCAGTAACATTCATTCCTTATTTTAATTGTGGCAAATGTGTTGCTTGCAGAAATAATAAACCAAATTGTTGCGTACAAATTAAAGTTGCCGGCGTACATATTGATGGCGGTATGTGCGAATATATTTCCGTTCCTTCTGCTTCACTAATTAAGAGTGATGGGTTAAGTTATGATGAACTTGCAGTTGTTGAACCACTTGCTATTGGAGCACATGGAATACGGCTTGCTGATATAAAACAAAATGAATTCGTTTTGGTAATGGGCGCAGGTCCTATTGGTTTTGCAGCCATGCAATTTGCAAAACTTGTAAATGCAACGATAATTGTAATGGATGTGAATGAACAACGTTTACAATACTGCAAACAAAAATTACATATTCAGCACACCCTAAATGCTGAAACAGAAAATGTTTTGCATAAACTACGCGATATAACAAATGGCGATATGGCAAATGTTGTGATTGATGCAACAGGCAATCAAAGCGCCATTAATAATGCACTTCAGTATTTAGCACATGGCGGAAAATTTATTTTAATAGGCTTACAAAAAGATGAACTTATTTTCAGCCATCCTGAATTTCATAAGCGCGAAGCAACTTTAAAGAGTAGTCGCAATGCAACAAGAGAAGATTTTAATAGTGTGATTAATTCAATTCAGAAAGGTTTGATAAATCCTATAGATATGATAACACACAAAATAGATTTTCATGATTTAAAAAATGCTTTTGAAACATGGTTGTATGCAACCAATGATCTTCTAAAAGCAGTAGTAAAAATGGATTAGTCTTATTGAATTTAATGCAGCATGTATGCTGCAGCAAAGCTGTTATAAAAATATGCAACACGAAGTAGAAATACAGTCTAAAGAAATTGCGCTGTTACACTGTTTTCAATGTTTTTAACACCATTTAATAGCCCGGAATAAACGACGTCGCCTCCTTTGTCTCCCGCTTCCGGTCCCATGTCAATTATCCAGTCGGCGCTTTTTATTACATCAATATTGTGTTCAATAACAATAATTGAATGCCCTTGATTTATCAAAGCATTAAAAGCAGCAAGCAGTTTTTGTATATCGTGAAAATGAAGACCCGTTGTAGGCTCATCAAAGATAAAAAGTATATGACCACTGCTTCTGCCTTTTCCTAAGAAAGAAGCAAGCTTTACACGTTGCGCTTCACCACCACTTAAAGTATCACTGCTCTGACCAAGTTTTATATAACCGAGGCCGACTTCCTGCAAAGGCTTTATAGCTTTTGCAATAGCAGCGCCGTCTTTATCTGCAGAAAAGAATTCGATCGCATCATCAACACTTAATTCCAAAACCTCGTAGATGTTTTTGCCTTTGTAACTTACTTCAAGCACTTCTTCTTTAAATTTTTTTCCGCCGCATACTTCGCAGGTTAAATGCACGTCTGCTAAGAATTGCATTTCTACAATTTGCTCGCCTTCACCCTTACACGTATCGCATCTTCCGCCATCTACATTAAATGAAAAATGCTTGGGCTGAAATCCGCGCAGCTTGCTTAAATGTTGCTTTGAAAAAAGATCTCTTATCTCATCGTATGCTTTTATGTAAGTAACAGGATTACTTCTGCTGCTTCTGCCAATAGGATTCTGGTCAACCATTTCAACCTGGCTGATGTAATCAACATCGCCTTCGAGACTTTTATGAAAACCCGGTTTCTCACTAAACTCGCCTTTTAATCTTCGCAATGCAGGATATAAAATTTGTTTTATTAATGTTGTTTTACCACTACCACTTACGCCGCTTACAACACATAAAATATCCAACGGAAATTCAACATCAATATTTTTTAAATTGTTTTGCCGTGCGCCTGTTAGCTTAAGAAAATGTTTTGCGTTGCGATGTTTTGCAGGAATGGGAATCGTTAACTCTTTACGCAAATATTTTCCTGTTAAACTTGAAGGATTGTTAATGATACTTTCATAATCACCTTCAGCAATTACTTCGCCGCCCAAATGCGATGCAAGCGGTCCCATATCAATTATATGATCCGCTTCACGCATCATCATTTCATCATGCTCAACAACAACTACCGTGTTACCTTCATCGCGCAAACGCTTTAAAACTTTTATTAGTCGCTCCGTATCTCTTGCATGCAAACCAATAGAAGGTTCATCTAATATGTATAATGAATTGGTGAGATTGCTGCCAAGATTGCGCGTTAACTGTATGCGCTGGCTTTCGCCGCCACTTAAAGAATTTGCCAAACGATTTAAAGTGAGATAACCTAAGCCAACATCAAGCAAAGTTTGCAAACGCTGATGAATTTCTATTAACACACGGCTTGCAACTTTTTGCTGGTAGTCATTCAACGCAAGTTTATCAAACCAAATCTTTAAATCGCTTACCTGCATTTCACATAACTCACCAATATGTTTTCCGCCGAGCTTTACATATAAAGCTTCTTTACGCAAACGATAGCCTTTGCAATCAGGACATTTTGTTCTGCCGCGGTAACGGCTTAATAAAACACGGTACTGAACTTTATAAAGATTCTGCTCTACTTCTTTAAAAAAATCATCGATGCCATATACACTTCCCTTGCCCGTCCATAAAATATTGTATTGTTCATCGGTTAAATCTGCAATGGCTTTGTGAACGGGAAAATTTATTGCTCTTGCGCCTTTTAAAAATTGTTCTCTCCACCAACCCAATTTTTCTCCTTTCCATGGAGCAACAGCGCCATCATACACGCTCATTCTTTTGTCTGGAATTACAAGATCAGGATCGATGCCCAGCACCTGGCTAAAGCCTTCGCAGGTGGGGCAGGCGCCAAAAGGATTATTAAAAGAAAATAAATTGGGAACCGGTTCTTCAAACACAATTCCGTCCATTTCAAATTTATTGCTGAAGGAAATTTTCTTCTTTTCATTTACTTCCAACAACATGCTTCCTTCGCCTTCATAAAAAGCAAGGTTAATGGAATCGCTGATGCGATGTATGTCATCTTCATCAAAATCCTTTGTAATAATTCTATCAACAAGCAAGTAAACAGACTCACTACTAGAAAACTTTTTTTTCAAATCTTTATCGGGCAATTCAAGCAAATCTTCAATAGATGCAATTTCAAGTTCCGGATTTTTTGTTTTCGCACTACTTGTGGCGCTTACATAAATTCTTGAAAAGCCTTTTTGCAAAAGAATATTCAGCTCTTCTTTGATATTTCTTTTTGCGTGCTGTTTAAAAGGAACAAGAATATATATTTTAGCTGATGCAGGCAGTTCTTTTATTGCGCTTAACACATCTGCTACGTCATCTTTTTTTACTTCGCGGCCGCTAACAGGTGAATAAGTTTTTCCTGTTCTGCCATATAATAACCGCATGTAATCGTAGATCTCTGTCATGCTGCCAACAGTACTCCGCGGAGTTCTCGTAATTACTTTTTGTTCGATTGCGATAGCGGGGCATAATCCTTTTATAAAATCAACATCAGGCTTTACCATTCTCGCCATAAACTGGCGTACATAAGCACTTAAACTTTCTGCGTACCTGCGCTGCCCTTCGGCAAACAATGTATCCATCGTAAGCGAAGATTTTCCGCTGCCGGATACACCTGTAACAACAATTAATTTATTGCGTGGAAAAGAAACAGAGATGTTTTTAAGGTTGTGAACCCTGGCACCTTTTATAAAAATATTATTCGTGTTTTTCCTCGTATCACTAAAGGCTATATCTAACGTTTCCTGCATCTAAAAACAGTAAAAGTGCAAAAAGATAAACTGATAACCCAAAAAAACTTTTGGTAAATATCATTTTGGTAATTCACTTTTTTTTTACATATTGCATACAATAATTCAATAAACTATAGTCACAACAAAAAATTTCGCCGCCTATTAATAATCTCTACCCCGCGTTCCACTCTTTCAAATAAATAAAAACCATTACAGTGGCATGCTCATTTCAAAGGCACGATTATGAAAACATGTGAAACTTTAACTGACACACAGCTCATCCTGAATTTCCAGGAAGGAAATTGTTATGCGCTGGAAACACTCATAGATCGCTATAAAGACAAACTATTCAGCAGTATTTTATTTTTAGTGAAGGATAAGTTTCTTGCAGAAGACCTTTTTCAGGAAACATTTCTGCGCATTATAGATACACTGCGCAACAGGCGATACAATGAAGAAGGAAAATTTTTACCGTGGGCAATGCGTATTGCGCATAATTTATGTGTAGATTATTTTAGAAAGGTAAAACGCACGCCTACCATTTTAACGCAGGATAAGAAAGACATTTTTGATGTGATACATGTGGCTTCCGACAACCATGCTGAGCATCACATTATCCGTAACCAGAGCTATGAAAAAGTACACCAGATGTTGGATAAACTGCCTGAAGAGCAAAGAGAAGTTATAGTGCTGAGACATTTTGGTGATATGAGTTTTAAAGAAATAGCTGAAACCACTAATTGCAGCATAAACACTGCGTTGGGAAGAATGCGGTATGGTTTAATTAATCTCAGAAAAATGATGATGGAAAAACAAATAAATTTGTAAATTACCTCGTTGTTTTTTGCAGGATGAGGATGTTGGATCGTGTTTCCCTATGCTTACCTGATATTCTTAAAACTGTAAATAACAATTGGTGTTTAAAAAAAGTCCTTTCCGATAAATCGGGAAGGACTTTTTTTTGAATATAAATGAGTTTCACTGATATTTCAATCAGGAATTTTTACTTTATTTTCAAACAATGCGAAAAATATTTTTTGTAACACTTGCGCTGTGTTTGTTTTTTATAAAAGGAAAAACACAGGTTGTTGCTAATAATGCAAGGCTCATTTTAATTGACAGCAATTTTAGTTTTACTGAAGGCGCTTCATGCGATAAAGCCGGAAATGTATTTTTTACAGATCAGCCTAACAATACTATTTGGGAATATGATATAAATAATAAACTCAGCATTTGGCTTAAACCTGCAAAGCGATCAAACGGAACTTATTTTGATGAGAAAGGAAACTTAATAAGTTGTGCTGATGAGAATAATGAATTGATTTCTATTTCACCCACTAAAAAAATTACTGTATTAATTAACAACTATCGTGGCAATGTTTTAAACGGACCTAATGATGTTTGGGTAAATCGTTTAACCGGCGGCATGTATATTACAGATCCATATTTTCAGCGGGATTACTGGACAAGACAACAGCCTGATTCAAATTTGCACGGAGAAAAACTATATTATTTACCACCGAATAAAAACATGCTGGCAATGGCTGACAGTGCAGTAAAAAAACCAAATGGCATTGTTGGAACGGCGGACGGAAAATATTTGTATGTAGCAGATATGGGCGTTTGGAAAACTTACCGCTACGAAATTCAAAATGATGGTTCATTAAAAAACAAAACCCTATTTCTAAACGAAGCATCCGATGGAATGACCATAGATGATAAAGGAAATATTTATATAACCGGAAATGGTGTTACGATTTACAATTCTTCCGGAGAAAAAATTGATCATATTGATGTGCCTGAAAAATGGACGGCGAATCTATGTTTTGGCGGAAAGAATAAAGACGTATTGTTTATTACTGCTTCAAAGTCACTTTATAAAATACAAACTTTAGTAAAAGGCGTTGAATAAATGCGCTTAACTGAATATGTATTCATTTACCATTTCTGTTTAATGCATCTTGCTTAAAGAAGTAAAGGCTTTATATACTTTCATACAGGTCTTATAACGATGTTTGTGCGGTGGCTCCTCTATTCTTTTGTAAAATGTAACAATGTTATTTTTTATTGAAGGGGTTACTGTTTTAAATGCTTCTTCATTTAGCCTTAACAACCACCTGTTGTATGTTTCATCGGCTAATACATACTCGCATTTTTGTGTCTGATTTCCCGTATCATAATCTTCATCCTTTAAATTTTTTTTCCTGCTTACAACAAGTAAACCCTTACTATAATTGTGCATGATCGTATCGAAACTATTATCAAAATTCTTTTCTGCCTTTGCATTTGGAGCTTTAAAATGCAAAGCCCGTAACGGCCCAACCTTAGGTATTACCTTTGTGATAAAAGATAAGCCCGTTGCCCAAAAACCCGGACGTTTATAGCCTGTTCCAAATTCCTTATTGTATTGTTTAATGTGCATTTTATATCTGAATCTTTTGCTTGCGTTTGTTGAATCTGTACGAAATAATTTTTTATTTTTTGAAGCCCATGCTGTTCTTGTTATAAACGGAAAAACATTTGCAACCATAAAGCGAAATGTTTCAACTGATAAATTAAGATGATTATTAAAAGTTTCATCAAGACTCAATCCATATGTATCTTCAAAGGCTTTTGCAAGCAAAGCGGTATCAACTTTAAATCCTATAAAATCATGGTAAGATTTTGAAGCGTAATTACCTTTTGCTACCTGCAGTACATCAAAACCAAATTCCATTCGTATATGTGAAATATGGTTGTCTGCATAGGTAACTGTGTCGCCAAATTTTTTTCTGATGTTTTTATAAACAAGCGGAACGCTTATGTTGGTCGCAAGCGGATGGCCGTACACATCAGCATAGTAATGCGATAAAAACCCCAAAGCAAATGCAAGCCCGTTTAAACTGTCTGCATCGGTTAATAAAGCTTCATTCATTTCGGCGTTACGCACATAATGAACAAGATCTGTAAACAGGCGGCTTCCAAACGGATAATATCCCATATCAGGCGTAACAGCACCGCCATAAGCGTAAGCTTTTGCCTCGATAAATTCTGAATCGGTTGAGTTTGGATACTGAGATTTTAGAAATGGTAAAATGGAATTATTCCATTCTGCATCAATGATCGCTTCATGTGTTAATACACCAAGACCATAGCTTTTAACCGATATAAGAAACAAAAGCAACACCACATACTGATGCAAATATGTTTTCATATAATATCAGCATAGCTACAAAATGCATGCTGTGTTTAATAAAACCTGTTCAGTTTAGTAAAAGTAAAAGATGAGTTTGTAATTTGCCTTGCACAACATTTGATCTTGTCTTAAATAAAATAAAAAATGAAAAAAATCAACTACCTGTTTTTGCTTGGCATGTTTGCGTTTGCAGCATGCGTTAATATTCAATCTTCCGGCAGTAACAACGACTCAACATCAACCACCGCTTCATCTGTCAATCCATCCGATTGGAAATTTGGTGTTGCGTTATGGACATTTCACGATGTAAATTTTCCGCAATCATTAGATAAAGTTGATAGTGCAGGGTTGGTGTATATCGAACCAAATACATTTCATGATGCAGGACCAGAATTTAAAGACTCAACCATCGGTCAGCTTTCTATGGCAAGCATCGATAAACTAAAAGCAATGATTGAACAAAAAGGTTTAAAAGTTGAATCGTTATACATTGTTGGCGATTCAACAATGGCTTCATGGAAAAAGCAATTTGATATTGCAAAAGAATTCGGCGTGCAATATGTAACAACCGAACCACCATTGAATATGTGGAACAGTCTTGATAGCCTTGCAGGCGCTTACGGAATTAAGATTGCTATTCATGATCATTGGCTTGGCTTCAGCCATTACTGGAATCCTGATACAACATTAATGGCATTAAAAGATCACCCGAATTTTGGTGTTTGTGCAGATCTTGGTCATTGGCCAAAGAGTGGCATTAATCCTTTAGACGCAGTAAAAAAATTAAGCGGTCATATCATCGGAATACATTTAAAAGATATTGCTGCTTACAATAATCCTGCATTAAAAGATGTAGTGGTTGGAACGGGCGTTGTAGATTTTCCCGCAATTTTTACTCAATTAAAAAAGCAGGGTTTCAACGGTCACATTTATATTGAAAGAGATTCGATTGAGCCAGGTGGAAATTTGCAATCTGTAATACGGGAAAAAAATTATTATAACGACCAGATAAGTAAGATGAAATAATTTTTATTGATCAGATCAAACAATTTCAGACTTATATTTTTTCATGATTGACGGATGCTGATCTAAAGAAGCATTCTGTAATTCAGCAATCAATTCATTTAATCGTGGTGTAAGTAGGATAAGATAACGTGCATCATCGCTTGCAAAATAAGTGTGCGCAACACCTGCAGGTACGAACACCGTTGTTCCTTTTTCAGCAGCAATAGTACGATCAGAAAATTTAAATGTGAGTGTGCCTTCAAGTATGTGCCATGCTTCATCATCTTCATAATGCACATGCATGTACGGTGGTCCGCTGCCCTTCCATTCATGAATAACAAAAGAATTTCCAATAGCATTAATGTGTTTATTAATGATGGGTTCTTTTATAGTTTGCTGCATGAAATTTTTTTTGTTGAAGATAAGATTTGTTGATGCAGTTTTTTCTCCGGAACTTTTAATCTAAAAACTTTTTCACCATGATAAAAAAAATTACCACTCGTTTTTGCTTTATTCTTTTTTTAATAATTCACAATAAAACATTTTCACAGGATAGCGCTTTTTCAATTCCGCTTTGGAAGAATGGAGCACCAGGTTTTGAAAATAAAAAAGATGAACCCGAATTAGCAAAAGATTGGTGGGTAAGAAATATAAATAATCCCTCACTCACTGTTTTTCTTCCGCCAAAAGAAAAAGCAAATGGTGCTGCTGTAATAATTTGTCCGGGTGGTGGTCATATGAATTTAGTGTACAATGCAGAAGGTGTTGACCCAGCAAAATATTTTACTAATCTTGGCGTAACAGCTTTTGTTTTAAAATACAGGTTATATAAACAAGACAGCTCAGTTTATACAATTGAAAATACAAAGCAGGATGTTTTTCGTGCCATGCGTTTGGTGCGCAGTAAAGCAAAAGATTTTGGTATTGATACTGCACGTATTGGTGTAATGGGGTTTTCTGCAGGTGGCGAACTTGCCGGCTGGGTTTCTTATCATTACAATGAAAAACATTTTGCAAGCAATGATGCTATTGATGCGTTAAATGCAAAGCCTGCATTTTCCATTTTAATTTATCCTGGTCCGGCGATTGTTGCCGATCCTGTTACATTGCAAATGCCACCGGCGTTTATGCTTGCAGCCAGTGATGATTCTTGTTGCTCTGAACCGATCGTTAAGTTGCTCGCATTATACAGGCAACAAAAAGTTTCTGCGGAAGTGCATTTGTATGCGCAGGGAAGTCATGCTTTTAATATGGGTTATCGTTCCCAGCTTGCATCGCTTAAATCATGGCCGCAAAGACTTACTGATTGGTTGAACGATAATAACTGGTTAAAGAAAAAATGATTTATCGTATTCGATAAACACATAGTAAACCGCTCCTCAATAAAACATTCGCCGGTAACACATCATCTGTGTTTATGCTGAAGGTTATTTTTCAAATGGCATAAAATATGTTCCATTTATGTGATAAATAAATAACCTATGTCAACAAAGACCGCAAAAAAATCTGGTACAAAATGTTAGCGGCGAAAAAATTTTTCTAATGATAGTGTTTGATAAAAATTTAATTGATTCAATCGGAACAAAACTCAAAAAAAATAATCAATCGATTGCGGTTGCAGAAAGTGTAACGAGTGGTTTAGTACAGGCTGCATTTTCAAATGCAGACGGGGCTTCATTTTTTTTCCAGGGAGGAATAACTGCTTACAATATTGGGCAAAAAAGCCGCCATTTGTTAGTTGAGCCTTTGCATGCAATTGAATGTAATTGTGTATCTAAAAAAATCTCGCAGCAAATGGCTTTAAATGTTTGCGATCTTTTTGTGAGCGATTATGGAATTGGAATAACCGGTTATGCAGCAACAGTTCCTGAAAAAAATATAAATGAGTTGTTTGCTTATTATGCAATAGCTGCAAGCGGAAAAATTTTAGACAGCGGAAAAATTATAACATCTGCAGAAGAAGGGCTACCTGCACAACTTTTTTATGTAAATCAAGTGTTGGTAATTTTTAATAAAACAATTTAATTGAATCATTACAAATTGTTATTTAGTCTGGCACGAAATTTCTATCAATTATAAAAAACACTTATTATGGCAAAGTCAACTTCGAAACAAAAAAAACAAATGAATAATTCAAGCTCTAACGCCGGCGCAGCCGCAAACGATTCTATGCTAAAATCTTTTTTTGAAGATGAATTAAAAGATATCTATTGGGCAGAAAAACACATCACGAAAGCATTACCTAAAATGAAAAAAGCAGCAACGTCAGAAGCATTGCAGGCTGCATTTGATGAACACCTTCAGCAAACACAAACACATGTAGAACGTCTTGAACAGGTGTTTGAAATCTTAGGTAAAAAAGCTCAGGCAAAAAAATGTGATGCAATGGCAGGAATTGTTGAAGAAGGTAATGGTATTATAGAAGAAACAGAAAAAGGAACTTCTACAAGAGATGTAGGTTTGATACTCGCTGCACAAAAAGTAGAGCATTACGAAATTGCAACGTATGGTGGTCTTGCACAGCTTGCGAGAACGTTAGGTTTGGAAGATGTAGCAGAAATTTTAAACCAAACATTAGAAGAAGAAAAAGAAACAGATGTAAAGCTTACAGAAATTGCTGAATCAGATGTAAACTATGAAGCAGCCGAAGAGGAAGAAGCATAAACTTTCAATCCGAATAATGAAGTAAGGTCATCATTTTGATGGCCTTATTTTATTTCATTGCTTCCAATTCTTTTTGCATACGAAACATTTCATCACGCAGTTTTGCAGCCTCTATAAAATCTAAATCTCTTGCTGCTTTTTCCATTTGTTTTTTTGTTTGAGCAATAGCTTTTTCCATCTGCGGAATTGTTTTGTATTGCGCCTGTTCTTCTGCTGCACTTGTTGTAACAATATCTTCATCGCCTTGTATTGCGTAGGGGTTTTTTGGATCGTAACCTTTAATATCTAATACAGATGTTTGGGCAAACACATTCTCCTTTGTTTTTATAATAGTTCTCGGAACAATATCATGCGCAGTGTTATAGGCAATTTGTTTTTCTCTTCTGCGATTTGTTTCATCAATTGTTTTTTGCATGCTTTCGGTCATTTTATCAGCATAAAAAATTACTAAACCATCAACATTACGTGCAGCACGACCAGCAGTTTGTGTTAAGGATCTTTCATTGCGCAAAAAACCTTCTTTATCCGCATCTAAAATTGCAACCAGAGAAACTTCAGGTAAATCTAAACCTTCACGTAAAAGATTCACACCAACCAATACATCAATTTCACCTAAACGCAACTGTCTTAAAATTTCTATGCGTTCAAGTGTGTCAACTTCGCTATGTATATATTTTGATTTGATGTTGATGCGCTTTAAATACTTATCCATTTCTTCAGCCATGCGTTTGGTTAATGTTGTAACCAGCACACGATCGCCTTTTGTAACGCGCTTATCAATTTCATCTAACAAATCATCAATTTGATTTACTGATGGACGAATATCAATTGGTGGTTCTAATAAACCTGTTGGACGAACGACTTGCTCAACAACAACACCACCGCATTTTTCCAATTCATATTCACCCGGAGTTGCACTAACAAAAACTGTTTGGCCCGTCATGTTTTCGAACTCATGAAAATTTAATGGACGATTATCTAAAGCTGATGGCAAACGAAAACCGTATTCAACTAAAATTAGTTTACGGCTTCTGTCACCGCCATACATGCCTGCAACCTGCGGAATAGTTTGATGACTTTCATCAATGATGGTTAAAAAATCTTTAGGAAAATAATCGAGCAAACAAAACGGTCTTGTACCTGGTTGTCTTCTGTCAAAAAATCTTGAATAGTTTTCAATGCCATTACAAAAACCTAATTCGCGAATCATCTCCAAATCATATTCAACTCTTTCTTTTAAACGCTGTGCTTCTATTAATTTACCGGTGCTTTTAAAATATTCAACCTGCATACGCATTTCATCCTGTATCTCGTACAAAATCGTTTGCATCATATCTTTTGGAGCGAGATATAAATTGGCAGGAAAGATAGCTGCGTTCTCAACCTTCATCATGCGCTTGTTGCTGTGCACATCAATCGTTTCTATGTCTTCAATTTCATCACCGAAAAAAGTTATGCGATAACCATAATCAACATAAGGCAAGTTGATATCAATGGTGTCACCTTTCACACGAAAAGTTCCGCGTTTAAATTCAAGCTGTGTTCTGTTATATAAACTATTAACAAGCGAATGCAAAAAACCTTGCCGTGAAATTGTTTGACCTTTTGCAATGCGCACAATACCATTTTCAAAATCTGTTGGATTGCCAATACCATAAATACAGCTTACACTTGCAACAACAATAATATCTCTGCGACCGGTAAGCAATTCACTTGTTGCCTGCAAACGCAGTTTATCTAACTCCTCGTTAATACTTAAATCTTTTTCAATGTATACATCGCTTACGGGCATGTAGGCTTCTGGTTGATAGTAGTCGTAATAACTTACAAAATACCCAACTGCATTATCAGGAAAAAATTGTTTGAACTCGCCATACAATTGCGCAACCAATGTTTTGTTATGCGTTAAAACAAGCGTTGGCCGCTGAACATTTTCAATAACATTTGCCATTGTAAATGTTTTACCGCTTCCTGTTACGCCTAATAATGTTTGATAATGCTCACCGGTATTTATTCCTTCAGTTAATTGTTTTATTGCTTCCGGCTGATCGCCGCTAGGTTTGTATGGAGATATTAATTTAAAAGGCATTTATGCAAGATAATACCTAAAGTTTTTAATTCTTTTTATGAAGCGAATGCAACCAAAAATTATATTCAGAAAAATATATTGAAGGCATGTTATCAGGTTTTTGTCAAAGGGAAAGTTGATCTGGCATTTTATGTACCAGTTATATTAACGTTTAATAAAAATTTTATAAGCCATAATTTAAAACTGGCAAAGTTGTTGCTTCATAAGGCAAAATAGATTTATTCACTCTAAAAGTCTAACCATGAAAAAAGTACTCTTTTCACTTGCAGTTGTTTTAGGTGTAGTTGGAATTTCCGTAGCAAATTCAGGAGCAACAAAGGCACAAGTTCCTGCAGGAAATCACAGTTACATTATAAAAGACACCGTACCAAGTGATACAACAAAACCTAAAGATTCATCCCTTGTGAAACTTTAATTTATTAGTTCGGGGGTTTTTATTGATCGTGCCGATAAAGCTTTTGTAATTATTCAAAAGCTTTATCTTTTTATGAATGTGATACAGCTTCAATTATGCTTTTTGCTGTTTCAGGATTGTGATAATTTCAATAATATTAGCATAGCTGTTTCTAAGTTTTACTGCTAAATCTTCTTCATTAACCCATTCTATTTCTTCTATGCCTTCATCAGTTTGCGGTATCAACTGCTGGTTGTTTGATGCAAGCATTTTAAACCAATGCGTTTCTTTTACTACTTCTTCATTTGAAAACTGATCAAAATATTCGTGCAGCGTTATATTTATAAATTTTTCGAGCTGCAAATTTTTTAAACCTGTTTCTTCTTTTACTTCACGCAACGCACACTCTTCAATACTTTCATCGCCATCTAATTTTCCTTTTGGCAGGTCCCATTTATTTCTACGGAATATCATTAATAATTCATCATCATCATTAAATACTAAACCGCCGGCGGCAATAATTTTTTTCTTCATTTTTTGGATAAAAGGGTAATACAATGCTAACAAATATACAATGCGAATAAAAACTGAAATTTAACGGGCGCACTTTTATATTCGCAGCATGAAATATGAAAAGATTGTTGCAGAAAAATTATTAGAAATAGGTGCTGTAAAACTTAGCCCGCATGAGCCATTTACATGGGCAAGTGGTTGGAAAAGCCCAATCTACTGCGATAACAGAAAAGTTTTATCGTACCCCTACATACGCGATTTTATTAAAAGCGAATTATGCAATGTAATATTTGAACAATTTCCCGAAGCTGATGTAATAGCTGGTGTTGCAACTGCCGGCATTGCATGGGGTGCGATGGCTGCTGACCAGTTAAAACTTCCATTTATTTATGTAAGACCAAAGCCAAAAGAACATGGACTTGGCAATCAGATAGAAGGTGTTTTGGAAGCAGATAAAAAAGTAATTGTGGTTGAAGATTTAATATCAACCGGCAAAAGCAGTTTGCAGGTAGTTGATGTTTTGCGTAAAGCTGGCGCAGATGTAAAAGGCATGGTTTCAATTTTTAATTATGGTTTTGATGTTGCCAACGAGGCATTTAAAGTTGCTGAAGTTCCCTTTGAATCTTTAACGAACTATGCATCCTTGATTGAGCTTGCAAAAGAAAAAAGTTTTATTTCTGAAGAAACGGAACGGTTATTGCTTAATTGGCGATCTAATCCATCCGAATGGCGAGCCGTTGCTAACACATAAATTACGGCAATATCTCAACTGAAAAACTCGGTTGAGATATTGCCGTAATTCAATTAAAAAACCTCTTTTTTATATAATAAAAAATAATTAGTAAGTGATTAAAGTGTTTTTCACTTTTAATTGAAGTTCTTTTTTATCGCTCTGTTCAACATGTCCTATAACCTTTGCTTCAATACTAAATGTTGATGCTGTTGAAATCATTTTTGCAGCAGTAGCTTCGTCAGTAAAAATTTCAAGACGATGTCCCATATTAAATACCTGGTACATTTCTTTATCATCAGCACCGGAATTTTGTTGAATGATCTGAAAAATTTCCGGCGGAGAAAATAAATTATTCTTTATAATTTTTAAAGGTCTTGGCAAATATTTTAAACACTTGGTTTGCCCGCCGCCACTGCAATGAATTACGCCGTTTATTTTTTCAAAGTAATTTTCCAACAATACTTTCATTAGCGGAGAATAAGTACGCGTTGGCGATAGTAATAGTTTTCCAATTTCATGTTTAGCATCATCTTGTTGTGTGCTTACCATTTCTTCATTTAATTTGTTTTTGCCGATATAGACAACATCACTGCTCAGCGATGGTTCAAATGTTTCAGAATATGTTTCTGCATAATATTTTTGGAGTACATCATGTCTTGCGCTGGTTAAACCATTACTGCCAATACCGCTGTTGTATTCATCTTCATAATTCGCTTTTCCATAACTGGCAAGTCCAACAATTACATTTCCTGCATTTATTTTTTCGTTGGTGATTATTTTATCTTTTTCCCATCGCGCCATCATTGTTCCATTCACCACAATTGTCCTTACCAAATCACCCACATCTGCTGTTTCACCGCCGAGATAATGAATATTTATTCCAAATGATTTTAGCTTATCAAAAAATTCCTGTGTTCCATTAATTACCTGTTCAAGCACTTCACCTGGAATAAGTAATTTATTTCTGTCGATAGTTGAAGAAAATAGAATGTTATCATAAATACCTGTGCAAATAAGGTCATCAAGATTCATAACGATTGCATCTTGTGCAATGCCCTTCCAAACAGAAATATCTCCTGTTTCTTTCCAATATAAATAGGCAAGAATACTTTTAGTGCCTGCACCATCTGCATGCATTATGTTTACGAACGCATCATCGTTATTTAAAAAATCAGGATAAATTTTACAAAAAGCAAATTCGTATAACCCCTTATCTAATTTTTTTATTGCAGAATGAACTTCTTCTTTCTGTGCAGAAACACCGCGCTTTGAATATAGAGACATTAAAACAGATTAGACGCAAATGTAAATATCAAACGCTATGTTTACATATTGCGTAATCACTAAAGCCCTTTAGTTTTGTGAAATGCAGGTGCACTATTCTATAGATAATCTTCCTGATTTTAAAAATACAGTTGTAACAGTTGGAACTTTTGACGGCGTGCATCTTGGTCACCGCCAAATAATAAAGCAGTTAAAAGAAGAAGCAACTAAAGTAAACGGTGAAACGGTGATTATTACTTTTCATCCACATCCACGTATAATAGTTGGCAAAAAATCAATTCAACTTTTAAACAGTTTAAATGAAAAAATTTTTTTGATTGATGCCTTAGGTATAAATCATTTGGTTGTGGTTCCGTTTGATGAAGCCTTTTCTAATCAAACACCTGAAGCTTATGTAAAGAATTTTCTGTTTGAAAAATTTAATCCACACACTATTATTATTGGTTATGATCACAAATTTGGAAAGCAGCGTGCGGGTAATTATCAGCTTCTTGAAGCATACGGAAAAGAACTTGGTTTTGTTGTAAAAGAAATTCCCGAAAAAGTAATTAATGAATCTGTAGTTAGTTCGACAATAATAAGAGAAGCCCTGCTTCACCGGGATGTTGAAAGAGCCAATAAATATCTTGGATATGCTTATTTTTTCGAAGGTTTAGTAGTAGATGGAAATAAATTAGGAAGAACGCTTGGTTACCCGACAGCCAATATTGTTATTAGTGATGAAATGAAATTAGTACCGGCAAATGGAATTTATGCTGCTGAAGCAGAATTGCCGAATCAACATTCTCAGCGAATGCAAGGGATGATGAGCATTGGCGTGCGACCAACTATAGATGGACAAAACAGAACGATAGAGATGAATATCTTCAATTTTGAAAAAGATATTTATGGTGAAACAATAAAAATTTTCATGCATAAATTTTTGAGAGAAGAAGAGAAATTTAATTCGCTTGAAGAATTAGTAGCTCAAATGAAAATTGATAAATTAAACAGCCTGAACTTCTTTATAGAAAGCAATGGTTAAGACAATTTTTTAATAAGTGATTTTGTTTTTATTCAGCTTATAATCCTTGTAACATTGTTCTACATAATATCCTAATTCAAGATCATTCATCATAAGCACTTCATCGTAAGTTGGGCGATAGTAAGCCATGAAATCTTCTAATTGTTTTCCATCAAGTCCTGTCAATTTTTTTACAAGAAGTTTCGTGTAACGATGATCTATGTATTTATCATGTTCCTGTTGTATAAGTCTTTGTTGAAAAGCAAGCATTTCCCGGTTTTGCCTGAATTTAAAAGCATTAATAATTTCATCTAAATCAAATCCTGCAGTAAGTTCTCCAGGTGTATATGTAGAAGGATTTGACTGGCTAAACCTTATTCCAGGTTTCCGGTAGTTAAAAACATTTGCGTAGGTTTGCCGATTTTCTATTGAATCTAATTTATAATTCCTTGTTGCCACAGTTACCTCTGGCAGCCATCTTGCATCTACATATAAAGCCACATCAAAATTTTCAGGGTGTTTAATAGTGTCAACCGGATATTTCATTGTTTGTTTATTCAGATAGCTGAACCACAATGAATCATTTTTAGTGACCTTGATTGTGTAATCCCCTAAGGAATCACTTATTACAAAACTGCCTGAACTGGTTTGAACTGAAACTGCATCTAAAGGCTTTTTACTGAAATAGTCTGAAATTCTTCCGCTAATAGTTTGGGAAAATATTATTTGAGAAAAGAAAAGTAACGATATAATAAAGAAAGCTGATTTCAAACGTTTACGTTGAAATGTAATATTACAAATCAGCTTTTAATTTAAGCAAATGAAAAAGTTAATGTGCCTTCATCTTCCCATATACACCATTAAAATTTGAACATCGCTTGGATTAACCCCGGAAATTCTGCTCGCTTGACCTAATGTCCTCGGTTTTATTTTTTTAAATTTTTGCATTGCTTCCGCACTTAAGGCAGAGATATTATCATATTCAAAAGCATCGGGTATTATCACATCTTCTAAACTGTTCATTTTTTTTGCAAGCTCTTGTTCCTTTTCTATATATCGCTCATATTTAATTTGTATTTCTGCTTGTTCTAATGTATCTGTATTAAATTTGTTCAAGTTTTGATTGAGTACCTCTACTGATCTTTTCAAATCAATTAAACGCACATCCGGTCTTAATAGGATTTTTAAAGCCTTTTGTTTCTCTTCAATTTTAGTGGACCCAATACTTTCCAAAAACGGGTTTACTTCTTGCGGTTCAAGGCTAATATTTTTAAGCAATTTCATTAATTCTAAAACACCTTTCTTTTTCACAAGTACTTTTTCCATTCTCTCTTGCGACGCTAAACCTAAACGATAGCTCTTCTCGGTAAGTCGTAAGTCGGCGTTGTCTTGCCTTAGTAGTGTCCTAAACTCCGCCCTGCTCGTGAACATTCTATAAGGTTCTTCTGTACCCTTGCTTACAAGATCATCTATTAAAACGCCGATATATGCCTCATCTCTTTTAGGTATGAATGGCTCAAGGTCATGTATTTTTTGATGGGCATTAATCCCAGCAACTATTCCCTGACAAGCAGCTTCTTCATATCCTGTAGTACCATTGATTTGACCCGCAAAAAACAAATTATCTATTGACTTTGTTTCAAGTGTATGCTTAAGTTGTGTAGGGGGAAAATAATCATATTCGATTGCATAGCCTGGTCGGAACATTTTAGCAGATTTAAAGCCGGGTATCATACGAATTGCTTCGTATTGTATTTCTTCTGGCAAAGAAGTCGAAAATCCGTTTAGATATATCTCAACTGTACTAAATCCCTCAGGTTCAACAAAGAGTTGATGACGATCTCGGTCAGAAAAACGATTAATTTTATCTTCTATACTAGGACAATATCTTGGACCTACTCCCTCAATTCTTCCGCAATACATAGGACTTTTATCAAATCCTTTTTTTAAAATATTATGAACAGTGTCATTTGTATAGGTTATATAGCATGGCATCTGTTTTTCAGCCGAAATTGTTTTAATATCTAAGTAAGAAAAGCCGGTGATTTCAGCATCGCCTTTTTGCTGAATCATTTGTTCATAATTCAAACTCCTTCCATCTATTCTTGGAGGTGTTCCTGTTTTAAGCCTTTTGCTTTCAAAACCCGTTTCTACTAACTGCTCAGTAATACCTGTAGCATTTTTCTCTCCTATCCTTCCCCCGCCAAATTGTTTTTCGCCAATATGTATTATACCATTTAAAAATGTTCCACTTGTGATTACCACAGATTTTGAGTGAATCAGATGCCCTAAACCAGTAATAACTCCTTCAACTTTATTTTCAACTAGGTATAATCCGTTTACAGCATCCTGATAGAAATCAATGTTATTAGTTTGCTCTAATAAATAACGCCATTCGCTCGAAAACAAGGCGCGATCGTTCTGTGATCTTGGACTCCACATGGCTGGGCCTTTGCTCTTGTTAAGCATTCTAAACTGAATCATACTTTTATCACTCACTACGCCACTATACCCTCCTAAGGCATCAATTTCTCTAATTATTTGACCTTTAGCTATCCCCCCGATAGCGGGATTGCAGCTCATTTGAGCAATGGTTTGCATATTCATAGTTATAAGCAAAACCTTGCTTCCTAAATTCGCTGCTGCTGCTGCTGCTTCACACCCTGCATGTCCAGCCCCTACAACAATTACATCATATTCTAAAAACATTTTGCAAAACTATACTTAATTCCACGTGGAACTAATCTTAAAAAAATCCAATAGTATTCAATTAAATACTAATCAGGCGGAATCCACATTCTTGTCGTAAGACTTTATTAAAGTCTTGGATAGTAATGTTTCAAATACGAGTATAAGATTGATAAGCTGCAAGACAATATCAGGAATTGCTAGTCACTTTGTATGACTTAGTTACTTCTGTCATACCGGAAGAGCTGTGCGCATGATTTTATACAGAAACCTCTAACTCAAACCGGTGTAAAAAAAATTATTGAACAAGGCTACACAATAAATTGTTTCACGTGGAATGTAACCCAAAGGATTTTATATAGAAATCTTCTTTTTTTCTCATCTCAACTTTTTCATGTTCTTGTTTATCATTGTACCCGCATAAATGAAGAACACCATGAATCATAACTCGTAATAATTCATTTTGATACTGCGCGTGATAAAATTTCGCGTTCTCTTTAATCCTATCGACGCTAATGAAAACATCAGCCTCAATAGGTTCTGTCGCTTCTGAGTTTAAAAAGGTAAGAATATCTGTTAAATAATCATGTTTCAAGAACTTACGATTTAAATTCAATAAATAGGCGTCGCTGCAAAAAATAAAAGAAATCTTGTCAAGTACAAATTTTTCATTAAAAAAAAGGTTAGTAATAAAAAGCTTTAACTTTTTTTTTGATTTAATATGAATTTTGCTATCAGTAAAATAAAACGCTACATTATTCATTGTTTACGAAAATCGTAAAGTTTACGATTCTACATTTAATAATTTTGGTTCAACATGAAATTATCAGAATTACGAGTTGGCCAGAGAGCGGTTGTTAAAGACTTTGAAAAAGAAGAGTTAGCAATAAAATTGATGGAAATGGGATTGATACCAGGCGAAAAAATTTATATTGAAAAATTTGCTCCCCTGGGTGACCCAGTTTCAATATTTGTTGCTGGATATAAATTAAGTCTACGGTTAGATGAGGCCGCAAATATAAATGTTGATTTAAATATTTGATAATTAGATAATTAGGTGAAAATTGGACTTTTTTTTGGCTCATTTAATCCTATACATACCGGCCATTTAATTATTGCCGAGTATGTAGCAAATTATTTTACCGATAAGGTCTGGTTCGTTGTTTCTCCGCAAAATCCTTTTAAAAAAAATGATGAACTGCTAGATATTAAAAATAGGTTGCTTCTAACTATGTCAGCAATTAGTGATAATAAAAACTTTGAAGTTTCAGATATTGAACTAAGTCTTCCCACCCCCTCTTACACAATTGATACTCTTACCCAGTTTAAAAAAAAATTTCCAACAAATTATTTTTCTATCATAGTGGGCTCTGATACATTTTTAAGCATTTCTAAATGGAAGTCTTCAGACATTTTGTTATCTAACTACAACTTTCTTATCTATCAAAGACCATCTTTTAAAATCGATGAAAATTCTATTACATCAGCCATTACATTATTAAATGCACCCCTTATTAATTTATCCTCAACGCTAATTAGGAAATGGATTAAAGAAAAAAAAAGCATTCGTTATGTAGTACCTGAAAGCACTTTAAAACTTATCTATGAAAACAAATTTTATTTTTAAATGTAGTAGAAAATAAGACCCGTCAACAAACATAACAACGGGACTAATTGAGGTAAAATTCTGGTGAAGGATAATAATATAAACGTGCCGGCAATTATAAAAAGATTCGTCAATGAAGCAGTTAAGCTGATTGTTGCGTCAATAGTTACAACCCTCATCAAAAAAAATGTGGAGCCTATCATAATACCCACTACGGAAGAATTAATTCCCTCAAGAGAGCGATAAATAACGGCGTATTTTTTTAAGTTATTCCAAACAGGAAAAAAGAAAAGTATTAATAACAAGCTTGGCAAGAACAACGCAATTGCCCCTATAATACAACCTAAAACCTGTTCTTTAAAACCATGTTCATTCAACAGTACGCCTCCTACAAACGCGCCAATAGAAAAAACTGGCCCTGGTATAGCCCTAACTATTCCTGAGCCTGTTAAAAAATCTTCTTTATTTGTTCTTAAGGCTCCAGGATTATTTTTTTCTGCATGGCCTGTAACAGGTCTTACAACATATTGTTGATACATCATTGGAATGAGTACGTCGCCACCGCCAAATACAAGGCTACCAAACCTGTAAAAGTTTTCAAAAAGATTATATGGTCCTCTATTCTTCCAATTTTCCTTTCTAGCTGCTTCGCTTACAAAACCGGCAATAATAAATACAGCTAAAAAAATAAAGATATTTGCCCATTTAATTTTCTTGCGCGATGTTTCTTGTTGGGGAATGCGTTTCTTACTAAAATTTGTTGATACACCGCCAGCAACAATAATACTTGGGAATACCCACGGTGTTTTAAATAGTAAGAATGTAATAATGGACGCAATAATCATTATTGCAATAGTGATAGTATTATTAATTGCATGCTTCGACATTTTGTATGCTGAAAAAGCTATGAAACCTACAGACATGGGTTGAATGAAACTGAATATGCTGGCTACAGCCTGCCTGTCATTTATATAAACAAGCAAAAAAGAAAGCATCCCCATAATAATACTTGCAGGTGTAATCCATATAAGTAAAGTAAGTATTGCAAGTGGTATCCCGCCTCTTTTGTAACCAATCAATGTTAAGGTTTGTGTAGAAGATGCTCCTGGTAGCATTTGACAGAATGCATTGTACTCCAATAATTCATTTTCTGTAACATCATGCCGCTTGTATACAAAATTTTTAATCATCATTCCCATATGACCCTGTGGTCCGCCAAATGCAGTTAAGCTATGTACTAATACTGTTTTTAGAAATGGGATATGTCTTTGAAAGATCAAGAAGTATTAATTAAATCTTTATCGAATTAATTCGTGTGTTAGTCTGAAATTTTATTATCAGGTAAATGTATGTTGTTTAAATAATCAGCAAGCCTTTGAATTGCTTTTGCTGTAACATTCATCTCCTTCTCTGCTTCTTGCCAATTACGTTGTTCAATCGCTTCACGAATTCCTGGTAAAGTTTTTACGCCATAGCCAGTATAAAAGCCTGGCGCATATAAACTATGTTTGTACCAACTTCTCCGAGGCAAACCTTCAGACAACAAAAGTTGTTGTTCTGCGTGGCACAGCTCCTCATTCAGATTTTTAAAATCTTTTTGTACATTAACTACTGCCAACAAAATATTTAAACTATCGCTGCTCTTTTTTAAATCTGTTAATGCATTTTGTAATTTACTAAAATCAATATAAGGCACTTCTGATTTTGGTTGTGGGGCTATATAAGGCTTTGTTGGATCTGCAGCAAGCTGGTATTCTCTTTTTTTAAGCAAATCATTTTCTATTGTAGTTGATTCACGCATATCATTTAAAGAGTTTATTAAATCTGTTGCATAAGTATTTACTCTTTTAAAAAGATCTGAAAAATTAAACGGTAAGATATCAGCATCAGCCATGCGCAAAACTGCATGGCCCGCTGTTTTTGATAGTGCTACACCATATTCAAAAGTTGGGTCTTTAAAACGCCTGTAATCATCATAAGAATCATAAATAGAATGGTATTCACCGCCTCCATCTTCACCTCCATAACCTATATCTAGAGAAGGTATTCCTAAGTGTTGAAGGAATGGCGAATAATCAGAGCCGCTGCCCAAAGCAGAGAGGTCATAATTGGTATCGTCTAAAATTTCTTTTTGTGTTTTTGCTGATGAAGTATGCGCTATTTTATTTGCTTTCCACCTCTCAAAAACAGAAATCTTTTTTTCAGGATCAATTATGGTTTTAGAAATTTCTTCTACTAACGGCTGCAAGGCTTGCGAACCGCCTGCAAACAAAAACCCCCGTCCGTTTGCATCACTGTTTATATAAACAACAGCTTTTTGTTGCAGTTCGGCAGCATGTTCTTCTGCAAATTCAGTTGAACCAAGTAATGCAGGTTCTTCCCCATCCCATGAGCAATAAACAATTGTACGCTTAGGTCTCCAACCTTTTTTTACTAACTCTCCAATTGCTTTCGCTTCTTCCAACATCGCAGACTGCCCACTAATGGGATCCGCAGCTCCATTAACCCACGCATCATGATGATTACCGCGCATTACCCATTCATCCGGAAATTCTGAACCTTTTATCATTGCAATTACATCGTAACACGGCACCATGTTCCAGTTAAATTCAAGCTTTAAATGCACTTGTGTTTTTCCTGCGCCAATATGATAAGTAAACGGCAACCCACCCTGCCAACTATCAGGCACAACAGGTCCATCTAAAGATTCAAGCAAAGGCCGTGCATCATGATAGCTGATCGGCAGCACAGGAATTTTCAAAAGATTAGGCGCTTCAGTATGCGATGAAATTCTTACAGCAGTACTATCAGCTCCAACACCGGGCGTTAAGGGATCGCCGGGATAAATGGGCATATCCATTACACTTCCGCGTTGAACACCAAATTCATTCTTAAAAGCACCTTCAGGATATACATCTCCCTGAAAATATCCATCATCCATCGGATCACTATAAATAATACAACCAATAGCGCCGTGCTCCTGTGCAACTTTTGGTTTAATGCCACGCCAGCTTCTTCCGTATTTCGCAATAACAATTTTCCCTTTCACATCAATACCCATTTCTGCGAGTTTATCATAGTCATCAGGCAACCCATAATTTACAAATACCAGAGGTGCAGTTACATCTCCATCTGCACTATATGCATTATATGTTGGCAATTGATTTTCCTGTCCCGATGTTGCATCTTCTTTTAATGCAAGTTCTTTTAAAATTGCCTGGTATTTTTTGGGAGCAACCATTTCAAGCAACCGTGTTTTAGGTGTTGGAAACAAAACTGTAAACTTTTCTAAATGTGCATCAAAGCCATAACTTTTATACCTGTTTAAAATTGTATCTGCAACTTCTTTACTTGCAGCAGAGCTTAAATTATGCGGCTTTGATGAAAGTAATTTTATTGTTGAACCAATATGTGCTGCACTTAATACAGAATCAAAAGCCTGTTCGGTTTGTATTTGAATGGCAGCATTATTTTGAGAAAACCCTGTAATAGTTTGTGCTTGTGTTTTTGCAAGAATGAGAACAGATGCAAGAAATAAGAAAAGCTTCATAGCGTTGTTTCTAAGTGGCATGAAGTTATAGGAAAGAAATAATTAATCGAAAGAAAAAAGAATGTTTAATTGAACAAAGCATTATTTAAAAGATGCAGCGCCACATCTTTTAAATGCACCGAAACATATAATTCAATTTCGCCAAGAAATAAATAGCTGCTGTCTTGTTTGTTAAAGAGAATTGCCCTTATACTATTTTCCTCAAGCATGCCTTTTATAATATTGGCTTCGGCATAATTATCTGTGCTATATATTTTAAACCAACGTTGCATGTAATTAAATTAACCTTTCTGCCAAAGAAGTAAAAAAACTAAATCAATAATAATAGAAATTAAAATTATAATGCTTAAAACATTTTGCGTTTTTTTAGCCCGCGCAGTTTTTTCACTGCTTGAATTATAGATATGGTATTTATCAAACATAAACCAGTTTGTGTATTTATGAGATGATGTTCTCGTAATAAACAAATATGTTTTAATAATAATCACCAAAATAATAACAGCAGTAGTTACATAGAACGAAATGGAAAAAACTTGCATGTTTAAGATATTGGTTAACGCATCAGCAAAACTATTAATCCAAAGGAAAGCATTTTCCAAAACTTTATAAACTTTATATTATAATTTTTGAAAAAGCTTAAGGTAATTTCTTGTTGCGCTCGTCTTCTTAATAAAATGCAGCATTATGAAAACGAAGCAGGTTTTAAAAGCGATTTTAGCAGGCGTTGCTGTGGGCGCTGTAATATTTTTTATACCTTTTCCATTTAGATTCTTTTTTGTTTTCTTCTTCATATTTTTTGCTTTAAGAATTTTTTACTGGCGTAAACGAGGAAGATATTGGAATGCAAAATTTGGTGAACAGTATTTCTGGAATCCTTCTTACACGCAACGCTGGCGCAGCATGAGTAATGAAGAAAGAAAAAGTTTTATTCAGAAAATGGAGAAAGAATTATTTGCAACACAACCAATAAACGAAGAAATTAAATAATGCATTATGAAAAGAGGAAGTTTAATTTTAATCGGGTTGCTATCAACAATAATTACAATAGTAAGTCTCAATTATGCATTCGGAAGGTCGTGGTTTTATAGCAACCGATATCCATTTCACAGGTATTATCATAATTGTAATGATAAAAATCATGATCGCTATCACAACAACGATCATTCACATCAGAAACAATCAACACGCGATTCTTCAATAGGTAATTATTAATTATTCATAAAGTTTAAAAAAGAAAATTATGTATCACAAACATGCATGGGCGCCGCATTTTGAACGCGGCAAAGAAAGATTTGCATTTATGCAATCGCATTTTCGGGCACCGGTAAATATTTATAAAACTGAAAACAGTTACGAATTACTGGTGTTTGCTCCGGGAAGAGTTAAGGAAAATTTTAGTGTGAAAACACAAGGCAATCAACTCATCGTTTCTTATACGCCGCCGGAAGGCTTGCCACATCCTGACTGGATTAAAAGAGAATACAGTCGCGGTGCTTTTGAAAGAACCTTTAGCATTGATGAAAGTATTGATGTAACAAACATTAAAGCAAATTATGCTGACGGTGTTTTGCAAGTAAGTTTACCAATAATACCGGGTAAAGAAACGCCACAACAAAACATTCCTGTAAATTAATTTTGAGTTTAAGTTTAAAGGCTTTCTTACGAAAGCCTTTTTATTTTTAATGAATTGAAAAAGTTTTAAGTGAGCTGTTTTTCTTTATAAAATGGTTTTCGTGGATTTTGTTTCATCCGTTCAGCAATACGTTCAGCAAGCCATTGAAAATATTCGCCCAAAAAAGGATCTGGTGCTTTCTCTCGAATATCCAAAAACATCGCTTTATATTTTTCCCATGAAGTGGTTACAAATGAGCCAAGCGTTTTATCAACCAAATCGATATTGATAAACTTCTCAGCTACTAAAATTCCAAGCGATTCCATTTGTTGTGCAAATTGAATAAACATGATTTGTTCTTCTGCTGAAAGCTTTTGCATTTCGTCCTGGTCTTTCGGTATTTTATGTGTATTTATATAGTGCAAAAGCACCGCAAATTCATGTGTTTGAAAATTGCGCAATGTTTCAAGCGTTAATCGTTCCCGTCTGTCACGCGCAGCAGCTTTAACCTGCACAACTCCAAATATCAATGCCACAAGAAATGATAATGTAAGTGCAACGTTTGCAAGAACCGTAATTAAATCGTTTGTCATAATTAATGATTGTAAAAATTTATTTTAAGAAAAAGTAAAATCAATAGATCATTTACCAAAAAAATAAAACTTAAACAGCGCAGTACTGCAAATTCTTTAAATAACATTTTCCCGCTAAATTTTTGCTTTTAGTCGCATTTCTTTTTTAAATATTAAACATAAGTATAAAGTTTGTAATCATAACCTGCAGCATTAAAGCATGTATATGTTACGAAAACTACTTTTAGCAGGAGTATTATTTTCAATTTACACAAACATTTTTGGGCAGATTACTGTGAACGGCTCAATTAAAGGGCAACTGCGTGATACAACTGAACACCAGGTTTTAAAACATGCAACCATCAGTGTGCTTCACAAAGATTCAAGTACTGTAATGCAGGTATTATCTGGCGATGATGGTGCTTTCACAATTAATAATCTTACATCGTCTGATTACATTTTAAAAATTGCTTTTAGCGGGTATGAAACCCGGTATACAAACTTCACGATTGATAGTAACAACGCATCATTAAACGCGGGTATAATATACATGGCGCAAAAAGCACATGAACTGGAAACGGTTGTAGTGCAAACAGCACCGATCGTTATAAAAAAAGATACTGTTGAATATAGCGCCGGAAGTTTTAATACAAAGCCAAATGCAACAGCAGAAGATCTTTTAAAAAAATTGCCCGGTGTTGATGTTGATAAAACAGGAAACATAAAAGCGCAGGGTGAAACTGTACAGCGTGTTTTAGTAAATGGTAAACGTTTTTTTGGTGATGATCCAAGAATGGCAACGCAGAATTTGCCGAGTGATGTAATTGATAAGATTCAGATTTTTGATGATCAGAGTGATCAAAGTGCTTTTACAGGTTTTGATGATGGTAACCGCGTAAAAACAGTTAACATTGTTACGAAAAAAAACAGCGGTACGTTTGGAAAATTTGTAGCAGGTGCAGGCAATAAAAATTTATACGATGTTGCTGCAAACTATAATATTTTCAAAGGCAATCAGCAAATCAGTTTTATTGGTCAGTTAAATAATACGAACAAACAAAATTTTACACCGCAGGATATTTTTGGAAGCGGTGG
>JBEHXR010000008.1:0-28751 GCA_048498595.1 Bacteroidota bacterium
GAATGAAAAGAAATAAATCCGAAATCCGAATTTAAAACCTTGAACCTAAACCTTGGAAGAAAATAAAAAATATGATTTAGAAGAAGAACAGAAAGATTTTCATTATGTGTGAGAGATTTTTGCGTGAAACTAAAAAAGGATGTCATCAATACTGAATATGTAAAACAATTAATAAGGGCTGCGGGTTCAATAGCAGCAAACTATTTAGAAGCAAATGAGAACTTAGGCGAAAAAGACTTGAAGATGAGAATTAAAATATGCAGAAAAGAATCGAAAGAAAGTCAATTGTGGTTAAAGCACGTACTAGTTTATGACGTTGAAGAATTAGATATTGAAAGAAAAGCTTTATTGCAAGAAGCATCAGAATTAGAAAAAATTTTTGGAGCCATTTTACGCAAATTGAATTGAACTTATCGTCTTAAAAGTTAGCATTCGGATTTCGAATTTAAAAATTCGGATTTTATTTCATGGAACAAAACATACTTACATTAATCTACATCATTGCATCAGTAACATTTATTGTTGGATTAAAAATGTTATCTAATCCTGCAAAAGCACGCAATGGAAATTTAATTGCTGCGACGGGAATGACATTGGCAATTCTCGGAACAATTTTTTTATACAAAGATGAAAATGGAAATGCCCTGCATAATTATGGCTGGATTTTCGGCGGTATTGTAATTGGTGCAATCATCGGAACATTAGCAGCCAAAAAAGTAAAGATGACTGCCATGCCTGAAATGGTGAGCATGTTTAACGGTATGGGCGGTGCTTGTGCTGCATTGATTTCAATTGTTGAGTTTAATCATTTAAGCGAAGCGTTCACCGTTTCTGGTTGGAGCGAAGTGCCGTGGCAATTGAATGGCGCAATGATTGGTCATACATTAACTATTTATGCTGGTGCTTTAATCGGAAGCGTTTCTTTTGCAGGCAGCATGATCGCATGGGGAAAGCTGAATGGAAAAATCAAAGATTTTTCATTTAAAGGACAGCATGTTTTTAATCTTATTGTACTCGCCGCAATTCTTGTATTGATCATTTATTTATTGTTCGATTTAAATCCATCCAACTATAAATTATTTTATCTCATTCCGCTTTTGTCAATTGTATATGGTGTGTTGTTTGTATTTCCGATTGGCGGCGCGGATATGCCGGTTGTAATTTCTTTACTGAATTCTTTTACAGGTGTTGCTGCTGCCTGCGGCGGTTTTTTATATAATAACAAAGTGATGTTAACAGGCGGAATTCTTGTTGGAGCAGCAGGAACATTGCTTACCATTTTAATGTGCAAAGCAATGAACCGTTCTTTAACAAATGTATTGCTCGGCAATTTTGGAGGAAGCACCAGTGCTGCATCATCACAAAGTAAAACGGGTGGCAGCTATAAAGAGATTAGTGTAAGTGATGCTGCAGTTGCAATGGCGTATGCAAGAAAAGTAATGATTGTTCCTGGTTACGGTTTGGCAGTTGCGCAGGCGCAACATGCTTGTCATGAGTTGGAAAAGTTATTGGAAGAAAAAGGCGTTGAAGTAAAATATGCTATTCATCCGGTTGCAGGCAGAATGCCCGGACACATGAATGTGTTGCTCGCAGAAGCAGATGTGAATTATGAAAATTTATTGGAGATGGAACAAGCCAATGATGAATTTAAAACAACAGATGTTGTGTTGATACTTGGCGCAAACGATGTGGTAAATCCCGCGGCAAAAACAGATCCTTCATCACCCATTTATGGAATGCCGATTCTTGAAGTAGAAGAAGCAAAAATGGTAATCGTAAATAAACGCAGTATGAAACCCGGTTATGCCGGAATAGAAAATGAATTATTCTTCCAGCCAAAAACTTCAATGTTATTTGGTGATGCAAAAAATGTTTTGCAACAATTAATAAGTGAAGTGAAGATGTTATAATAAGTGACATGTGCAATATGTGAAGTAAATTTTTTTCACTTTTTAATTTTGAATTTTTACTTTCATTTCAATACATATCTTTAAACGTTTAACTTAATTAATTGCCATGCGAATTTTTGGCTGTATTCTTTCCGCACTTATTACAATAGCATTAATTTATGTGCTGGATATTCAACTAAACTTACATGGAAATAAAACGCCGCGATTAGGTTTTTTTCTTTCGCCGCAAACAGGTTTTTGGCAAAGTGCAGAACCGGTGAATGAAACTTTTAATGGTGAATTAAAATTCCCCCAACTAAGTGGCAAAACAGAAGTTTATTTTGATGAACGTTTGGTGCCGCATGTGTATGCAGAAAACGAAAACGATGCGTGGTTTGTTCAAGGTTATTTACATGCAAAATTTCGTTTATGGCAAATGGATTTTCAAACGTATGCAGCTGGTGGAAGATTGAGTGAGATAATGGGTGATTCTGCAAGTGGTACAAATTTTTTAAAGATTGATAAATTCTTTCGTCGTTTGGGAATGGTGTATGCCGCAGAGAAAGCTTTGCATGCAATGGAAAATGACGCGCCACTTAAAGCTGCGCTTGATGCATACACAGCCGGCATAAATGAATACATTAATTCATTAAGTGAAAAAGATTATCCTATCGAATACAAATTGCTCAACTATAAACCTGAGTTATGGACGAACTTAAAAACAGCTTTGCTGGTAAAATATATGTCGTGGGATTTGGCAGGTTATGAGCAGGATTTTGAAAGAACAAATGCGAAAACAATTTTTTCAAAAGAACAATATGAAACACTTTTTCCTTACGTGTATGATTCAATGCAAACAATCATAACCGACCCGCTGCCTAAACTAAAAAAATTTTCTTCGCCAAAGCCGCCGGTTAATATTGATTCACTTTATTTCAATTTTAAAACGGTTGTTGAACCGGCAAACAGACCCATCAAACCAAATAAAGATAATGGCAGTAATAACTGGGCAGTTGCGGGCAGTAAAACAAAAAGTGGCAGACCAATTTTATGTAATGACCCGCATCTTGGTTTAAACCTTCCATCGTTGTGGTATGAGATGCAAATTTCAACACCTGGTTTTAATTCTTATGGCGTTTCATTGCCCGGCGCTCCGGGAATTGTAATTGGTTTTAATGATAGTTGCGCATGGGGTTTAACAAACGCTGAGCGGGATGTAAAAGATTATTATGAAGTGAAATTTAAAGACAGTACAATGCATCAATATTGGTTTGACAGCAACTGGCGTGATGCACAAATGCGTGATGAAATAATTAAGATCAGAAATAAGCCGAGTGATACAGAACATATTGCCATTACCGTTTGGGGACCGGTGATGTACGACCCGCATTATCCTGATAAACTCAACACCAATAAATATTATGCATGCAGATGGAAGGCGCATGATGAAAGTGATGAAGCAGGCACATTATACAGGTTAATTCGCGCAAAAAATTATAACGATTATTTGAACGCGATTTCGCTCTATAAATGCCCCGGGCAAAATTTTGTTTTTGCTGATAAAGCAGGTGATATAGCTATAAAACAAGCGGGAGAATTTCCTGCAGAATGGTATAGGCAGGGTGACTTTTTAATGCCGGGCGATGACAGCAGTTACGCATGGCAAGGATATATTCCGGATAGTTTGGAACCTGCAATGCGTAACCCTGAAAGAGGTTTTGTAAGCAGTGCAAACCAGGCACCGTATGATGTGCGCACCTATCCTTACTACATGCCATCGTATTTTAATTTATACAGAAGTTGGCTCATCAATCGTTCACTATCATCCATGCAAAATATTACGGTTGATGACATGGAGAAATTGCAGACAAGCGTTTACAATCTTGTTGCAGAAAAGGCATTGCCGGTGCTGATGCCGTATTTAAATGTTTCAGATTTAAGTGATGAAGAAAGTAAATATTTAAGCTTGCTGCAAACATGGAACTTAATGAATGATGCAGATTCAAAAGCAGCAACTATTTTTAATTTATGGATGGATAGTTGCATTGCAAAAATTTATGGTGATGAAATGTTGCAGTCGAATTTACCAATGCCAAGAGTACAACCTGAAGCCATGTTGAAAGATATTACTAAAGATTCTTCAATATTATTTGCAGATAACATTAATACGCCACAAAAAGAAACTTTGAGTGATGATATTACAGATGCGTTTAAAAGCATAGTTCCGGTTTTGGATTCCGCAGCGAATAAAAATATTTTGGAGTGGGGAAAATATAAAGATGGAAAAATTGCGCACTTATTAAAAATTCCAGCGTTCAGTCATTTGCATGTTGATGCAGGCGGCGGAGCAAATATTATAAATGCATTTAGCACCGATCACGGACCAAGCTGGCGAATGATTGTTGAATTAACAGATGATATAAATGCCTATGGTGTTTATCCCGGTGGACAAAGCGGAAACCCCGGCAGCAAGTATTACGATAATTTTATTAATGCCTGGACGAAAGGGAAATATTATAAAATACAGTTGTACCAGCAAAGTGAAATAGCATCGAAGAAAAATAATCTTGGCAAAATGGTTTTCAGCAAAAATTAAGTGAATAAAAATTCATTAAAAACATGAAGTTTATTATTGTTTTGTTATTAACTGCCTTATTAGGTTTTGCAACGCCATTATATTTTGCATGGTGGAGTTTTGCAGTAACATCATTCATTATCGCAATCTTTATTCATCAAAGGGCATTTGCTGCATTCGCTGCCGGTTTTTTAGGAATGTTTTTATTATGGATTTTTTATACGCTAATAATTGATAACGCAAATCAACACATATTATCTTCAAAAATCGCGATGTTGTTACCACTAAACGGTTCTTCTTTATTACTCATTTTAATTACCTCTTTAATCGGCGGATTGATTTCCGGTTTCGCTGCACTGAGCGGAAGTTTAGCAAGAAGATATAGATAATTGTTTTCATTAATTACAAAACTGAAAACCTTTTCATTTATTTGCGCACAACAAATCAATTGGCAAGCATTATTGATATAGTTCCCTACAAAGTTTTACCTGCACAAATGGGCGGACAAAAAGGTATTGCTATCTTTTGTAAATATCTTGGTGAAAAAAATCAGCTTACTATTATTTCTGTAAAGGCAAATGAAAAAAAACTTGCAGAGAATTATGAGCTGATTCCATTGTTTAACGATTCGAGATTGCGTTATGCAAATCCATCATGGACGAAGAAGATCAAAAAAATTGCTATTGAAAAAAATATAAAGAACATCATTACAGAGCATCCATACATGGCATGGATTGGCTGGATGTTAAAGAAGCAACTCAATCTAAAATGGTTTGTACATTCTCACAATATAGAATTTGTAAGATTCAGAACACTAAATAAATGGTGGTGGCAAATTCTAAAGCGATACGAAACATGGGCATACAAAAACGCTGATGGTGTTTTTTTTGTTTCGCCTGAAGACGTTGCATTTGCGGTTAATCATAAAATGGTAAAAGAACAAAATGCTTTTTTAGTTGATTATGGAATTGAATTAAAAGAAATGCCGGATGACATTACACAACAAAAAGAAAAAATTTATGCGGAGCGTAACATTCCAGAAAATTGTAAGCTGTTATTTTTTAACGGCGCACTTTCATATAAACCAAATACAGATGCTTTAAGTTTTATTTTAGATGAAATAAATCCACTACTGCTTCAGCAAAAAAATTTTAATTATCGAATTATGATTTGCGGAAGAGATTTGCCTGCATCATTCAATAATCTAAAAAGCTACAGTGATAAAAATGTAATCTACGCAGGTTTTGTAGATGATATTACAACATACTTTAAGGCTGCGGATATTTTTTTAAATCCTGTTATTACCGGCGGTGGTGTAAAAACAAAAGCGATTGATGCAATAGGTTTTGGCGAAACAGTTATTTCGTGCAAAACAGGCGCTGCCGGCATAAATGTGGCAGCCTGCGGAAACAAATTAAAGATTGTTGATGATAATGATTCTAATGCTTTTGTAAACGAAATTTTGCGGGCAGCCGGGCACATAATACCTACGCCAAAGAGTTATTATGAATACTATTATTGGGGCAATATTATTAACAGAATTCAGCCATTATTTAATAGTTAATTTTTTAGTTTAAATATTTCACCCTAAAAAGTGTTATTTCTTAATAATTCTCATATTTTCGCACATTAAAGATTACAGTTAGTCCTTATTTCCCTTAACGTTTCGCGTAAATGTTTTGGTTTCTGGGGGTTCTGTTTTCGGGTTTATTAATTAAATTTTTTTAAATGAACATTTACGTTGGAAACTTAAACTGGAGCCTAACCAGTGAAGATTTACAAAACTTATTTTCACCCTACGGTGAAGTAGTATCTGCAAAAATTGTTACAGACAAATTCAACAACAATCGCAGCAAAGGTTTTGGTTTTGTTGAAATGAGTGATGATGATGCAGCACGCCAGGCAATCAGCAACCTCCACGATACAGAAGTTGGTGGTCGCAAGATTGTTGTAAACGAATCTGCACCTCGCAAAGAAGGCGAAGGTGGCGGTGGTGGTTACAAAAAGAAAAGCTATGGCGGCGGCGGTGGCTACAACCGCGGTGGCGGTGGTGGTTACAATCGCGGCGGCAGTGGCGGTGGCGGCTACAACAGAAACCGTGGCGAAGGCGGCGGTGGTGGTGGTTACAATCGCTATTAATGCTACCTAAGTTAAAATCATTTTCGTTCAATTGCTGAATGAGCTAAAGTTCCTTAATCGGAACTTTTTTTATTTTGTAATAAATTAAACTGTACACATGCTTTCTTTTAAATTACCCGTGGCAGGATGCATGAGATGGGGAAACTGGGGAGCCAATTTTTCAACAAGTGAATATGCAGAATTAATTGCTGCATGTATTGATAATGGCATTACAGCATTTGATCATGCAGATATTTACGGAGGTTATACAACAGAGTTTGAATTTGGCGCTGCATTAAAAACACTTCCGCATAAAAGAGAAAATATTCAGCTTATAACAAAATGCGGCATACAAATGATTTCGGAAAACAGGCCGCTGCATGCAATAAAATCTTACAACACATCTGCAGAACATATTATTAAAAGCGCGGAACAATCGTTGCGCAATTTTAGTACAGAATATATTGACCTGTTTCTTATTCATCGGCCAGATCCTTTATTAAACCCTGAAGAAGTAGCTGCTGCAATTAATAATTTAAAACAACAGGGCAAGATTCTGCATTTTGGTGTTTCTAATTTTTTTCCGCATCAAACAAATGTTTTAAAAAAATTTATTGATGTTGAATATAATCAGCTTGAAATATCTCTTTTTCACTTACCCCCTTTTACAAACGGTTTGCTTGATCATTGCATAGAAAATAATATAATTCCCATGGCATGGGCGCCGTTAGGTGGTGGTATGATAAGTGATGATACACATCCGCGATATCGCAGCATTAGCAGCGTTGCAGCGAAGCTTGCAAAAAAATATGAAACAGGTTTGAACGAAATTTTAATTGCGTGGCTGTATGCGCATCCATCTAAAATTATTCCTGTAGTAGGTACAACAAAGCTTGAAAGATTGCTGCAGGCAAAAGATGCTTTTTATATACAACTAAGCAGAGAAGATTGGTTTGATTTATATGCTGCTTCGTTAGGCGAAGATGTTCCTTGAATAATTACTTGTATGTTTTTTGCACGTTATAATCAGGTTTATATATTTTTTTGCTACTTTGCCTCTCTTTCCAAAAAATAATTTATGGATTATAAACAAATTCAGGAGCTTATTAAGCTAATTAACAAAAGCAACATTGGTGAAGTAAGTATTGAAGAAAGCGATTTTAAAATTACAATCAAACAAAAGAAAGATCAACCAACACAACAAGCATTAGCGGCACCGGTTTATTTGCAGCCACAGGTTGCTGCACCGTCGCCTGTTCAACAGGCATTACCAACAGCACAAGTAAAAGAAACACCTCAAACTTCCGCTGAAACAACTGCAAAACCCGATAATCTTATTACCATTAAAAGCCCGATGATTGGCACTTTTTACAAAAGACCTTCACCTGATAAACCTTCTTTTGTAGAAGTAGGCGAAGAAATTGCACCTGGCAAAGTGCTTTGTATTATTGAAGCAATGAAACTATTTAATGAAATTGAAAGTGAAGTAAGCGGAAAGGTTGTAAAAATTTTGCTTGATGATTCAAGTCCTGTTGAGTACGACCAGCCATTATTTTTAGTTGAACCAAGTTAATTTGAGAATAAAGCAATTTGAAAATTTGAAAATTCAAACATTTCAAATTGCTGCTTATAAATTTTCAAATTTTAACATCTTCAAATTTTCAAACCAAAAAAGTGTTTAAAAAAATTCTAATAGCTAATCGCGGTGAAATTGCGCTTCGTGTAATAAGAACTTGCAGAGAAATGGGTATTAAAACCGTTGCCGTTTATTCAACCGCAGATAAAGATAGTTTACATGTACGTTTTGCAGATGAAGCTGTTTGCATAGGCAAACCGCAAAGCAGTGACTCTTATCTCAACATACCTCATATAATTGCAGCAACAGAAATTACAAATGCTGATGCTGTTCATCCCGGTTATGGTTTTCTTGCAGAGAATTCAAAGTTTGCACAGATATGCGGTGATCATCGTATAAAATTTATCGGACCAACACCGGAAATGATAAATGCAATGGGTGATAAAATAACTGCAAAAGAAACCATGATAAAAGCAGGCGTGCCAGTTGTTCCCGGTGGCCAAGGTTTATTGCAAAATATAAATGAAGCAAAGTCGCTTGCGAAAGAAATTGGTTATCCTGTAATATTAAAAGCAACTGCAGGTGGTGGTGGAAAAGGTATGCGTGTTGTGTGGGAAGAAAAAGAATTAGAACGTGCTTACAATACCGCAAAAGCAGAAGCTGCCGCATCATTTAAGAACGATGGTATTTACATGGAAAAATTTGTTGAAGAGCCACGTCATATAGAAATACAGGTTGCGGGCGATCAGTTTGGAACCGTTTGCCATTTAAGTGAAAGAGATTGTTCTATTCAGCGTCGTCATCAAAAATTGGTTGAAGAATCTCCATCTCCATTTATGACAGATGAGTTGCGCGAAAGAATGGGAGCAGCAGCAATCAAAGCAGCGTCGGCAATAAATTATGAAAGCGTGGGCACTATTGAATTTTTAGTTGATAAACATCGCAACTTTTATTTCATGGAAATGAATACGCGTATACAAGTTGAACATTGCGTAACAGAAGAAGTGATCAATTTTGATTTGATTAAAGAACAAATTAAAATTGCGATGGGTGAAAAAATTTCCGGTCAAAATTATTTGCCACAAATGCATGCAATTGAATGCCGCATAAATGCAGAAGATCCTTACAACGATTTTCGTCCTTCACCAGGAAGAATAAACGAATTAAATACTCCGGGCGGTCATGGCGTGCGTGTTGACAGTCATGCATACACAGGTTATATTATTCCTCCTTATTATGATTCAATGATTGGAAAGTTGATTACTATTGCGCGTACAAGAAACGAAGCCATTGATACAATGTATCGTGCCTTAAGTGAGTATGTGATTGATGGCGTAAAAACAACCATACCATTTCATTTGCAGTTAATGAAGAATGAAGATTTCCGCAAAGGCAATTTCACTACTAAGTTTTTGGACACTTTTGTTATGGAAAAGGCTTCGGCATAATTCCTGCCAACATAATAATTATGGAAGCTGAAAAAAATCCATGGAAAATTTTATCGCAAAAAAAAATTTACGATAATAACTGGATAAACGTAACAGAATTTGATGTTATCAATCCTAATGGCGGAAAAGGCATTTATGGAAAAGTTCATTTTAAGAATGTAGCCATTGGTATTGTACCGCTCGACGAAAATTACAATACATATCTTGTCGGCCAATATCGTTTTACAATTAATGAATATAGCTGGGAAATTCCTGAAGGTGGCTGTATGGATGAATCTCCGCTTGATGCCGCTCAACGCGAACTGCTTGAAGAAACAGGTTTAAAAGCAGAAATCTGGCAACAGGTAATTGAAATGCATTTAAGCAATTCTGTAACCGATGAAAATTGTTTTGTTTTTGTTGCAAAAAATTTAAGTCAGCATAAAGCAATGCCAGAGTCCACAGAAAAACTGCGTGTAAAAAAACTTGCTTTTGATGACGTTTATAAAATGGTAATGCAAGGTGAGATAAAAGACGCGCTAACCATTGCTGCCATCTTAAAAACAAAACTATTAATACAAGAAGGGAAACTTTAGTTTATTGATTGCCTCCAAAAACCTGCTTCAATAAATCTGTAACACGTGCCGCAGGATCTTTACGAATTTTTTGTTCCTCCAATCCTACTTCATAAAAAATTCCGTCAATTGCTTTTTGCGTTACGTAAGCTGTAAGATCTGTTTCAACTTTTTTTGTTGAAAAGCGATTGTATGCAGTAAACACATCACTCCAGTATTTTGTAGCATCAACTTTATTTAACGATGCAGAAATAACAGGCTTAAACGCATCGGTTAGCGCCCCGGTTGTTTTTTGTTTAAAATAATTTGTTGCAGCAAAATCACCACCGCGTAAAATCCCCAACGCATCAGTAATAGTCATATGTTTTATCGCATCAACAAAAATGGGCGTAGCAGATTTTGCAGCATCTTCTGCAGCGCGGTTTAAAGAAAGAACTGTTTTATCAACAAGACTTCCTAAACCAAATCTTCGTAATGTTTTTTCAACATCACTCGCTTCAGGCGGCATTAAAATTTTTACAGCAGCATCTGCAAAAAAACCATCAACAGCACTCAATTTATTTGTACTGTTTTGTGTGCCGATTGTCAATGCCTGTTTTAATCCTGCAACAATTTTATCCTGGCTTGAATTATTTGTTGAAGCAGGTGAGTTATTCGTTACTTGTTGTAATGTGGTACATTGAGTTGAAGCTAACATCAGGGGTAAAATCAGTAGAAGTTTTATATACATATTGTTCATTATTAATTTTATAAAGTTTAATTATAACAAAGATTATTTTAAAAGTTGAAAATTATGCCAAACTCTAAAACCTGCAACTGATATTATAATTAATTTAGTTTTTGTTCTTATACATTTGCCGAATTAGTTTAAATAAATGAGATATTTTTTTTCAATCGCCATTTTGCTGCTGCTTATTTATTCATGTAACAATAAGCCAACTAACATAACCGTGAATGATGACAATAGCAATCCTCCACCTCCGGCAATTAATTATTCAATCGTAAAAGTTTATCCGCACGACACCTCTTCTTACACGCAAGGTTTGGAGTTATACGATAATGTTTTATATGAAGGAACAGGCAATTATAGTCATAGCAAATTGTTGAAGACCGATCTTGCTACAGGCAAAATTTTAGAGCAGGTAAAAACATCGCCTGATTCAACTGTATTTGGTGAAGGCATTACGATATTCAATAATAAAATTTACGAGCTAACATGGCAGGCACATAAAGTATACGTTTACGATTTATCAACCTTAAAAAAAATAAAGGAATTTGATTGGCCGTTTGAAGGCTGGGGTTTAACACATAATGACAAAGATTTAATCTTAAGTGATGGGAGTAGTAAGTTATATTTCATAAATCCTGAAACTTTCAAAATATTAAATCAAATAAATGTTACAGATAATAACGGACCTGTAAGTATGCTTAATGAACTTGAATACGTAAACGGTTTTATTTATGCAAATGTGTACGAAAGCAATAATATTTTAAAAATCGATCCTGAAACCGGTGTTGTTAAAGGCAGGTTAGATTGCAGTAATATTTTATTAAAGAGCGGCATGAATATAAACGCTGATAATTATTCAATAAACACCGGTTATGTTTTAAATGGCATCGCTTACGATTCAGTTAAAAATGCTTTTTACATTACAGGCAAACAGTGGCCAGCGCTGTTTGAGATAAAATTGAATTGATTTTTTTCTAAAAAAAATAAGCTTGCTTTAAGGCAAAAATTAATTGCTGTAAGCGCCTTCAGCATAAATGCCTTCTTTTTGAAGAATGCCTGCAACAAGCATCATAGCTCTGCCTATCGCCTGGTCCATATCATAATACTTGTACTCTCCCAGCCTGCCGCATATTAAAATGTTGTCTAACTTTTCTGCATCAGCTTTATATTTTTCATATAAGCTTTTATTCAGTTTATCAGGAAAAGGATATTCGTACTGGTTAGAATTTTCCGGAGTAAAAGGTGTTTCATGCGTTAGAACCGTTCCGTCTACTCTATTCTTTTTTTCTTCGGGGTACAAATATTTCCACTCAATGGTCCTTATGCGTGGGTCTTCAATATTCGGATAATTTACTTGTATGCAGGGTTGATATTCGTCTGTATATAGAAGATACTCAATCCGCCTTTTTTGCCCTCTGTATTTTAATTTGCCGTATTTATAATCAAAAAATTCATCTATCGGGCCTGTGAACACGAGCAATTTGTTTGCAACAACATTGTCTCTATTTTTCAAATAATCAAACTCAAGCTTTACATCAATATCGCCAATAATATTTTTAACCATTTCTGTATAACCTTTCTTAGGCAAAGCATTCCAGCGATGATTGGGCGTTAATGTATTTACATTCGATTTATTAATTGTAATACGTGAAGCAAGTTCTTTATCTAACTCAGTAGTTTTTACGCCCCATTGTTTTTCTGTGTACCCCTTTATGAAAATTTCATAAAGTTCTTTAGGCATTTTTGCAAGACAAGCTTCTTCAAAATTTGATGGCTCACCTTTAAATAAATTCCAATTCTTACCTGCAATCTTTTCAATGTAATCCTGGTTAACCGGCCAGTTTAAATATTCATTGCCAACTTTTGAACGTAATGTTGCTGACCAATTATAAAACTCTGTAAAACGATTTAAAAAGTTCCATATCTTTTCGGAACCACATCTAAAATAATGGGGGCCATATTTATGAATCATGGCACCGCTTTCGTGCATGTAATCATAAACATTGCCTGCAATGTGATCTTTCCTGTCTAAAATTATTACTTCCTGGTTGTGATCTTTTAAAATACGTGCGATGGTGGCGCCTGTTAACCCGGCACCAACAATAACGTAGTCGGTTTTTATCATTCAATTGGATTTTATGATCCTATATAACGGAATTTCAGCTATTTTAATATGCACCTTTTGTAGAAAGAACAGCGATGGGAGTTCCAACAAGAATTTTTAAATCTTGCATTAGGCTGTAATTTTCTATGTATTCAGTATCATGTGAAATCATAAATTCAGCGCTGGTATTATGTTCTCTGTCTCTAATTTGCCAAAGGCCTGTAATGCCTGGTTTTACAAGACCTCTTATTTTGGAGAATTCAGGGTAAGGTTTAAGCATGAAGGGAACCAACGGACGTGGACCAATAATGCTCATATCACCTTTCAATACATTAAAAAGTTGTGGTAGTTCATCAATACTTGTTTTGCGAATTATTCTACCTATTAATGTAATGCGACTATCATTTTTTTTCTTGTGCAAAATTCCTTTCTCCTGACCTTGTAAAGCTTGTTTGTGATCATCCTGTTTCGTAGCATGATCAGTTACCATTGAACGAAATTTGAAGCATTTAAAATGCAGACCATATAAACCAACTCTTTCGTTGCTATATAAGACAGGGCCACGAGAAGTAATCTTAATTAAAATTGTAACTAAAAGTAAGATAGGAGAAAGCAAAAAAATCAATACAGAAGAAACAAGTATATCAAACGATCTCTTTCCAATCATTTGGAGTTTCTTGTCAATAAATTGTTGTTGAAGCAGTTTGTATTTATCAAATTCATCAGCACCTAAATGCACGAACAAAAGCCCCTCATTGTTAACAGTAGTTGTTTGAAAATTCATTTCCATAGTTTTACGAAAAATTGATTCTGGTTAGAATGGTAGCCAAAGATAAAAAAAATATTTTCTTTAACTCGTTTGTACGCATTAATTTAATGTAATCCCATTATTTAATACGCACAAAAATATTTACAGGTAGCTTTACTTTAAAAAATACCGTATGTATAATAAATTTTTTCTCTTGAGCGTTAGGTTTTTGGGTGTAACCGATTAGAAAATTGAGAATTATTATTATTATTGCCGGAAACAACTGCTATAATTCATGCTGTTTAATTCGTTGGATTTTGTTGGATTTTTTATAATTGTAACGTCGTTATTCTTCCTCCTTCCCCATAAATACAGGTGGCTTTTGCTTCTTCTTTGCAGCTGTTATTTTTACATGAGCTTTATTCCTGTGTACATTTTAGTATTATTATCTACTATTGTTATAGATTATTTTGCAGGAATTCTTATTGAGAAAAGTGAAGGCAAAAAGAGACGATTGTTTTTATTAATGAGTATTATCGCTAACGTTGGTGTACTCTCCTTTTTTAAATATTTTAATTTTTTAAACGATAACTTTAGTGCACTTCTTAATTTAGTACATTATACCAACCCCGTTTCTAACCTGCGATTTATTTTGCCTATCGGACTTTCATTCCACACATTCCAGGCAATGAGTTACACCATTGAAGTGTACCGTGGTCATCAAAAAGCAGAGCGCAAATTTGGCATTTACGCTTTATATGTTATGTTTTATCCGCAATTGGTTGCCGGGCCAATTGAAAGACCGCAAAATATTATTCATCAATTTTACGAACCTAAGAAATTTGAATATGACCGCGTGGTAGCCGGATTAAAAATCATGATGTGGGGATATTTCAAAAAATTAGTTGTGGCAGACAGGCTTGCCATTTACGTAAACACGGTTTATAATAATGCGCATCATCACAGCGGCTCAACATTAATTGTTGCAACTTTATTTTTTTGGTTCCAGATATACTGCGATTTTTCCGGTTATTCCGATATAGCTATTGGCTCTGCAAAAGTGATGGGTTATAATCTTATGGAAAACTTTAGGCGCCCAATGTTTTCGAAGAGTATGTCTGAAATTACATCCCGCTGGCATATCTCTCTCTATTCCTGGTTTAGAGATTATGTTTTTTCTCCGTTAGCCAGAAAGTCAGGAAGAAATATGCGCAAACTTCTTTCTTACATCATTTTGGTGTATATGTTAAGTGGTTTATGGCATGGTGCAAACTGGACATATATTTTATGGGGTACCTCACTTGGAGTGGCAATTGTAATAGAGCGTCTTTATTTAAGCAAGGTAAAGCCGTACAGACATTTCAAAAAAGGATGGGTAATCTTTTTCGGCACCTTAATAACAGCTACTTTCGTTGCATTATCATGTGTGTTTTTCCGGGCATTAACGGTGGATGATGCATTTTATATTTTCAAATCAATCTTTACATTAAAGCATGGCAATTTCTTTAAAGGTACTCCGCCGATAAACTTTTATTACTGTCTTATTGCTATAGGTTGTTTAATGAGCGTTGAATTTGTTCAGGAATTTTTCCCGAAAGTTAAAGTAATTGGTCACAGCTCGGTTGTAGTAAGATATACCGGCTATCTAATAATATTGGCATTAATTCTTATGATAGGTGTTTTCAACGGCGGACAGTTTATTTATTTTCAATTTTAGATACGGGAGTAAATTATTATGACGAAGGAAGAAACAAAACACGTGTTGCGTTTTTTAAAAAAATTACTAATACTCGCCTTCTTTCTTTTTTTAATTGACAGAGGTATTGGTGGATTGATTAGGTATGCTTATGAAAAATATCCAACGCCGGATGCAAAAGCTTTTGCACATGTAACACAAACTCCAACTGAAGACATATATATTTTTGGTAGTTCAAGAACAGTACATGGATACGTGTCAAACATTTTTGCAGATACTTTAGGTTTATCTTGTTTTAATGCCGGTCGCGAACAAACAAATATTATTTATACTGATGTTGTGGCAAATGCTATGCTTCGCCATCATTCACCTAAAATTATCATCTTCGATTTAAATGCTAAGGAATCTGTAGCACACACCACTGCAAATAGTAAACTCATTCTCGCATCTTTAATGATGCCTTATATAGATTCAGATACTTCGTTTCAGCGAATAGCAAAAGAACTTTTTCCGAAAGAAATGCTTATTGCAAAAGCTTCTGTTTTGCAGGAGTTTAATTCGCAGGCTTTGCCTTTGCTTTTAAATATCAAAAAGAAAAAAACCAATCGCGTTATTGAAAATGGTTATTTGCCTGTGCATGGTGTAGGCGTAACAGATGTGTTGCCAAAAATTACAGACGTACCTGAAACGTACGATTCTGTGTCTAAAAATTATTTTGAAGATTTTATAAAAGCAGTTGTAAGCCGCAACATAAAATTGTATGTTGTTCAATCACCATACTATGTTCAAAAATTTACCACATCGCCAACTTTGCAACAATTTCTACCTATACTGAAAAAATACAACGTACGTTATTTTGATTATTCTTTCGATACTGCATTTTACAAGAAAGAATATTTTTATGATAATGTGCATTTGAACGATGTAGGTGCGCATGCTTTTTCAGAAAGATTAGCATCAGATATAAAAAAAGATATTGAGAAAAACGATCCTTCGCTTCTTAAAAATTAATATCGCTAACCATGAATAATTTTCTTTCAAAGAATGAAGGTCTTCTTGAAAAACCAATAATAATTTTTGGTACAGGACGCTCCGGAACCACAGTTATTTCGGAAATAATTTTTCAGCATGAAGATCTTGCATGGCATTCTAACTACCAGGAGTTATTTCCAAAATTTCCGCCGATAAATTATTTGCGCCGTTTGTTTGATAATAAATTGTGGCGCGTGATAGGTATGAACACCCAGAACAATAAGTCGTTTAGCAACTACATGTTATTTCGCCCGATTGAGCGCTATGATTTTTGGGAAGCTGTTACAGGTAAGCGCATAGATTTTTCAAGAAGCTTTTTATTAAATGAAAAAGCAACAGAGCAGGAACGCGAATATATTCGCACTGTATTTGCAAAAATTGTAAAGTATCAAAAAAGAAAAAGACTTGCTTTAAAAATAACCGGTCCTGCCCGCATAGAATATTTAATGAGTATTTTTCCTGATGCGCAATTTGTAAATATTTACCGTGATGCGGTTTCAACTATTCGCTCATGGATGGAAATTTACTGGAATGAACAAATTACAAACCAGCTTTGGTGGCAGGGCGCTTATTCAGAAGATGAATTAAAAAAAGCCCAAGAACTTTCTTCAAATAAATTTTTGTTCGCTGCTTTTCAGTATAAAAAATTAATGGAAACAACACAACAGGAAATTGATAAAATGCATCCTGATATTTACACTGCTTCTTACGAAGATTTTGTAAAAGATCCTAAAGCATTTATTGCTGACATGATGAACTTCCTGCATCTTCATCCTTCTGCGCTTGTAGATAAATTCATGGATAAATTATCTATTGCAAATCGTAATGATCGCAAAGCAGCAAGTGTACACACTGAAATTTCTGAAGAAACAAAACAACAGATCTCAGAATTAATAAACAGCTAAAATGTTGATGCGTTAACATAAAATGATGAAATCTGCTAATGAGAAATATCTTGAAAAACCAATTATTATTATTGGCAGCGGACGTTCCGGCACAACAATAATTTCAGAAATTATTTTTCAGCATGAGAATTTAGCATGGCATTCTAACTGGCAGGAAATAATTTTTTTTACACCATTGATCAATTTGCTTCGCCGGGTTTTCAATAACAAACTCTGGCGCTTTTCAAAATTTTATAAATACGTTGGGGTAAGTAAAAACACGCGGCAAAACAATCAGTCAAAATTTAATTTGATCTTATTTAACCCGATTGAACGCTATAGTTTTTGGGAACATATAACGGGTAAGCGCATAGATTTCTCACGCGGGTTTTTATTGAACGAAAAAGCAACCGAACAAGAAAAAAAACATATTCGCTCGTTTCTTGCAAAGCAGGTAAAATACCAGGGCAAAAAAAGATTGATCATGAAATTTACCGGGCCGGCAAGATTGGAATATTTAACCAGCATCTTTCCTGATGCGCTTATCGTAAATGTAATTCGCGAGCCCGTTGCTACTGTTCGTTCATGGCTTGAGGTTGGTTTCTGGCAACGGATGGGCATTAATAAACTTTGGTGGCGCGGTGCTTACACACCTAAAGAAATTGCTTATGCGGAAACCATAAAAGATAAGCCTGCATTGATAACAGCACTTCAATACAAAAAATTAATGCAAACAACGCAGGATGAAATTGCAAAGCTGCATTTAAATGTGTACGAATGCCGCTACGAAGATTTTGTAAAAGATGCAAGAAATTTTATTTACAGAATGATGGCGTTCATGCAATTGCCGCCCTCAAAAAAAGTAGATGCTTATCTTGAAAATATGATTGTTGATAACAGGAATGAACGTGCATCGGCAACAAAAAAAAGCGCGATGCCTGAAGAGATCAAACAACAGATTCTGGCAATTACCGGACCTTATAATTAGTTGATAAATTAAGATGGAAAGGAAATTAAAAGTTGCTCATGTAATTCGTGTTTTTAGTTATGGCGGCGCAGAAGTTTTGCTGCGCGAATGTTTTGCGCATCCTTATTTTAAAGAACATGTTGAATCTGATTTATACATTCTTGATCACAAGAAATTAGGATTGGTTGAAGAGGTAAAACCAAACGTCAATTCAATTCATTACTATAAAATAACTACGTGGAAATTTTTAATTGCTTATGCAAAATTTTTGCGCCACATGATTGCAGATAAATATGATGTGGTGCATATGCATTTGCCTGTTGCAGGATGGATGACGATTCCTGCAAAACTGTTTAACCGCAAAACAAAATTTATTTACAGCGAGCATAACCTTGTTACATTTTATGCTAAATACAATTATTATTTAAGTGGGTTAACCTACAGTTTTTTTGATTGCATCATTCCTGTATCGCATGAAGTAAGTGAAGTAATTAAACAATCGCACAAAGGAAATTTTTTCAAAACAAAAAAATCTGTAACAATATTAAATGGCATCAACACTGATAAATTTTCTAATGCACATCGCAATGCAGAAAATTTAAATGAAAACTTTACAGTTGGTTTAGTGGCAAGATTTCGTCCGCAGAAAAGAGTAGATAAATGGGTTGAAGTTGCCGCGGCAGTAAACAAAATAAATCCGGATATAAAATTTTTAATGGTGGGTGATGGACCAGATGATGAAATGCTGCGCAATAAAATAAATGAATTGAACATGCAAGGCAAAATTGAATTGCCGGGCATGCTGCCTGATACAGTTGCTGCATACAAACGCATTGATATATTTTTACTCACCAGCGATTTTGAAGGATTACCGCTTGCCATTATGGAAGCAATGAGCACAGGTTGTGTGCCCGTTGTAAGTAATGTTGGCGGAATAAAACAATTAGCATTAAATGGTTTTGGCTACAAGTTTGATGAATTTAACGCAAATGAAATTGCAAAAGTTATTGTAGAATATGCATCAGACAAAGAAAGGTTTAAAAACGAGAGCTTAAAAGCACGGGCATTTGTTGAAGCAAATTATTCACTCACAAAACAAGTGCATGAAATTGTTGAACTATATAAAGAAATATGTGAAAAATAATTTTAAAAATATTGATACAATCGTTTTTGATTTTGGTGGAGTATTGATTGACTGGAATCCGCGACACCTGTATAAAACGCTCATAGATGATGAAGAACAGATGGAATGGTTTTTAAAAAATATTTGTACGGATGAGTGGAATGTGCAACAAGATAAAGGACGTTCGTTGGAAGAAGGAACAGCAATTTTAAAAGAGCAATTTCCTGAAAATGCAGAATTAATCGAAGCATATTATGGCAGATGGGAAGAAATGCTGAATGGCGAAATTGCTGAAACTGTTGAAATATTACATGAACTGAAAAACAAGTTTAAAGTGTATGGATTAACGAATTGGTCAGCAGAAACATTTCCTGTTGCATTAGAACGTTTTAATTTTTTAAAATTATTCGACGGCATTGTTGTTTCAGGTGATGAAAAATTAATAAAACCTGGTAAAGAAATTTTTCATTTGCTTTTAGGAAGGTATAATCTGCGCGCAGAAAATTGTGTGTTCATTGATGACAATGTAAGAAATGTTCAATCAGCAGTTAACATCGGCTTTCATGCAATTCATTTTACTTCTGCGGAAAATTTAAGAGAGAAATTAGTTGAAATGAATGTGCTGTAATAAAATAGCTTACTCCATTTCTGCAGCAATCAACTCTGCTATATCCATCACTTTCACATCATTTTCTTTTTCTTTATTTTTTACGCCATCAGTGAGCATCGTATTACAATATGGGCAAGCTGCTGCAATAATATTTGCTCCGGTGTTTATTGCTTCTTCACTGCGTTCAAAATTTACACGGGTTGTGCCTTTTTCTTCTTCTTTCCACATTTGCGCGCCACCCGCACCGCAACACAAACCTTTGCTGCGGCAACGTTTCATTTCAATTAATTCTGCATCTAACATTTCAAGCACTTTGCGCGGTGCTTCATAAATATTATTTGCACGCCCGAGATAACAGCTATCGTGATAAGTAATTTTCTTTCCTTTAAAACTTCCGCCTTCTTTCAATTTTATTTTCCCTTCATCTATTAATTGCTGAAGAAATGTTGTGTGATGAATCACTTCATAATTACCGCCAAGAACAGGATATTCATTTTTAAAAATATTAAAGCAATGCGGGCAAGCTGTTACAATTTTTTTGATGCCATATCCATTTAAAATTTGAATATTATTATACGCCATCATTTGAAATAAAAACTCATTACCTGATCTTCTTGCCGGATCTCCTGTACACGCTTCTTCTTTACCAAGAATAGCATATTTAATTTCAACTTTATTTAATATAGTTGCAAAAGCTCTTGTGATTTTTTGCGCACGCTGATCAAAACTTCCGGCACATCCAACCCAAAATAAAATTTCAGGCGTTTCACCGTTTGCCATCATATCTGCCATGCGTGGAATTTGCATAATACCATTATTGATACATTCAAAAATAAAACAAACCACCTTATTCAAACAAACTGTTGTTGCTTAAAGCTGCAACGTTATTTTTGCGCATTTAAAAGCAATCGGTTGAAGAAAACTTTTAACTGGGAACGTTTACCCTTTAATGTTATTTATACGCCATTCATTTTTGTTTGGCTATATTATTGGATAAAGAGCAGGCATTTCTGGTTTTTCTCAAATGTAAATCCAACTATGCATTTCAGCGGATTTGAAGGCGAAACAAAACACGAGATGTTTGAAAATTTGCCCGCTGAATTTTCGCCGGCAGGTATTTATGTAGCGCCATCAGAAAAATTTGAAAATGTTGTGCGCCGCATGAAAAAAGCCGGGCTTCATTTTCCTGTTGCGGTAAAGCCAGATGTTGGAACAAAAGGATTATTATTTAGAAAAATCGAAAACGAACAACAACTCAAATCGTATCACTCGCTGTTGCCATTTACCTATTTAGTTCAGGAGATGATAACACTGCCGCTTGAACTAAGTATTTTTTATGTTCGTTATCCCGGCAGTAAAGAAGGAATAGTTACCGGACTAATTGAAAAAAAATATTTGCACGTAAAAGGCGATGGAAAATCAACCTTAAAACAATTGATAGAAAATCATCCGAAAGCTTTTATGATTGCAGATGAACAAAAGATCAAGCACGAAAAAAATCTAAACGATATAATTGCTGCAAATAAAATTTATTTTTTAAATGAATTGGGCAATCATAATCGCGGCGCAAATTTTATCAATTTAAAAAATGAAATTGATGATGACCTGTTAAATACAATGAACAATATAAATTTATGCAGCAAGCAGTTTTATTATGGTCGTTATGATATTAAAACAACTTCAATCGAAGATTTAAAACAAGGAAAAAATATTTCTATTCTCGAATATAATGGCGTAGGCAGCGAGCCCAATCATATTTATGATATTGGATTAACTTACCGGCAGGCGATAAAAATTATTGCTGAACACTGGAAACACATGTATAAGATTGGCAGAATAAATTATAAGCAGGGAGAAAAATATATTCCTTTTTGGAAAGGGATGAAAATGTTGCGGCAATCACAACGCAATACCAGGCTCATGAAACAATTAGACCTGCAATGCAACATTTAAACGTAAAATATGATTGAGTTGCTACCTGTTTTTTTTGCCGGTTTTTCAATTAGTTTTTTAGGACAATTACCATTAGGTAATTTAAACGTTTTAGCAACGCAAATTTCTGTTCAGGAAAGTTATAAAAATGCATGGATTTTTAGCATTGCGGGCGCTATCGTCGAAGTAACGTATTTACGCATTGCCCTAAACAGCAGTCATTGGCTCATGAACAATAAAATGCTGTTTAATTATGTAAGCTGGTTTACGGTTATACTTTTTTATGTGCTTGGTTTTATAAGTATAAGAAAAGCAATAAAGCAAACAGAACCCAAAAGCAAAGGCTTTCTCATTAATAATAAAATCCATCGTTTTTTATTGGGTTTAATGCTTAGCGCCGTTAACCCAATGCAAATTCCGTTTTGGTTTTTTTGGGGAACTTATTTTATACAAAACGGTGTTGTAAAGCCAACGTTTGCAGACTTTAATTTTTTTACGCTTGGTGCAGGACTTGGCACATTAAGCGGGCAGGCAATTTACATTCATGGTGGCAGTTGGCTTATAAAAAAATTAAAGGCGAGCCATAAAATACTCAACATTATTATGGGTGCAGTATTTATAATTTCCGCTTCAGTGCAGGTGTATAAAATTTTCTTTGAAAGCTGGATAAAAAAATAATTTTTGTGCCATCAACATTAAAAAATTATTTGAACGATAGTACGGGCTTTATATTTCAAGTACGGCACAAAGGCCAAGCACGAGTCTTCACCGTGCTTTCCACTTCAAATGCGAAGCATTCATTGAGACAAATGAAAACAAACATGCACGAAATAATTCCGGGCAGGCTTATCGAAAAAATTCTATCAGCAAATGCTGCAAAATTTTTCAACTATTTTTTTCTGAAAAATATTCTAACGGGCACACCTTTAAAATCAAAAGCAGAACGCAACTGATTTTCTAAATAATTTTTATAAGGTGTTTTAATATCATCAGGAAAGTTTGTAAAAAATGCAAACGAAGGAACTGCAGTTGGCAGTTGTGTGATGTACTTTATTTTTACTGAATGCCCGCGAACAACCGGCGCATGATACGCTTCAACAGCTTTTAGCATTACTTCATTCAATTTGCTTGTTGAAATTTTGCGTTTGCGATTTTCATAAACCTGCAAAGCAACTTCCATCGCTTTAAAAATTCTTGTTTTATCTTTTGCTGAAATAAAAATAACGGGAACATCTGTGAATGGCGCAATTTTTTCTTTCAACTGCTTTTCATAATCCTTAGCTGTGTGTGTTGATTTTTCAATTAAATCCCATTTATTCACCAATAAAACAATTCCCTTTCCTTTTCGTGCAGCCAAAGAAAAAATACTCACATCCTGTGCAGTTATATTTTTTTCCGCATCAATCAGTAATAAACAAACATCAGCTTCGTCCATTGCATTAATTGCGCGGATAACAGAATAAAATTCCAGGTCATCTTTTTCCTTATTTTTTTTACGCAAACCCGCCGTATCAATTAAAACAAAATCTTTTTGAAACAGATTATAATGCGTGTGAATAGTATCCCGCGTTGTGCCGGCAATATCACTTACGATCGTGCGCTCTTTTCCAACCAAGGCATTTAATAAAGAAGACTTTCCAACATTCGGCTGACCAATTATTGCAAAGCGCGGCAATTCGTTTGTTTCCGATTCTCTTTCTTCTTCGGGCATTAAAGCAGCTAACGCATCCAATAATTCCCCCGTTCCGCTTCCACTCATGCTGCTTAAGAAAAAAATATTTTCAAAACCGATACTATAAAATTCTGTCGCATCTAATTGGCGATCGTTGTTATCAACTTTGTTCACCACTAAAAAAACCGGCTTTGTTGTACGACGTAAAATTTCAGCCATGCTTTCATCTAAATGTGTAATGCCTGAAGTAACATCAGTCATAAAAATAATAGCGTTCGCCTCTTCAATTGCAATATGAACCTGTTTTCGAATCTCTGTTTCAAAAATATCTTCACTGTCCGGCACAAACCCACCAGTATCAATTACATTGAATAATTTTCCATTCCAATCTGCTATACCATATTGCCGATCTCTTGTTACACCACTTATGTTATCAACGATAGCTTTGCGTTGTTCAAGTAAACGATTGAACAAAGTACTTTTTCCAACGTTTGGTCTGCCTGTTATTGCTACTGTAAAACCCATAATTACTTCCTGATTTTTTCGATTTCTGATTTTTGATTTTTTATGATCTTTTGTATCACACATCAACAAATCAAAACATCACGCATTAATATCCATATTCTCTTAGCTGCAATTCATTGTCTCTCCATTTCGGCTTCACCTTTACAAAGAGTTGCAAAAATATTTTTTGCTGAAGAAATTTTTCAATCTCAGATCTTGCTAATGTTCCAAGTTTCTTTATTGCGCTTCCCTTCTCTCCTAACAAAATTGCTTTCTGGCTTTCACGTTGCACAATTATATCAGCTTGTATTTTTATCAGCGATTCCTTTTCTTTAAATTCATTGATATTAACTGCAGTTTGATACGGAATTTCTTCTTCAAACAATTCGTAAATTTTTTCGCGAATCAATTCACTTACAAAAAACCTTGTTGGCAAATCGGAAAGCTCGTCTTCATTATAAAACGGTTCACCTTCAGGCAAAAGTTTTAGTATCAGCGATAATAATTCATTAAGATTTGATTGTTTTAAAGCCGATACCTTAATTAAATTTTTCGCATAAGGCTGCTGCTTATAAAAAGCTTCTATTTCTTCAACTTTATTTTTCGACAGTTTATCTATCTTGTTTAAAATCAGTATAGATTTATTTTTTAATTTCAGGTTTTTAAACAGTTTATCCACGTTACTTTTATCATCAGTGGCATCTGCAATTAATAAAGAAATATCTGCATCTTCCAAAGCGCTTTTCACATTCTGCATCATATACTCATGCAGTTTATATTTTGGCTCGATGATGCCGGGTGTGTCTGAAAAAATGATTTGATATTCTCCGGGTTTTGAAAGAAATGCTTTTATTCGATGCCTTGTCGTTTGCACTTTGGATGAAACAATTGCAAGCTTTTCACCAACGAGCGCATTTAATAAAGTGCTCTTGCCCGCGTTTGGTTTACCAAATATGTTCACAAAACCTGATTTCATCATTCATTAAAAATAAAAAAGTCTCGTTATTGTTACGAGACTTAGATTTGTTGCGAGGGGAAGGATCGAACTTCCGACCTTCGGGTTATGAGCCCGACGAGCTACCGCTGCTCTACCTCGCGATGTGGGCGGCAAAGATAAGAGCATTAGCGCTTCGTGCAAAACTTAATTCAATCTATTAACTTCTTTTTTTTACGGTTGAACTTCCGCTAACATCAACATTCGATAGAGAAGCGCCACCACTGTAATGAATACTGCTGGCACCGCTGGCAGTTGCGTCAATTGTTTTACTTACATTAATATTTGCGGATGATGCACCTGTAGCTTCAATCTTGCAACTTTCTGCCTGCAGATCTTGTCCCCTGAAATTGCTTGCACCGCTTGCTGAAACAATCAACTCGGATGTAGTGCCATCAACATCTGTAGTAGAAGCGCCATTTACATCGTAACTCATTTTGTCTGCAGTTACATCGCCTTTAAAAGTACTTGCGCCACTGGCGGATAATTTTAATGAAGTTGCCTTAACATTTATTTTTCCTGTTGAAGCGCCGTTTACATCGAAATCGAAGTTGCCGCCTTTTATATCGCCTTTCATGCTGCTGGCACCAGATAATACAAGTTTGAAATCACCAACATTAATCGGGTCGGTCAGCTCAACACTACTTGCGCCTGAAGCATCTAACATTTCAAGCTGCGTAAACGTTACATAAGCTCTTAAATGCTTGTTACCCCAGTTCCATTTATTCCAAAATCCGTTTTCAACATAAATTTTTAAAGTGCCATTGCTTACTTCTGTTATAATTTTTGCCGTTACATTCGGATCTTCAGAACTTACAGCAACTGCCTGCGTATTGCCCTGCGACAAATACAAGCTAATTGCGCTTGAAATTTTTATTTTGTTAAATGAGCCAACATTGCGCACCTGCGCATTAGCGTCGTGCACAACGTTTTGTGCGCTTAAAGAAAAGCCTGCTATAATTAATGACAAGCATAAAAATATCTTTTGCATAAAAATTTGGTTTGATATGAAACGACGGAGTTTTTAAAAGGTTACAGCATAATTTAAATTCTGTATAAATTTGCGCAACAAAGTTGAATAAACTTTGAATTCCTCGGGGTGCTTTTCGATAAAATCGGGAGGCTGAGATTACACCCGCTGAACCTGAACAGGGTAATACCTGCGAAGGGAAGGTGAGCTTTACTGCCGCACATTCTTCCGCATTATTCCTTGTTCCCATTTATTGATTTTAAAAACTTGAAAAATGAAAAAGTTTTTGGGAACATTATTTTTTTTAGGCGTTTTAATCTTTGCAAATGCGCAAACTTATTTAACAGGAACAGTTTTCAATGAAACAAATCAATCATTAAAAGATGCAACTGTTTCTATTAGCTCAAAAAATTTTAAAGCAAAAGCACTAACTAATTCTAATGGGCAATTTAATTTTTCAAACCTAAAAGAAAATTCTACCTATCATTTGGTTATTGATTTTATTGGATTGAAAAGTTTCGATACAACATTGCAGTTTTATCAAAACACTACGCTTAAAATTATTTTGCAGGAATCAACAGCTTATTTGGAACCGCTTGAAATTCGTTCGGTGCGTGCATCTGATAAAGCGCCGTTTACAAAAACGAACATCAGCAAAAATGAAATTGCAAAAGTTAATCTTGGGCAAGATCTTCCCTTCATTTTAAATCAAACGCCATCTGTAACTACAACTACAGATGCCGGCAACGGTGTTGGTTATACCGGAATTCATATTCGCGGCACAGATGCAACACGCATTAATGTAACGTTGAACGGTATTCCGTTTAATGATGCAGAAAGTTTGGGAACTTATTTTGTTGACCTGCCTGATTTTATTTCATCGGCTAATTCAATACAAATACAACGTGGTGTTGGTACGTCAACGAATGGTTCAGGTGCTTTTGGTGCAAGCATAAACATCAGCACAAATGAAATAAATAAAAAAGCGTACGCTGAAAGCGACAACAGTTTTGGATCATACAACACGTGGAAGAACACAATAAAATTTGGTACCGGTTTATTAGGAAATCATTTCACCATTGATGCAAGAGTGAGCCGCATTTCAAGTGATGGTTATATAGACAGAGCCTTTAGCCATTTGAAATCTTTTTATACTTCCGCAGTGTACATGAATAATAAAAATGTTTTACGTTTAAATATTTTTTCAGGTAAAGAAAAAACTTACCAGGCGTGGTATGGTATTCCGTATGATAGTTTGCAAACCAACCGCACTTACAATCCTGCGGGAACAGAGAAACCGGGAACGCCTTACAACAATCAAACAGATAATTATTGGCAAACACATTACCAGTTATTTTTTGATCATGATTTTAATAGCAAGTGGAAATTTAATACCGCATTATTTTTAATTCGAGGTAAAGGTTATTATGAAGAATATAAAGCGCAACAAAACTTAGGTGATTACAATTTGAATGATACTTCCGTTGCAGATCTGGTAAGAAGATTGTGGCTTGATAATTATTTCTACGGACAAATATTTTCCATTCAATATAAAACACAAAAAGACGAATTAACCATCGGCGGAAGCTGGAGTAAATACGATGGTAAACATTATGGAAAATTAGTTTGGAGCCAGGTAAAAATTCCAAACAATTACCAATATTATTATTATCCTGCAACAAAAACAGATGAAAATATTTATGCAAAGTGGCAACACAACTTAAATACAAAGTGGAGCACATTTGCTGATATGCAATACAGGTATGTTATGCATGATATGAAAGGCTTTGAAGACAATCCTGATTTATTTATAAAACGAAGATTTAATTTTCTCAATCCAAAGGCCGGCATCAGTTATAATTATAATGCATGGAATGCATACTTAAGTTATGCAATGGCACACAAAGAACCGAATCGTGATGATTTTGAAGCAAGCCTTCAACAACAACCAAATGCAGAAACATTGAATGATTTTGAAGCTGCCATTTCAAGGGCAAAAAAGAATTATAATTTTTCTGCCACACTGTATTATATGTTATACAAAGATCAGTTAGTGCTAACAGGAAAAATAAATGATATTGGAAGTTATACAAGAATAAATGTACCGAACAGTTATCGTGCAGGAATTGAATTGCAGGCCGGTGCTGCGTTTGCTTCCTGGTTTAATGCAAACGGCAACATTACTTTCAGCAGCAATAAAATAAAAGCTTTCACTGAATACTTAGATAATTATGATGCTGATTATAATTATATCGGTCAGCAAACGGTGCAACATACAAACACAGATATTTCTTTTTCGCCAAACGTTGTTGCTGCAGGAACGCTCACTTTCATTCCCATAAAAAATGCGCAACTGAATTTTGTGAGCAAGTATGTAAGCAAGCAATATTTAGATAATACATCAAACAACAATCGCATGCTGCCATCTTATTTTACAGAAGATGTAAGATTGAACTACGCTTTATACAAAAAGTTATTTACTGAAATAGATTTTATTGTTGAAGTGAATAACATCTTTAATAAGTTGTATGAACCGAACGCAAATACTTATCCTTATGTGTATGATGAAGAAATTATAAATGACAATTATTATTATCCTGCTGCACCAACAAACTTTATGATTGG
>JBEHXR010000009.1:0-28301 GCA_048498595.1 Bacteroidota bacterium
ACACATTGGTATATTTATTTCTATATTGCCTGCATGGCACCATCAGCAGTTGAATTATTGATCTTAGGTTTTTTAGTTGGCGCATTTGGAACACTCATTGGTGCAGGTGGTGGTTTTATTTTAGTGCCCATACTTGCATTAATGTATCCCGATATGCAACCAAGCCTCATCACTTCAATTTCACTTGCCATCGTGTTTTTAAATGCTACATCAGGTTCTATTGCTTACAGCAGAATGAAACGCGTAGATTATAAATCTGCAATTGCATTTGGTTTGGCAACATTGCCCGGCTCCATCATCGGCGCAATCTTAACGGGCTATATTCCGCGGCATGTTTTTGATTTCATACTTGGCTGCGTGTTGGTAATAATTGCGTTGTTCTTATTTATTAAACCGGGTGAAGGCGCTTATGCGAGCCATACAAGAGGAAAGATAACTACACACAGAGATTTTACCGATAAGTTTGGTCATCGTTATACGTATTCATTCAACATTCGCACAGGCATTATACTAAGTTTTTTTGTTGGATTTTTATCGAGCTTTTTAGGTATTGGCGGCGGCATTATTCATGTGCCGGCCTTGATAAGCCTGCTCGATTTTCCGGCACATGTGGCAACCGCAACTTCGCATTTTGTGTTAGCAATAATGGCACTATCCGGCACCATTGTGCATTTAATTAACGGTACGTTGCAACAAGGAATAAAAACCGCTTTATACCTGGGAATTGGTGTTGTTACAGGCGCACAAGTAGGCGCATATTTTTCCAATAAAGTAAAACCAAAAGGTATTGTAAAAGCGCTCGCCGTTGCGTTGTTAATTGTAGGCGTTCGTTTATTATTCAGCAGATAAATTTTTGCTTGCTAAAAATCAGTAATGATGAAATACAACAACAAAATTTTATGGACTGAGTTTGTTTAATTCGTTGCTTAAACTATCAAAACGTAATTGCTCAACATGAATTTCCGATTTTATACGGTTATAACTTTCTGAATCACCTGCATGCTGAAGTGAATCCTGAAGCCCGGTTAATTGTTTGTTGATGAGTTTTGACTATCTCTATTTCGACCAGAATTAAATAAGGTATATAGCTGCGACATGTTTACCGTAACATCATGCTATTGTTTTCCATCAACTATAATCTTTATTGTGATTGATCTTTTTGCAGCAGCTACCGTAAATACTTTTCCTCAAGAAAAATCTTTTAATCCACTTTAAAAAATAATTTAAAAAAAAATCAGGTAACTCAAAAGTTACTCATATATTTGCGTAACTTAAAAGTTACCTATTATGTCAAACAGTATTAATCACACCATTCTTTTTCCAAATAAACCTGAAGTTGTTTGGGAATATTTAACCAATGCAGCGCTGATGGAATTATGGTTAATGAAAAATGATTTTAAACCAATCGTTGGTCATGAATTTCAATTCAGAACCAACCCCCTACCCAAATTTGATTTTGACGGCATGGTGTATTGCAAAGTGCTTGAGATTATTCCCTGCAAAAAATTAGTGTATTCGTGGAAAGGCGGACCCGGCAATGGTGTAATGACAATGGATTCTACAGTTGTTTGGACGCTGGAAGAAAAAAATAACGGCACTGTATTAAGTCTTGAACATAGCGGTGTGAAAGGCTTTGAAAAGCTGCCCATATTTAATGCGATGTACCAGGGCTGGTTAGAAAACATGCAAAAGATCTATGAACTTATAAATAAAACGAAATATGGCACAACCAACGCTTGATACATTCCAGGTAATTGCAGATCCAAGCCGCAGGCAAATGCTGAAACTGCTTTCTAAAAAAAGTTTAACGATAAATGCACTTGCCGAAAATTTTGATATGAGCCGCCCGGCAGTTTCAAAGCATTTGAAAATATTGGAGAACGGCGGTTTTATTTCCGTACAGGGAATTGGAAGGGAAAGACATTGTTTATTAAAGCAGGATGGTTTTAACGAGCTGCAGGAATGGATAGATTACTTCGATTCTTTCTGGGCATCTAAGCTTAAAAAATTGCAAATGCTGTTAGACAAAAAATCACGATCATGAAAAATGAAAATTATTCCATCAGCATCAATACAAATGCTTCTGCAAAATCTGCATTTAAAAATATAACTGATGTTGCCGGCTGGTGGACGAAAAACATTGAAGGCAACACCGAAAATGTAAATGATGTATTCACTGTTCGCTTTGGTGAAACATTTGTAACATTTGAAATAACGGAAATCATTCCGGAGAGAAAAATAGTTTGGAGCATAGCAGATTGTAATCTTCACTGGCTAAACGATAAGAAAGAATGGAATAATACAAAAGTGCATTGGTTGATCGCCAAAGAAAATAATTCAACCAAAATTACAATGATGCACGAAGGTTTAATACCACAGATTGAATGTTACACGAACTGTGAAAAAGGCTGGAATTTTTATGTAGGGGAAAGCTTAAGAAAATTAATTAATGAAGGGCAAGGCTTGCCTGATACAGCAATAGCAGCAAGAGTATAAACTTGTTTTATATGAAAAAATAAAAGCCTGGCAATGCCAGGCTTTTATTTTTGTTTGAACATTTTATTTAAGATTAAATGCGCTTTTTATTTTATCAACATAATCCAATTTTTCCCACGTAAAAAGCTCAACAGATTTTTTTACTTCTTTTCCTTCGGGGGAACGAAATACTTTTTCAACAGTTTCATTTTTTCTGCCCATATGTCCATACGCAGCAGTCTCGCTGTAAATAGGATTGCGCAATTTTAAACGCTGTTCAATAAAGTAAGGGCGCATATCAAAGATCTCTTCAATCTTTTTGCTTATCTCACCATCCGTCATCTTCACGTTTGCAGTACGGAATGTATTAACATTAATACTTGTTGGTTTTGCAACACCGATAGCATAAGAAACCTGCACCAATACTTCATCACAAACACCGGAAGCAACTAAGTTTTTTGCAATGTGCCGTGTTGCATAAGCTGCAGAACGGTCAACCTTGCTTGGGTCTTTGCCGCTAAAAGCACCGCCGCCATGTGCGCCTTTACCACCGTAAGTATCAACAATAATTTTTCTTCCGGTTAAGCCTGTATCGCCATGCGGGCCGCCAATTACAAATTTGCCGGTGGGATTAATATGATATTTGATTTGATCATTGAAAAGATGTGCGTAGTTGGGGTATTGTTTCTTTACACGCGGAATCAGTATTTCTTTTATATCTTTTTCTATCTGCTTTTGCATGGTGTCGTCATCAGCAAAATCATCATGCTGTGTTGAAACAACAATTGCATCTATGCGTACAGGTTTATTGTTATCATCATATTCCAAAGTCACCTGGCTTTTTGCATCGGGGCGTAAATAAGTTATTTCTTTATTTTCCCTGCGCAGTGCGGCCAATTCAATTAAAAGTTTATGTGCAAGACTTAATGCCAAAGGCATATAATCTTCGGTTTCATTTGTAGCATAACCAAACATCATTCCCTGGTCGCCTGCGCCTTGCTCTTCTTTTTGTTTTCGGTCAACACCCTGGTTAATATCAGAAGACTGTTCGTGTATAGCAGAAAGCACGCCGCATGAATGTGCTTCGAACATGTACTCACTTTTTGTGTAACCAATTTTGCGAATTACGCTTCTTGCAATATCCTGCACATCAAGATAAGCTTTAGATTTTACCTCACCGGCTAATATAACCTGCCCGGTTGTTACCAGCGTTTCGCAGGCAACTTTACTATCAGCATCAAAGGCAAGAAAATTATCAATAAGCGCATCAGATATTTGATCTGCAACTTTATCGGGATGTCCCTCAGACACACTTTCAGATGTAAACAAATAAGACATAATTATTTTTTAATGGCTGCAAATATAACATGCAGTTACATAACATTATTGAACGGATGAGTAAACGATGTGCAACCGCATTTTATAACCCGCCTGGCTGCTGCCGCCACCAAGCCGCACCCTGCCTATTGCAACTGTATTTAATGCCGGCGTTGAAATAGGCGTTGTATATGCAAATGAGATGGAAGGATACATATAATAATTATAAGGCGCCCATAATATTAGATCGTATACAGGATCTTTTCGTGTAACAATACCCTGAACATAACGGCTTATATCAAAACTATAAGTAGATATGGTTCCTGTTCCCACCGATTTACGAATGGGGGCTACACCAAAAGCTGTAAGGTTTGTTATGGTTAAACCTGAATACTGAATATCGTACGGAATTGCAAAACGCTTACCCGAATCCTGGCTGTAAGCGGCAAGAAAAAGATTGGGTGCAGTAAAGTTTTGATCAGAGCCCGAAACATCAGGAACCTGCTGCATTAAAATTTCTGCACGATGAATGATCATGTTGGGCAAACTATCTAAGTGCGGAATTTGAATTTTTGCATATGTGCCGGGACTTGTTTGCACGTAGATTAAGCTATCATTCGGGTTAGCATTAGGTGGAAAATATTTTGAAATATCTGCGCCTGTGCGATTCCTGATAATAGTATTTGAGCTTGCACAGGTTAATGCATTCGTACCAAATCTCCGCACGGCAGTATCAGTGCCCGAAGCATTTGTATAATGATAATAAAGAGATAAGCGTGTGCTGGTGTCTGAAAGATTTAATAAAATTAATGCGTTACTGGTATGTTGTTCCGCTTCAACAGTTAGCCCTCTAACAGCGTTATGAAAAGTAGAATCACTTTGATATTCATGTGCTGAATCATAATCATTCAATAATCTTTTACCAAAAGTTTCACTTAAACGAATGCGTAGCTGGTTGGTGGCATTTTCACTAAATTGATTTATTGTATCAGGGTCATTAAGTGTTCTTATATCCACTTCTTGTCCCGGCTTCTCTGTTATGTCGCTGCCTTTTTCAAAACTTATGGTGTTGTTGTACGATGAATCAACCAAAAAAGGAACTTCAGGATCTATTTCATAAACATGCAGGAAAAGTGGTTCTGTTGAATCTCCCCAAACACCTTTATAACTCATGCTTAATACAGCAGAATCAAATTGTAATGCACTATTGGGTACACCTGCCGCGTAAGAAAAAGCTGCGTTAGGAAGAGATAGTTGAAAATTAATAGAAGCAGAGGTAGTTCCAAAAACCGGATCATTAGATATGTATCCTAAAACATGATCATCAGAAAATCCAACAGCAGCAGAATCAAACGCCTCATTTTTTGTTATTACATCAAGCACCGTATCCTTTGTCATCACACCATCAACAGGTGGTATTAATCCCGCGCCAATATCTGTATTTGAAATTTTTGTGCAATCAAAAAATGCAAATATCAAACACGAAAAAAATAAGAATTTGATAAGGCGGGAATCAATAAAATTCATGCAATTTTTTACTTCGCCGCAAGCTCGTTATACAATTCTAAATACTCTGTTAAATCAGTTTCCTTGTTATAAGACAGAATTTTTTTGCCTTTCATTTTGGCAAACTCTTCCACTAATTTTTTATCTATTTTTTCTGCACCGATTGTAATAGCATCAGCATAATAAGCGCCGCCTTTAAACAGGGCAGTATTATTAGCTTCTTTATAAGGTTCGAGTTCTTTTTCTTTTATGCCTGCGGTGATTGCTGCTTTCTCTAAAAATCCTTTTCCAAGTTTTTCTTTGAAAGTATTCTGACTTACAGTGAAAACAATTTTACTGTGTAAAAAAACCGGCTCACGTTTATAAGCTGTTTTTAAATACATAGGAATTAAACCCGTCATCCAGCCGCTGCAATGAATAATATCCGGCGGCCAACCAAATTTTTTCACCGTTTCAAGTGCGCCCTTGCAAAAGAAAATCGTACGCAGATCATTGTCTTCATACCAATGATCATTCTCATCCTGGAAAATATATTTGCGCTTAAAAAAATCTTCGTTATCTAAAAAGTAAACCTGTAAACGTGCATTAGGCAAAGAAGCAACTTTAATTTGCAAAGGGTAATCATCATTATCAATCGATACATTTATACCTGATAATCTAACTACTTCATGCAGCCTGTGTCTTCTTTCATTTATAACACCAAACCTCGGCATTATGCAGCGCACTTCATAATCGTTATCATTACACTTAATCGCCAGCTTATTTATAATTTCCGCAAATTCCGTCAGCTCGAGATATGGCGACATTTCCGTTGCTATAAATAAAATTCTTTTCTTTGTTGACATTCAAAAAACTTGATTTCTATATTGCTATCTAAAAAATAAGATTTGCAAAGTTAAAGAAATGCTTTCAAAATCAGGAACGATTGAGCTATTTAAGCTGTTAAATCCCAAGAATGATATTATTTAAAAAAGCAAATGCACTAACTGAACATCTGCAAAAATTAAAAAGCAAAAACGTTTCTGTTGGCTTTGTTCCAACTATGGGCGCGTTACATAGCGGGCATATTTCGCTTATAACACAGGCAAAAAAAGAATCCGACATCGTTGTTTGCAGCGTTTTTGTAAACCCTGTTCAGTTTAATAATAAAACCGATTTTGAAAAATATCCCATCACGATCGAGAATGATATTTTGTTGCTTGAAGAAAATGGTACAGATATTCTTTTCCTGCCTTCTGTAAGCGAAGTTTATCCAAACGGTATCGATAAACTTTTACATTTTGAATTGGATTATTTGGAAAATATTTTAGAAGGATTTTACAGACCGGGGCATTTCCAGGGTGTTTGTAATGTGGTATATAATTTTTTGCGTGTAATAAAACCCGGCAAACTTTTTCTCGGGCAAAAAGATTATCAGCAAACATTGGTGCTAAAAAAGATGATGCAGCTTTATTTTCCTTCTGTAAAAATAAATGTAGAAAAAACTTTGCGTGAAGATGATGGTCTTGCTATGAGCAGCCGCAATATGCGTTTAAGCAGCGATGCAAGAAAAAAAGCAACCATAATTTTTAAAGCGCTTCAATACATAAAACAAAACATTGAAAAAAATAATTTCGATGAATTGAAAAACAATGCTGCAAAAATGATTTCGGATAACGGCTTTGATAAAATTGATTATATTGAAATTGCAAATGCAGAAACGTTGTTGCCTGAAAATACATTGGAGAAAAATAAAAAATTAATTGTGCTTGCCGCCGCATTTATTGAAGATGTAAGATTGATAGACAATTTTCTTATCAACTAAAAACATTGTGTATGGCTGAATTAAAAACCAAACAAACCGATGAAAATGTTACAAAGTTTTTGAACACAATTGAAGATGAAACAAAACGCAAAGATTGTTTTACAATTGTTGAAATGATGAATGACATTACAAAACACCCGGCAAAAATGTGGGGTACAAGCATCATTGGTTTTGGAAGTTATCATTATAAATATGAAAGCGGGCATGAAGGTAATATGTGTATGATCGGTTTTTCGCCGCGTAAACAAAATATAGCAATATATGGAATGGGCGGAGAAGAAAGAAACGAAGATCTGCTGAAGGCACTCGGCAAACATAAAACAGGTAAGGGCTGTTTATACATCAACAAGCTAAGTGATGTAAACACAGATGTATTAAAAAATATTTTTAAAGCGTCTTTTGAATACATAAAAATGAAGCATAAGAATTCTTAACCGCACTTCTAAAAAATCTGCTGCTTAACTTCGCGCAATATGACACAGGAAAAACTACAGGATATGCGGTCTCGCCTCGCCGGGATAAGGAGGTTTCTTTGACGTTGATAACCGTACGCACAAAATAGAAGAAGACCGCACCATTTCGCTTTCACCGGGTTTCTGGAACGATAATAAACGTGCCACAGAAATCATGAAAGAAATAAAATCAAACGAATATTGGATAAAACTGTATAAACAGGTTGAAACATCTGTTGAAGATTTTGCTGTGTTATTTGATTTTTGGAAAGAAGGTGATGCAACTGAAGAAGAAACAAAACTTGCATACGATAATGCGTTAAAAATTTTAGATGATGCAGAATTCAAAAGCACATTAAACGAACCCGAAGATGAATTGCCGGCAGTGCTGCAAATAAATCCGGGCGCTGGCGGAACGGAAAGCCAGGATTGGGCAGAGATGCTTTTACGCATGTACAGAATGTATGGCGATAAGCAAGGCTGGAAAGTAACGGAACTCGATTTCCAGGAAGGTGATGGCGCAGGTATTAAAACTGCAACGTTGCAATTTGACGGACCCTTTGCTTATGGATTCTTAAAAGCAGAAAGTGGTGTGCATCGTTTGGTAAGAATTTCTCCTTTTGATAGTAATGCGCGACGGCATACATCATTTGCAAGCGTGTTTGTATATCCGTTGATTGATGATACGATTGAAATAAATGTAAATCCCGCAGATCTTGAATGGGAGTTTTATCGCAGCGGTGGTAAAGGTGGTCAAAATGTAAACAAGGTTGAAACCGCTGTTCGTTTAAAACACATTCCATCAGGAATTATTGTCGAATGCCAGCAAAGCAGAACGCAGGGAGAAAATCGTGAGCTTGCATTAAAGATGTTGAAGAGTCGTTTGTATGAAGAAGAATTGCGTAAACGTGAAGAAGCAAAAAATGCAACCAATGCTAACAAGAAAAAAATTGAATGGGGCAGCCAGATAAGAAGTTATGTTTTTCATCCTTACAAAATGATAAAAGACCATAGAACTGATTATGAAGTTGGCAATGTACAACCGGTAATGGATGGCGAATTAGATGGATTTATAAAAGCTTACCTGATGATGGAAAAAGAACCGGTAAATTAGCTTTCATTTTACAAACACACTGTTGCTATCCTGATGAAAAAAAATAAAGCATACTTGTTTTTTTTCTGTTTTGCTTTTTTGAGCACATCGCTGTGCGCACAATATTGTGATACATTTTCTTTTCAAAAAATTTATTGGAACCAGGGCATACACAATGCACATCCAAGAAATGTTTCTATCAATTCTTCAGGCGATCTTTTTATTATTGGTACAACAGAATCTGCAATTAATAAAAGCGATGATATGTGGATTTTAAAAACAACTGCAGGTGGAAATATAATCTGGTCTAAATGTTTTGGTTTGCAAAAAGATGAAACGCTGAATGGTTTACGCACTACGCGTGATGGCGGTTTTTTAGTTACAGGCTCAACAAAATCTGTAAGCACATTTGAGCAGGGATGGATTGCAAAAACAGATACTGATGCCAATGTGCAATGGTCAATTGCATTGGGTGCGCAGTATAGCAGTTTGGCAGCAATTGTTCAGCTTAATGATGGCGGTTATGCAGCCGCAGGAACCTTATACACTGACTTTTCCGGCGATAGTTCCGGTAATATTACGGATGTGCGAAAATCAGCGAATATTATTTTACGATTGGATAAAAATGGAAACCTGATATGGTTCAGGTCTTTTAGGTTTAGTAATAAAGAAGGATTAAAAACAGTTTCGCAAATGAAAGATGGTTCTCTCTTAACAACAGGCTCCTCAAGTGATCTTAAAGCCGGTTATATTTTAAAGTTAGACAAGAACAATGGCAATATTATTTGGATGAATGGATACACTAAATACAATCAATACGCATTTCCGCGTGCATCAGAGCAACCTGATGGAACCATTCATTTACATGTTGGCAACCGAACATTTTTTTTAACTGCTGATGGTAAATATTTTGAGGCAAGACAAATAGAATTAAATTCAAGAACATTAAGTTTAAGTGATGTACAGGTTGTAGATGCAGGTCATATTTCTGCTAATACTGAAATGTATGAAGCCAATTTATATCCGCGGCATTCACCAATACTTTTTGCTGTGCAAGATGACTCAGTTGTTGTTTGGGCACATCAATATCAGCAAACGCCCGACAATCTGCAACGGTTAATAAATGGAAGAATCTACAATAATAATATTTATGTAGCGGGCGAATACATAACTAATAATTTATCTGATAATGCAGCCGGTGAAGATTTAGCTTACCTCGTTAAAGCAAATGCAGATGGTTCTACATTATGCTCCGACACATTTAATGTTTCATTCAAAATCGATGTAATTAATCCACCAGCTGATATGATTACATATTCACCAACAAATGAAGGAAGTCTTCATCCTTTTTTTGTTTCACCTTATACAGAAATTCTCTCCGCAAATATGCGTGATGATTGCGCAATACAAAATTGCTGCAAGCCCGTTAACCGTGATACAGCTGTTACATTGTGCAGCGGCACTATTTACAAATTACCACCAAACGATTCTGTAGTTAGAACAAGCGGTACTTATTCTTTTTCCTATCCGAAATTTGGCGGCTGCGATAGTGTTGTAAACTATAAAGTGCACTTTACAAAACTGTTTACTGTTTCTTTAGGTAATGATACCTGTCTTATAAATAATCAGCCGGTTACATTTTTGATGCCTAAGGATAGTGCTGTTTATAAGTGGCAAAACGGTTCAACAACAAATACTTTTACTGCAAGTTTTCCCGGCAAATATTGGGTTACGGCAACATCATCGTGTAATATTTCTTCAGACACTGTAAACGTAAATGCATTTTGTTCATTACCTGTTTTTATTCCTTCTGCTTTTACGCCAAATAATGATGGATTGAATGATATTTTTAAGCCGGCTCAATTAAACGGTCAGCGATTAATCAGTTTATCGGTTTATAATCGTTATGGTAATAAAATTTTCTTTTCAGAAAATGCAGGTAATGGCTGGGATGGCACACGCAATGGAAAGCCACAACCAACAGGCACTTATATTTACACGATTTTTTATTTTGATCTTGGAGGTGCTGTACGTTCAATAAAAGGTACCGTTGTTTTAATCCGGTAATTATTTATTTTATTCTGCATGATTGAAACCATTGATACAAAAGTGTGCATTGTTGGTGCGGGACCCGCAGGTTCAACCACATCTGTCCTGCTTTGTAAAATGAATATTCCGCACGTAATTGTTGATGCTGCTGAATTTCCCCGTGATAAAATTTGCGGCGATGGACTTGATCTGAAAGTTGTACGTGTATTAAATAACATTGATCCGTTAATTGTAAGAAATGAATTTTCTACAACTGATTTTACGCAATCATTTGGCATGCGTTTTATTTTGCCAAAAGGCAGGCAGGTTGATCTGATGTGCAGCAATCCAAATAACGAAGTGCTGTTAAATCAACCCATATTTTATACATCGCGCAGAACAAGCTTTGATGAATATTTATTCAGCAAAATGGATAGGAAGATGGCTGATGTAAAAACACAATGCATCATTCAAAAAATTTATAAAGAAAATAATTATTGGGTGTTGGAAGGAAAGCATGCATCAAGCCCAATAAAAATAAAAACACAGATGCTTGTTGGTGCAGACGGTGATCATTCGGTTGTGCTGAAACATGTTGGTGAGCGAAGTGTTAATCGTTATCATTACGCAGCGGCTTTAAGACAATATTGGAAAAATGTGGAAGGCATTCATGAAAAAAAACTGATCGAGATTTATTTCCCTAAAAAATATCCTTTCGCTTATTTCTGGATCTTTCCTTTACAAAATAATGAAGTGAATGCAGGCTTTGGAATGGCAAGTTATCATGTAGCAAAAAAAAGTATGAACATTCGCGATGCACTTAAAGATATTATTCAAAACGATGTTTACATATCTGATCGATTCAAAAATGCACAAGCGTTGGAACAACCAAAAGGATGGGGAATTCCTATGTCGACATTAAACCGCAAAGCGCATGGTGACGGCTGGTTGCTCACCGGCGATGCAGCTTCGCTTGTTGCTCCAAATTCCGGCGAAGGTATCGGACCCGCGATGTTATCTGCGTACATTGCCGCGCATTATATTCAGCGGGCTGTTGAGAAAAATTGTTTCACTGAAAACATGTTCAGCAATTATGATAAAGAAGTGCATAAGCGTTTGCAGAGTGAAGAAAGATTGTACCGGCTTGCTAATGCAATGTCTCCATCGTTATTTGTACATGGTGTAAATGCGATTATGTCAAGCAGGTTTTTTAAGAAATGGTACACAGAAAAAGAAATGAAGAGATGGCTGGTAACTGCTTATGAAAAGCCGATCGATATACATTATTAGACCTCACTCCAACTCCTCTCCGAAGGAGAGGGCAAGAAACGATTACAGTTTAACCAGCATTTATTTTTTCAATCGGTATCAGGGATTCAGGTGAGGCTTCTATTTCACTGCTCTTGCTTTTGACACAAGCCCTTTCCCAAACTTTAATTTTATTTCGTCGATGGCTTTGTACAGATTTGATTTTTTTGAAACATCATCAAATAAATTTCCCTGTACAGTAATGTTTGTAAAATCTGTTAAGCGCACACCTAACAATCGTACAGGTTTTCCTTTTTTATACAGCTTATGAAAAAGATCAATAGCTGTTGGAATTAATTCATCATCTCTAAATGTATAATCAATTGCAATTTGCTTTGATGTGGTTTCAAAATTCGGGTAACGGATTTTCACTGCAATACAACCGGCGAGCTTTCCGTCTTGTCTTAACTCAAATGCTACTTTCTCCGTCATGCGAACTAATTCACTCAATAAAAATTTCTCATCAGCCGAATTTGTCTCAAATGTATTTTCTGTAGAAATTGATTTTGCTTCATGCCACTCTTTAACGCTTCCAAAATGTTTACCCTGCGCTTTGTCCCATAATTCAGCGCCCCATTTTCCTAAATAACTTTCCATTTCTTCCTGCGTTCTCAAAAGAATATCGCCGATAAATTCAATGCCTATATCATGCAGAATGGACAATGTATGATTGCCGACACCGGGTATTTTTTTTACAGGTAACGGCGCAAGAAATTCTTTTTCTTTTCCATGCTGAATAAAAAGGTAACCGTTCGGTTTCGCTTCGTCTGTAGCAATTTTTGCAATCAATTTATTGCTCGCAAGCCCAAATGAAATAGGAAGTTTTGTTTCATTAATGATCTCTTCACGCAAATCGATTGTCCATTTAAACGGATCAAAAAATTTATCCATTCCCGTAAGATCAAGATAAAATTCATCAATACTTGCTTTTTGAAACTTTGGCGCTTTGGCTGCAATAATATCTGTAACCCAGTTTGAAAATTTGCTGTATTGCCCTCGTGTGCCTCTCACCAGAATGGCATGCGGACAAAGCTGCATCGCTTTTTTCATCGGCATTGCCGAATGCACACCATATTTTCTTGCTTCATAGCTGCAGGTTGTTACAACACCTCTTTCGCGGCTGCCGCCAACAATAACCGCTTTTCCTTTTAATGAAGGATCATTCAATTCTTCCACACTCACAAAAAAAGAATCCAAATCAAAATGTGCTATGTAAGTTTTAGCAGCCATTCATTGAAAGTAAAAATTTTATATCACTTGAATCATCCCTAAAATAAAAAAAGGTTTCGTTTAGAAACCTTTTCACATTTTGTATAACAAATTAATTATCGTTGTTCATCTTTCCTTCGCCATGCATTCCCTGTTGCATTTCCTCCATTTTCTTCATTTGTTCTTTTGTAAGAATTACCTGTAAACGTGTTTTCATTTCTTTTCGCAACGGCTGTATCTCTTCTTTTCTTTTGTCTGCAGCAACAGTCGAATCTTTCATCACACTTCTTATTTTCTTTTGGAATTCTGCACGAATTGCAACTACAGAATCAGCCTGCGCATCGGTTAAATGTAAAGAATCCTTTAGCATCTGTTTCATTTGCATGCCATGCTGACCACCCTTTTGCGCATGTGCCGAAACACCAATTAATGAAGCTGAAAGAATTAATACGGAAATAATTTTTTTCATGTTTGAAAATTTAGTGTTGTGTGACCTTAAAAAACTAAACAAGTTTATTAAAGCTTACAGATAACCTAAAATTTTCAACATGCTTTGTGCGGTCTGTTGTTTTGCGTACAGCCAGTCTACGAGCTTTCCGTTTTTATCGTAATCAACAATTACGTGTTTGGGTGAGGGTATAAGGCAATGTTTAATTCCGCCATAACCGCTTATTTGATCCTGGTATGCACCGGTATGAAAAAAGCCAACATACAAAGGCTCTTTGTTCGACTTATCATCGCCATTATTATCATTTGAAATTTTTGGCAGAAACACCTCATTAATATGTTCTTCAGAATCATAATAATCATGACTGTCGCATGTTAAACCGCCAAGCACCACACGCTGGTATTCATTCTCCCATTTATTGATCGGAAGCATCAAAAATTTTTCTCCAATTCCCCACGTATCAGGTAAAGTAGTAATGAATGAAGAATCGATCATATACCAGCGTTCCCTGTCGTTCTGCACTTTTTGCCCGATAACACTATAAATATGCGCCATGCTTTCACCAACCGTGTAACTTCCGAACTCTGTAAAAATATGTGGCATCGGAACCTTGGCTTTCTTGCATGCTTTTTTAATATTGCTAACAATTTCGTTGATCATAAATTGATAATCGTACTCAAAGCCAAGCGAGTGCTTTATCGGAAATCCGCCACCAATATTTATTGAATCAAGTTCAGGACAAATCTTTTTTAGTTGACAGTATAGGTTGATGATCTTGTTCAATTCGCTCCAGTAATAAATATCATCTTTAATACCTTTGTTCAAAAAGATGTGCAGCATTTTTAACTGAAACCTGTCTTCATAACCTTCAATTTCATCAACATAAAATTCAAGAATATCTTTTGCACGAATACCTAATCTTGATGTATAAAAAGGAAAGGTAGGCTCTTCTTCTGCAGCTACACGAATGCCCAGTTTGAAAGGTACTTTTACGCTGCGCCTGTATTGCTGCAATTCTTCTTTATTATCTAAAACAGGTATAACATTATTAAAACCGGTATTGATTAATCTTGCAATACTTGAAGTATAATTTTTTTGTTTGAAGCCATTACAAATAATAAAAATGTCTTTGCTTATTTTTTTTCTTTTATAGAGCTGGTTGATGATCTCAATATCGTAGGCATAAGAAGTTTCAAGGTTGATGTTATGCTTTAATGCTTCTTCTACCACAAAAGAAAAATGCGAGCTTTTTGTACAATAGCAGTAATTGTATGTGCCTTCATACTTATGCCGTTTTATTGCTGCAGCAAACATTTTCTTCGCCTTGTTGATCTGCATTCCAATTTTTGGCAGGTAACTTAATTTTAAAGGCGTACCGTATTTATCAATTATTGATTTTATATCAAGACCATTAAACCGCAGGTAACCATCATCATTAACATCAAAATCTTCTTGAGGAAAATGAAAGGTTTGCTTTACAAGCGAAGTATAGGAGTTATTCATTTTGGCTAATATGCATAAACTTTAAAATGCATACAAAAATAACAGTTTGAAATAATCAACAAATAAAAAACCCCGCGGATGCAGGGTTTAAAATTTTATAAGAGAAATTATTTAACTGATTCAATCAACGCTTTAAAACTATCCGGTTCATTCATGGCAAGGTCTGCAAGTATTTTCCTGTTTAACTCAATACCTTTTGCATTTAGTTTATGAATGAATTCGCTGTAGGTTAAACCTTCAGGTCTAACAGCAGCATTAATACGTGCGATCCAAAGCTGCCTGTATTCGCGCTTTTTATTTTTGCGACCTACATAACTATAGGTCATACCTTTTTCTACAATATTTTTTGCAACTGTGTAAACATTCTTACGCTTGCCATAAAAACCTTTGGCTTGCTTAAGAATTCTTTTTCTTCTTGCCCTTGAAGCAACAGCATTTACTGAACGTGGCATATAATTATTTTATAAGATGAATGAATAAGATTAACCTTTTAAACGTAATAAGCGCAATACAAAATCACGGTTGGTTGGATCAACCACACCCGAATGACGTAATGCTCTCTTGCGTTTAGTAGATTTTTTTGTAAGAATGTGTCGTCTGAATGCTTTTTGGTAAACGATCTTACCGGTAGCTGTTACTTTAAAGCGCTTCTTGGCGCTGGAGTTTGTTTTTACTTTCGGCATTATAATCTTGTTAAAGATTACTCCCTGCTGGCGTTTCCGAACTGTCGGAACTCTTGTTGAGCCTTGTGGGAAAAGGAGCGCAAAGTTAAGCGTTTGCAGCTTATGAACAAACTAAATCAGGATTTCATATTTACAAACTGCAACGGAATGCTAAGATTAGATTGTTTTAATAGCGCTATTACCTGTTGCAGATCATCAATTTTTTTACCCGTTACTCTTACCACATCATCCATTATTTGTACCTGCACTTTAAGACTGCTGTCTTTTATGATCTTTACAATTTTTTTTGCATCTTCCTGTTTAAGACCATTTGTTACCGGCACCTCTTTCTTCAAAACCTTACCGCTTTGAAAGGCATCTTTTGAAAAATCAAAAGCATTTGCATCAATACCTTGTTTTACAGCACGGCTAATTAACACATCAATCACTTGTTTCATCTTCATATCACTCTCCACTTCAATCGTTAAAACATATTGTTTCTTATCAAGCTCGATTTGAACATGCAAACCACGAAAATCAAAACGATTTGTTATTTCTTTTTTTGCTGTGTTTACAGCGTTATCCAGTGTTTGAAGGTCAACCTGGCTAACAGTATCAAATGAAGGCATTTTGATAAATTGACTTGTGAATAATGAGAACTTCAAAATTACTTCAGTATTAAACTTGATACCTCGCTTTTAGTCTTAAATTCATAAAAAAATATTTTTTTTCTGGAACAACAATTGAACTTATTTACAAAAAGAAATTCATGATAAAACATATGAAAACGAATTTTAAAAAAATTGCTTATCCGCTGTTGATTTTATTAATCGCAGCGTCATGCAGCACACCGCGATATGCGTCGGCACAGAACGACGGATATTACGACGATAATAATAATAACAGTTATAATCAAAACGATAATAACAATCAGGATTACCAGGATAACCAGGATCAGAATAATGATGATTATAGCTATGATCAGAACCAGGGTAATGATGATAACGATTATGATGATCCAAACAATTATGATGAGGAACCTTCAGAGGTAAACATTAACGTATTTAATGATGCTTTAAATCCTTACGGTCGTTGGGTCATGGCTCCTGAATATGGTCGTGTGTGGATTTGTAACACACGTGGATTTGTTCCTTATTCAACAGGCGGTCATTGGGTTTACACAGCTTATGGTTGGACATGGGCTTCAGATTATTCGTGGGGCTGGGCGCCGTTCCATTACGGTCGTTGGGCATACGATCCTTTTTATGGTTGGATGTGGGTGCCGGGTTATGATTGGGGACCGGCATGGGTATCATGGAGATTTGGTGGTGGTTATTATGGCTGGACGCCTTTAGGTCCGGGTATGAGTATAGGATTTGGAATTGGTGGTGGTATTCCATACAATCGCTGGGTATTTGCTCCCTGTCGTTACATGGGCAGCCCATACATTGGAAGATATTATGCGCCGTACAGACGCAACGTAACCATCATCCATAACACAACTATTATAAACAATACAACAGTATATAACAATCACAGGTTTGTTGCGGGTCCAAACAGATCTGATGTGGAAAGATATTCCGGCAGAAGAGTGAATCAGGTTAATATCAGGAATTCATCACGCCCCGGCAGAACTATGGTAGATAATAACACGGTTCAAATGTATCGTCCCGGTGTAAAACAAAGAGTGCAAAATCGTGTTGATAATAACAATAATCTAAACAGGAATTTTCAGAATAGAAATGGAAATACGCAGAACAGGAATTTGAACAATAATAATAACAATAATAACGGTTCAGGCAACAGGTATCTTCAAAGACCAAACGCGAATCAGAATAATCAGAACGATAACCAACCGCGTCCTGATCCAAGAGACAGAATTCAACAAGATATGCGTAATCGGCAACAACAGCAAAATCAACAAAATCAGCAGAGGTATCAGCAACAACAGCAGCAGCAACAGCAACAACGTAATCAGCAACAACAGCAGCAACAGCATAATCGTCCGCCACAGCAGGGAATGAATGACAGGCAGTTTGATAACAGGCAGCAACAATTCAGACAACAACAGCAACAATTCAGACAACAAGAACAAAGGCAGGCTTTCAGACAACAACAATCTTTTAGACAACCTCAGTTTCAACAACCATCATTCAAACAACCGCAATCTAATGGCGGAGGTGGTGGCTGGCAAGGCAGAGGCGGAGGCGGCAATCGAAGAGGAAATCACTAAATAAAAAAAGCCACGTTAATCGTGGCTTTTTTGTTTCAGTACATTTAATCTTTATTGAAGGATTCCTTACATTGCATAAAACAAAACATTGGATACTATCTCTGTCATATTCGTTGTTGCAGTTTCTGTTCTCGTTACGGCCAGCATAATGTTTATTATTATAACGCGAATGAAACAACCGGGTGAAGATAAAATTTCAAAAAAAACACCGGGAACCGCAATGCAACTGCAAGCTTATGAAAGATTAGTTATACTGGTTGATAGAATAGCGTTGCCACATCTTATCAGCAGAATAAATCAACCCGGTGCCACTGCACGCGAAATGCAATTGTTGCTTACACAAAACATACGTTCAGAATTCGATTACAACATAACGCAACAAATTTATGTTACGCCCGATGCGTGGAATGCCGTAAAAAATTTGAAAGAACAAAACCTGCTTATCATTAACCAACTTGCTAATGTACTGCCGCCGCATGCAACCGGTTTAGATTTAAACAAACTGCTTCTTGAATTTTTAATGAATGATAAAAAAGGAACATTGCATGAAGTTGTAAGCGAAGCTTTAAGTTACGAAGCCAAAAAATTAATGGAGTAACTTGCGGGCAACGATTGCAAAATTTTTTTATGCATGATGAAAAAAAATGCTTTACTGATAGCGGCATTGAAATAAAAACAGTTTACAATTCTTCAACCAATAATACGCAACAAGCTTTAGAAGAGCCAGCTCAATTTCCTTTTACACGCGGCATTCAGCCGGATATGTATCGGGGCAAATTATGGACGATGCGCCAGTATGCCGGATTTTCTACTGCAGAAGAAAGTAATAAGCGCTATCATTATTTATTATCACAAGGTGTAAATGGTTTAAGTGTTGCATTTGATCTTCCCACGCAAATTGGTTACGACAGCGATCACGTACTTGCAGAAGGTGAAGTAGGAAAAGTTGGCGTTGCTATAGACAGTATAGAAGACATACAAACTTTATTCAAAGAAATCAGCTTGCAAAATGTAAGTACTTCGATGACGATAAATGCAACAGCATTTATTTTATTAAGCTTATATGTTGCAGTTGCAAAACAGCAAAACGCCGATCTGAAAAAAATTACAGGTACTGTTCAAAATGATATACTAAAAGAATATGCTGCACGAGGCACATATATTTATCCGCCCAAACCTTCCATGCGCATTATTACAGACATATTTGAATGGTGCAGCCATGAATTGCCAAAATGGAATACCATTTCAATTTCCGGTTATCATATTCGCGAAGCAGGAAGTACAGCTGTACAGGAAATTGCATTCACACTTAGCAACGGCAAAGCCTATGTAAAAGCTGCGCTGAATAAAAAACTGGATGTAAATATTTTTGGAAAACGTTTGTCATTCTTTTTTAATGCGCACAATAATTTGTTTGAAGAAATTGCAAAGTTTCGTGCAGCCAGAAGAATGTGGGCAAAGATGATGAAAGATTTAGGTGCAACAGATCCCAAAGCAATGATGCTGCGTTTTCATACACAAACCGGCGGCAGTACATTAACGGCGCAACAACCTTTAAATAATATTTCAAGGGTTACACTGCAAACATTAGCTGCTGTTTTAGGCGGAACGCAAAGTTTGCATACAAATGGTTATGATGAAGCATTGAGTTTACCAACAGAAGAAGCTGCACGTATTGCTTTGCGCATACAACAAATAGTTGCATTTGAAAGCGGTGTTGCAGATACAGTCGATCCTTTGGGCGGAAGTTATTTTATAGAATCACTTACAAACGAAATAGAAGCTGAAGCATGGAAATTAATTCAGCAGATTGATGAAATGGGCGGAAGCGTTTCTGCAATAGAACAAGGTTTTATTCAGAATGAAATTGCACGCAGTGCTTACGATTATCAGCACAAAATTGAAACCGGGGAAAAGATAATTGTTGGCGTTAATCAATTTAAATCTGAACAGGAAAAGCCAATACCTGTTTTAAAAATTGATGATAACATAAGAAATATACAGGTTGAAAAATTAAAACGCTTAAAAGAATCAAGAGATAACATTAAAGCAAAAAATTGTTTGCAGCTTTTAAAAGATAAAGCTGTTAGTGGTGAAAATATTATTCCTTCAGTAATAGATGCAGTAGAAAACTTTTGCACATTAGGTGAAATAGCAGATGAATTAAGAAAAGTGTTTGGTGAATATTAATTCATTTTAAAAATATCTCTTATAACTTTATGTTGCAAAACCATCACAATGAAAAAAATTGTTCTAACAACAATGCTGCTTCTTTTTTTGCTTCTCTCAAAAACACAAGCTCAAAATTTTGTTGGTGTAAAGGGAGGCATCAGCATTCCAAATCTTACCGACGGAAGCTCACAACAAAATCCTATCAATTCTGGTTATAGTTCAAGATTGGGACCTGATTTTTCTATGTTTTATGCTGTCGGCGTTTCAAAAACTTTTTCTTTAATGACGCAGTTAGAATATTCATCACAAGGCGGTAAAAAAGATGGCTACCAGGCATTCCCTTCAGGACAATCTAATCCTGCACTTTTGTACGCAACTTTTAACAGCGAGGCAAAATTGAATTATTTAATGCTGGGTGAACTTGCAAAATTTAACTGGAAACTTGGAAGTAAATCTCGCTGTAGTTTTTATGTTGATGCTGGTCCTTTCGCTGCTTATTTAATTTCTGCGCACCAGGTTACAAGTGGATCAAGTATGGTTTATCTTGATGAACAAATGCAACAGCCAACCGGGCAAAATCAATCATTTGATAATAACGAAAATATTAAAGACGATTTGCACAAAGCCAATTTTGGCATTGAAGGCGATGTAGGTGTTGCATTTAATTGTGGCAAAGGAAATTTATTTATTGAAGGCGGAGGGAACTATGGCTTCGTGAATATTCAAAAAAATAGTGCCGATGGAAAAAACAATACGGGCGCCGCAACTGCAAGACTTGGCTACGCTTTTAAAATTGGAAAGTAACCGAACTTGTTTTATATAAAAATTATAAGCGGCAGATAATTCAAACCATTCGCCGCTTTTTTTATTTATTATTGCTAACTCAATTTACTTGCTATGAAAAAATTATCCCTTCTTGCTTTTTCGGTCTTGTTGATTACCTGTTTGCAGGCGCAACCTCCGTTTTTAAAAGGCAGCATTGACGACTATATCAACAAAGGTTTGAAAGATTGGAATATTCCGGGTCTTGCAATAGTAATTGTAAAGGATGGGCAAGTTGTATTGATGAAAGGTTATGGTGTTCGCAACCTGGAAACCAAAGAACCTGTTGATGAGAACACACTTTTTATGATCGCAAGCAACAGCAAACTTTTTACGGCAACATCACTTGCGCAATTGGAGTACGATAAAAAACTTTCACTCGATGATAAGATCACAAAATATTTTCCATGGTATGCTGATTACGACACTTGCACAACAAAGCTTGTTACAGTAAAAGATATGTTATCGCATCATCTTGGCACAAAAACTTTCCAGGGTGATTTTACATTTTGGAATTCTACGCTTTCGCGTGATTCTATCATGTATAAAATGCGTTTGCTAAAACCAACGGGAAATTTTCGCCAGCAATATGGTTATTGCAATAGCTGTTTTTTAACGGCAGGGCAAGTGATTGAAAAAGTTACGGGCAAACCATGGGAAGTTTATGTATACGACAGTATTGTTGAACCGCTTGGCATGACTAACACACATACGCTTGGTAACAATATGGGGGAAATGCCCGATGCAGCAACGCCTTACACAAATACTTTCAGTAACGATCTGCAAGCGCTGCCGTATGATAACGTTGATAATCTTGCACCCGCCGGTGCAATTGTAAGTTGCGTAAAAGATCTTTCAAAATGGCTGATGTTGCAGCTTGACAGTGGTAAAGCTGATGGCAAACAAATTATTCCATGGCCTGCAATCCGGCGCACAAGAGATATGAGTACAATTATCAATAGCCGCAAAAATCCTTTTCTGCCAATTAATTTTTACGGTTATGGATTGGGTATTTTTATCAGTGATTATGGCGGTCATCTTACCTATGAACACACAGGCGGTGCTGATGGTTTTGTTACGAATACTTGTTTTGTACCCGATGAAAATTTAGGTATATCCATTCTTACAAATAACGATAACCAGGAATTTTTTGAATTGCTGCGCTACCAAATACTTGATGCATTTCTTGGATTACCTCGCCGCGATTACAGCGCTTTATTATTGCCACGTTTTATGCAGGACAGAAAAGAATCGCTTGATAAAATTGATGCGATGAAGGCACGTGTAAAAAACAGCGCGCCGCCTTTTTCTATAAATTCTTATGTGGGTACTTACGCAAATGAATTGTTTGGAAATATTGCTATCACATCAATGGGTAATGATCTTTTAATAAAGTTTGGAAATCATAGAGACCTTACCGCAAAGCTTCAATACATGGATAGCGGTGAATGGCTGATGACGTATAACAATCCTGCTTTTGGAATATTTCCACTAAGATTTACAACAGACGATAATAAAGTAACTGCGGTAACAATTAAAGTGAATGATTTTCTTGAATACGATCCGTATGTTTTTACGAAGCAATAGAATCAGGCTGTTCTGCTATTGTAAATTTTTGCGGCAAGTAAACAAAGCAAGCCTAAAATAATTCCTGCAATTACGCCAAGCATTGGTCCGTATACTAAAGTCATTACACGGGGAGAAGCAATCTTTGGAAGCGACGCAAATATCTCAGCAATGCGACCATTATTAAAAATATATTTAACGAAAAGCAGGCAATGTATCAGGGAAATCCATAAAGAGTTTGCTATACCTACATATAAGCCATGCAGAAAAAATCTATCATAAGCATTTTTAGCGATGATGATAGCACACACAATAAAAATTGGTGCCCAGAAAAAAGGCTCAATGGTTGCAGGAATTAAAAATACCGTAGCAAATGCCATTAAAACTCCGAATAATGAAAGATTAAAAATTAGCCTCCAGTTCATAATTTAAATTTTAGTTATCTCAGTTTAGTAATGATAATACGCAGAATTTTCCGTTTGGTTTAGTTTCTAAAATTTTTGCATAGTTACGGAATAAATTATTTTAACGGTGATCGGAACGGGCATTTAACTTTTTAAAATCTTTTGTCGGCCAAATTTTGCAATGCTTCTTTCATTTTTTTTATCTCATCAATACCCACAGAAATATTTTCTAATTGCTCCTGCATGTTTTTATTTACAAATCCCATTTCGCTTTTAATATTTTTTCTGGCAGATGAATGCAATTCTGTTGCGCCGGTATAATCACTCAATTCTTTTATATTATTACTTCTTACACCACTGCCCGGCATGATGATAATTCTGTCATCAGCTTGTTCAATTAATTTCTTTATCAGGTCCTTTCCATCAAACGCGTTTGGCACTTGTCCGCTGGTAAGTATGCGCTGGCAACTGCACTCAATAATATCTTCTAAAGACTGCAATGCATTTTTTGTTCTGTCGAATGCGCGGTGAAAAGTTACTTCCATCGGGTAAGCTAATTCAACCAAACGTTTTGTTCTTTCTTTATCAACACTTGCATCTTTATTTAATAAACCAATTACTATACCTTCAAAACCCAAATCTTTACATAACAATACATCTTTTCTCATCACAGCAAATTCATCATCAGTATAAAAAAAATCTCCCCCTCTTGAACGAATGATGGGAAATATTGGAATTGAAATTTTTTCTCTTGCAGTTTTTAAATAACCATACGATGGTGTTGTTCCGCCATCTGCCGCATTTTCGCAAAGCTCAATTCTGTCTGCACCTGCTTGTGCCGCAGTTAAGGCTGATTGAATATTAAAGACAGCGATCTCTAAAATCATAATGCATATTTCGAATCAATCAACTCGTTATAATCATCGGCATAACACACAGCATAATTAAAACCTTTTTGCACAGCATAACCGCCATAATTTCCGTTCTTGTCAATCGCAATAAAAGCAACCTGTATATCTTTTATCTTTTCTGCAGAATTTCTCTTAATCACTCTGTCAACTGCAAACTTGCAGGCCTCTTCAGGATTCATTCCTTGCCGCATTGCTTCTACCACTGTGTGCGTTCCACAAATTTTTATTACCTCTTCACCAACACCTGTTGAAGCGGCAGCACCAACTTCGTTATCTACATACAAACCCGCACCGGGAATAGGCGAATCACCAACACGTCCGCGCATTTTAAAGGCAAGACCACTGGTAGTACAACTGCCACTTAAATTTCCGTTCGCATCAATCGCAACCATTCCAATTGTATCGTGATTAAAAGAACCATCATCAAACCTGTACGGCGCAAATGCATTTTGTCCTTTTGTATTCTCAATATTTTTTACAGGTTTATAGTCTGATTTTTTCAGCCAGTCATCATATGCTTTTTGTGCACCATCGCTCAACTTATCTTCTTCTAACGGAAAGCCCTGCTCCACTGCAAACTGTTGCGCACCGATGCCAGCAAGCATAACATGAGGTGTTTTTTCCATAACACGCCGCGCCACAGAAATAGGATGTTTTATTCTTTCGAGAAAACAAACACTTCCTGCATTTCCATATTCATCCATTATAGAAGCATCAAGTGTTACATGTCCGTCGCGATCGGGATAAGCACTTAATCCAACACAACAATTATCTTTTTCTGATTCTGTTACCATCACGCCGGCTTCTACTGCATCAAGCGCCCTGCCCTTTTCTCTTAATATTCTCCACGCTTCTTTATTAGCATTTATGCCGGTATTCCATGTAGAAATAACCAATGGCTTTTTACCTGCAATTATTTTTTTTGATGATGAAAAAACATTCGGTGTAATCATTATTGTACCAAAACCCATTGTTCCCCATTTTAAAATTTTGCGGCGATGTATCATAGTATTCTTTTTTGAAGCGAAAGGTAAAACGCGAATCATTAAAAACAATACAAGCATGAAATTTGAACACTCATTTGTTAATCCAGTTTAAGAAGATAACTCTTATTCCGTACGATATTTGCAGAAACAAAGCATGATGAAAGTAATTATAGCAGGCGCCGGCTTTGCAGGATTGAAACTTGCAAGATCTTTAAACAACAAGGAAAATATTGAAGTGCTGGTAATTGATAAAAATAACTATCACCAGTTTCAGCCTTTATTTTACCAGGTAGCCACTGCCGGGCTTGATGCAAGCAATATATCTTTTCCGCTGAGAAAAATTTTTCAAAAATCAAAGAATGTTTTCTTCCGCATTGCATCTATACAGGAAATTAAAAACAATGAAAATAAAATTGTAACAGATATTGGTGAGTATAGTTACGATGTACTTGTGCTTGCTACCGGTGCAGACACAAATTTTTTTGGCAATGAAAAAATTAAGGCGGCAGCATTGCCTATGAAATCAACCGCACAGGCATTGGTGTTACGCAACCACATTATTGAAAATTTTGAACATGCTTTGATTACGCAGGATGAGGCAGAATTAAAAAGAAGAATGACCGTGGTGCTTGTTGGCGGCGGACCCACCGGTGTTGAATTAAGTGGCGCCATTGCAGAAATGCGGCGTTACATTTTACCGAAAGATTATACCGAACTTGACTTTAGTAAAATGAAAGTTTTTTTGATCGAAGGAAGCCCGCGAACGCTCGCAGCCATGAGTGAAAAAAGCAGCGAACAAAGTTGCAAGTACCTTAATGAGCTTGGCGTTGAAGTAAAAACAAATACTGTTGTAAAAGATTATGATGGAAAAACAGTTACACTTTCAACAGGTGAAACAATTGAATCGAACACTGTGATTTGGGCGGCAGGAATTAAAGGCAATGTGCCCGGCGGTATTGATGCCACACAGATTGTAAAAGGCAACAGAATAAAAGTTGATCGCTATAATAAAGTGCTTGGCGCAAATAATATTTATGCTATTGGTGATGTGGCTTACATGGAAACACCAAAATATCCGCATGGTCATCCGCAGTTGGCAAATGTTGCCATTAACCAGGGAAAAAATCTTGCACATAATTTAGAACACCAGGCGAATGGCAATAAACATTTACAAACAGAATTTGAATATCATGATAAAGGAACATTGGCAACTGTTGGAAGAAATCTTGCTGTTGCAGATTTAAAACCAAACTTACATTTAGGTGGATGGCTTGCATGGGTGATATGGATGAGTCTTCACTTAATGCTGATATTAGGCGTAAAAAATAAACTGCAGATTTTTATAAACTGGTTGTATAAATATTTCACGTACGATCAGAATTTAAGATTGCTGATAAGAGATGCATATAAGCCTGATAAGATCGAACAATAACTTCAGTTATTTAAAATTATTAATGCTTCAAAATTTTTGAAGTAATCAATCTGCTTAATTTTTTTAACGATTACAACTTCAATTAAAGGCAACCCTTTATTTTAAACATCGGTTTTTTAATTCAAACTTTTTTTATGAAGAACAGGATTATAAAACCAGTTGTATTATTTGCATCAACCATTTGCTTAACTGCTATTATTTTATTTGCCTGCAGTAAAAGTGGCGGCAGTAGTTATGGCGGCAACAATAATGGAGGCGGAAACAATACACCAAACAGTGTTTCAATTGTAAATTTTACATTTTCTTCCAGTTCATTAACGGTAACATCGGGCACAAAAGTTACATGGACAAATAACGATGCAACAACACATACCGTAACTGCAGATGATGGAAGTTTTGACAGCGGAAACATTGCCCCTGGTGGCACGTTTAGTCACACTTTTAATTCAGCAGGTACTTATGCATATCATTGCAATATTCATACAACTATGAAGGGAAAAATTGTGGTGAATTGATTGGTGAGAGAAGAGGATAATTCATGTTTGTATTTTGAAACAGCTTGCATAAAATGATAACTTTCCTTGCAGGCTGTTTTTTAATTTAATAACAAGGAAGTAAATAACTTTCATTAAAATGTTTCGAATAAAAGAAGTAGTTATTAAAACTATTTTACTTTTTTACACACTTCTGCTTTGCCAAAATAATGTGAGATAAGTTGCGTGATATTTCCTGATGCATCTTTTACAAATTCTATTCTTGCATTAATAATTTTTAAGTAGAAATTAGTTTCATCTTCTGCGAATAAAGGAGATTTTGGTAAACCGCCTTGTGGCGCTTCCATTTGCAGTTGACCATTTTCTAAAGTGATATACACATGATGCTTCTTATCAAAATCATATTGACCAGTATATTTTTTCAAAACATCATCAGGAAGTTTTATACCAACATGATTACTCATTAATTCATAAGGCTTGTGAAAAATGATAGCGGATAAATCTGCGTTGATTCCATTTAATGCGTCATTAAACCAACCCCAATTATTTAATAGAATAATGGTTATATCTTCATCTGGATAGTAACATAAATAAGCAATAAAACCTGGAATACCACCACCATGAGAAATAGTTTTTTTGCCAAACAATGAATCGATAAAAACACCATAACCATATTTTTCAAGATGTGGTGTAAGCATTGCTTTCCATGATTCAGCAGAAAGAATTTTTTTATTAGCAATTGCCTGCGCCCATTTATACATATCACCTGTTGTACTCCAGATTCCTCCTGCAGCATATGTTACTGTTGAATCCCATCGCCACGCTGATGCCTTTTTTTGAATGGAATCATTTAATGTTTGATAACCGGTTGCAATGTTTGTATCTGATACATGTTTAAAATCAAATAAAGAATGATTCATTTGCAGCGGTGTAAAAATTATATCCCGCACATTTTGTTCGTAAGATTTGCCTGTAACTTTTTCTATGATCAGTCCTAATAAATAATAACCAGAATTATCATAACTAAATTGTGTTCCCGGTTTGAAATCAAGAGAATGTTTATTGATGATATCAAAAAATATTTGTTTGTCGATAGGATTGCAGACAATTGCAGAATCTTCTTCATCAATATCTGCTGTATAATTATAAATGCCGGAAGTATGCGTTAATAAGTTTTCAACCGTTATCTCATTGGCATATTTGAATTGCGGAAAATATTTTTCGAGCCTATCATGTACAGAAAGCTTTCCTTCTTCCTGCAATTTTAAAATTACAGTTGCAGTAAATTGTTTGGTAACAGAGCCAATTTGGAAAATGGTGTTTGAATCATTTAAAACATGCACTGCAAAATTTTTATACCCATAACTTCTTTGTAAAAGAATTTTTCCATTTCGTGCAATCAATGCGTCGCCGTTAAACTTATTTACTTTATTAGCAGCGAGTAAATATTCATTGAGTTTTTGTGTGATGGAATCG
>JBEHXR010000010.1:0-28182 GCA_048498595.1 Bacteroidota bacterium
AATTTGCATCAACAATACATTCAATCAATTCAACAACATTGTAAGGCTTTGCATTATTTTGATGAATGATTTTATAAATGTCATCTGTACTTTTTGAAGAAGGAATACTTTCAATACGATTGAAACCTGCATCATCCTGCTTTCCTAATTTGCTGATGATACTTTTTATTTTATCAAGACATTCCTGCTCTGTTACAAATTTATAATCTGCAATTCCACTTATAGCATTATGTGTTTCTGCACCACCCAAAGTTTCCGTGTCAATATCTTCACCAATAGCAGCTTTCACCAAATATGGTCCTGCAAGAAAAATGCTTCCGTTGTTTTCTACCATCAAAGTTTCATCACTCATTATCGGCAAATAAGCACCGCCAGCTACACATGCACCCATCACTGCTGCAATTTGTGTAATGCCTTCTGCACTCATTTTTGCATTGTTGCGAAATATGCGGCCAAAGTGTTCTTTGTCAGGAAAAATTTCATCCTGCATTGGAAGAAACACACCTGCACTATCAACCAAATAAATAACGGGCAATTTATTTTCCATTGCAATTTCCTGCATGCGCAAATTTTTCTTGCCGGTGATGGGAAACCATGCGCCCGCTTTTACTGTTTGATCATTCGCAACAATCACACATTGCCTGTTGCTTACATAACCAATGCCTGCAACTGTACCACCGGCAGGACAGCCACCATATTCTTCATACATTTCGTAACCTGCAAATGCACCAATCTCTATAAATGGTTTTTGCTTATCAATTAAATAACTTATGCGTTCTCTTGCAGTAAGTTTATTTTTTTCTTTTTGTTTTTGAATTGATTTTTTTCCGCCACCAAGCTTTATTTTTTCAAAACGATTTTTCGCATCGTTTGTCAGCAATCGCATCCAGTTATAATCGCGTTCAGATTCTATATTCATGCAGATTTCGTTAGTGCAACAAATATATTGAAACTGGCTTGCTGTTTGTTTTGCTTTATATCTGTTATATTTTTTTAATTGATTTAGTTAGTTTCGCAGCGCAAAAATTTTATTTATGCAATCAACACTTGTAATATTAGCAGCGGGCATGGCAAGTCGCTATGGAAGTATGAAACAAACACAGGGCTTTGGTCCATCAGGAGAAACCATAATGGAATATTCTGTTTATGATGCAATAGCCGCTGGCTTTGGAAAAGTTATTTTTATTATTCGTGAAGACTTTGCTGAAAATTTTAAAGCACTCATCGAACCCAAACTAAAAGGAAAGATTGAAGTTGATTACGTTTATCAAAGCCTTGATAAATTTACAGAAGGCAGAGAAATAAATCCTGAAAGAGTAAAACCATGGGGAACAGCACATGCGGTTCTTTGCTGCAAAGGCAAAGTAAATTTACCTTTTGCTGTTATTAATGCGGATGATTTTTACGGCAAAGATTCATTTAGAAAAGCGTTTGATTTTTTACAGGCACAATGCAATAAAAAAACGTATGGTGTTATTGCATATGAGTTAGTAAATACTTTAAGCGAACATGGAAGTGTAAGCCGTGGCGTAATTTCTATTGATGATAAAAATAAAATGAGCGGTATAACGGAGCGCTTAAAAATTTACAGGAAGGATGATAAGATTGTTGATGAAGAAGCGCAGGATAAATTTTTTGAATTATCAGAGAATACAAAGGTGAGCATGAATTTCTTTTGCTATGACTCTACATTCATTGATTTGTGCGAAGAAAAATTTCAGGAGTTTCTTGATAAAAATGCACAAGATCTAAAAGCAGAATTTTTAATTCCTACCATGACGGACTATTTTATTAAATCAGGGAAAGGTGTTGTTGAAGTTATTCCAACATCTTCAAAATGGTTTGGTGTTACTTATAAAGAAGACGCGCCGATTGTTGAAAGAGAAGTAAAACATCTTGTTGAAAAAGGTGAATACCCGCAAAACTTATGGACAAACGCGGCAGTATAAAATAAAAAATCCCGCACTTAAGACGGGAAATTTATATATGCTTACCAAAAAAAATTAATTATAAGATTTTACAAAGAACACACAGTTCTCTGCTTTTTTAACCTGGCTTACTCTATCTAACTTTTTCAGCGAAGAATTAGAAGGCAATCTTAATTTTTTAAATGAAGTATCAATTGCTTTCAGGCTATCAACCATTTTAAAAATGTTGTTCGATTTCAATGCAAACACTACATCTTCTGCTTGTGTTTGTTTTGTAGTGATGATGCCTACAACTTCACCATTTTTATTAAACACCGGCGCACCAGAGTTACCGGGGTTTGCAGTAAGTGAAAGCTGGCAACTTGAAGTATCTCCGTTGAAGCCTGTTTTCGCACTTAAGTAACCCATATTATAAACAATCTCATCACGCGGATAACCTAATGTAAAAAGTTCTTCACCTAAATCGGGCTGTGTTTTCTTTATTGCATAGGGCAATGAATTCAAAGGCTGAAAATCTTTATCATCAATTTTTAAGATGGCAAGATCATGCTCACGGTCAACAGATAGAATGCGTGAGTTATATTCATTACCATTATTATCTGAAACAATAGCGCCTGAACCCGTTAACACATGCGCATTCGTAATAAGAAAACCGCTGCCATCAATTAAAAAAGCAGTACCACCACTGGTTAATGTAGCACCTTTGGGTATTTTATCTTTAGGTTGTACTTCAGACTGCAAAACATTATTTGTGATTTGCTGAGATTGTTTTATTTCATCGACAGTTCTGCTTAACCTTTCTAATTGCGATTGATTAACGTTGGGTGAAAAATACATCGCCAACGCAGATATAAATAATGCGGTAACGCCGGCAATAGAAGCAGCAATTGCGGCAACGCGTTTATAACGATTCCATAATTGAACAACTTTTCCGCCAAAACTTGCAGGTTCATCTGTGCTTCTGATATCGCCGGTAGAAGCAAGTTTTTCATGTGCTTCTTCCAGTGAATTTTCAAAATTGTTTCTGTCTCCAAAATCTTCTAACTGGTGCAGAAAAAATTTATGCTCAACCACCATTTGGTCTATCTGCGGCTGCGTTCTGCGCAATTCTTCAAAGAAGGCTTTTTCATCGGGCAACATTTTGCCTTCAAGATAGCGTTCAATAGAGTTTAATAATAAAATGTCTTCCATCACTCACCTATATTATATTGCGTAAAGAATAATTTTTTTAATCGCATCAGGCATTTGTATTTCTGATTTTTTGCATTGTCTGCATTTGTGTAACCAAACATAGATGCAATTTCATTCATGCCTTTTTTATTAAGATAATACGCTTCAAGCAAACTTTTGCAAGGTTCTCCAAGACTGTTTAGCGCTCTTTCCATCATATTAAATTCTGCATTTCTGCGCTCATGTAATTCAAGGTCATCTTCAACAAGTACGGTTTCTTCAAAATTTTCAATGCCTGAACTTGTTTTTCCTAATTGCTGCAAGCGTTTTAGCCACAATCTTCTGCAAACAGAGTAAACGTAGGTTTTAATTTGACAGGTTAAAACAAAAGAATCAGATTTAGCCTTTTCATAAAGCGTTATCATCGCCTCCTGAAAAATATCTTTTGCCTCATCATAAGAACCGCTGTTATTAATTATAAAGCTGAGCACCATATTAAAATTGTCTTTGTAAATAGATTCAATTGCTTTTGAATCGTTATGTGCCAAGCCTTTTAATAACAGTTGTTCGTTCGTGTCAAGCTTCACCTGCGTGTAATTTTAATACGGGGTTAGGGTAAAAGTAACCCAAATTGCTCTCCCAAATTATTTAAAAAAATTTTTTTAAGACAGGGTTACCTTTTCTATAAAAAAGTATTAATTCAAAAATTACATAACAAAAAACACAAACAAATGAAAAAGTTGTTAATCGTTTTAGCTATCGGCACTTTTGCAGCATGTAACAGTGGCTCAAGCTCAACTACTACAGATTCTACTTCAGTAGATACATCAACTATGGCTCCAATGAGTAGTGATACTACCAGCACAATGGCTGACTCATCAAATATGATGATGAGCGATACTACTCACAAAGATTCAACTAAATAATTAAAAACTAAAGTGCGATTGATTTTGAGGTGAATGCTTGCTTGGTGTTTAGTTTAACTTTTTTCATATGGCAAGCAATCGTTAGAGGCCGTTCCGTTTCCACGGAAGGGCTTTTTTCTTTTATACTTTAAAAAAAATTTTTTTACTAAGTGCTTAATTCTATTTTTGGTTTTTATGAACTTATCTAACGCATATTTTTTGGGTTTCTTCTTTTATTTTAAAAAAAGAACCGGGTAAGCGTTTGTACAAATATTAAACATTCGATTCCCGGTTAACAGCCGGGATTTTTTTTACATGAACATGAAAGTTTCAATACAAGGCTACGAAGGCAGTTTTCACCAAATGGCTGCGCAAAAATTTTTTGGAAAGCAAACAACAGTTTTACCGTGCGCAACTTTTAATGATGTAATAAAAACTACTACATCAAAAGAAGCGGACGCTGGTATTATGGCAATTGAAAACTCAATTGCCGGCAGTATTTTACCAAACTATAATCTTCTTCAAAAAAGTAATTTGGTAATTATTGGAGAAGTTTATTTACAGATCGATCAGAACCTGCTTGTAAATAATGATGTGAAGTTAGAAGACATCAAAGAAGTGCATTCTCATCCAATGGCGTTACAACAATGTTTTTCATTTCTTGAAAAATATAATTGGAAGTTGATTGAAACAGAAGACACCGCTTTAAGCGCAAAGCATATTCATCAGCACAAAAGCAAACATATTGCTGCAATTGCAAGTAAACTCTCTGCAGAGTTATTCAATTTAAAAATTATCGCGCCGAACATTCACACCATGAAAAATAATTACACACGTTTCCTGGTATTGCAAAATTTAAATGATGCGCAAAAAGTAAATAATGCTAATAAGGCTTCTGTAAATTTTCATACAGATCATTCAAAAGGCAGCCTTGCAAAAGTGCTAACTAAAATTGCTGATGCTGATATTAATTTAAGTAAGCTGCAAAGCTTTCCAATACCAGGAAGTAATTTTAAATATAGCTTTCATGCAGATCTTGAGTTTGATAATATTGCACAATTTGAATCTGTTATTGAAACAATGAAATCAATAACTGACTATTTAAAAATTTATGGTGTTTATAAAAATGGCAAATTAAAATGATAACGACAGCAAAACGATTAGAAGGCGTTGGTGAATATTATTTTTCGAAGAAGCTGAGAGAAATTGATGCATTAAACAAACAGGGAAAAAATATTATAAGCCTTGGTATTGGCAGCCCGGATTTACCGCCGCATGACGATGTAATAAAAGTTTTACAGCAGGAAAGCGCAAAGCCAAATGTGCATGCATATCAATCTTACAAGGGTTCGCCTCTATTGCGTAATGCATTTGCTGCATGGTATAAAAAATGGTATAACGTTGAGTTAAATGCCGACACAGAAATTCTTCCGCTTATTGGCAGCAAAGAAGGCATCATGCATATTTGCATGACTTACTTAAATGAAGGAGATAAAGTATTGGCACCAAATCCTGGCTATCCAACTTACAGAAGCGCAGTTACATTAGCCGGCGGCGTTTGTGTTGATTATAATCTTGAAGAAAAAAATAATTACTATCCTGATTTTGATGCGTTGGAAAAAACAGATTTATCTGCTGTAAAAATGATGTGGGTAAATTATCCGCACATGCCAACAGGCAAAAAAGCATGTAAGAAAGTTTTTAAAAAAATTATCGAGTTTGGAAAGAAGTACGATATTTTAATATGCCATGATAATCCATACAGTTTTATTTTGAATGATAAACCAGAAAGCATTTTGCAAATTGATGGTGGGTTAGAAATCGCAATTGAATTAAATTCTCTCAGCAAATCACATAGCATGGCGGGTTGGCGTGTTGGTGTTTTATGTGCGCATGAACAAAGAATAAATGAAGTGTTGCGTTTTAAAAGTAATATGGATAGCGGCATGTTTCTTCCTGTGCAACTCGCTGCGGCAAAAGCTTTGTCTCTCGATGAAAGCTGGTATAATTCCATCAATGAAATTTATAAACGAAGAAGAAATGATGTGTATGCTTTACTGAATAAATTAAAGTGCGCTTATTCAACCGAACAAAATGGATTGTTTGTGTGGGCGAAAATTCCATCAACCTATAATAATGCTTACGATTTTAGTGATGAAATTTTATACAACAGCAATGTGTTTATAACACCTGGTGGAATTTTTGGAAGCAACGGCGATACATACATACGCGTAAGTTTGTGTGCTACGAGCGAAAAAATTCAGGAAGCAATTTCAAGAGTAAATAAATAATTAAAAGGCGCATACTATTAAAATGAATACAAATACTGATGATGCCAAGGTTTCAACCCCAAAAGAATTAAACACTGTAACTATTGTAGGTGTGGGATTAATAAGCGGCTCCTTTGCATTGAACTTAAGAGAAAAAAATCTTGCAAAACATTTTATTGGCGTTAGCAGAACCGAAGCCAGTGCAAAAAAAGCGCTTGAGCTTGGATTGGTTGATGAAATGTTGCCGCTTGAAGAAGCTGTAAAAAAAGCAGACTTAATTTATGTTGCTATTCCTGTTGATGCAACTATCCCTATCGTAAATAAAATTTTAGATTTAATTACCGATAAGCAAATTGTTGCAGATGCAGGTTCAACAAAATTTGCGTTGCATGAGGAAATAAAAAATCATCCAATGCGCAGAAGATTTGTTCTTACGCATCCAATGTGGGGAACTGAATATAGCGGACCCGAAGCTGCGGTACTAAATGCTTTTGTTGGTCGTGCATCTGTTATTTGTAACAAAACCGAAACCGATGATGATGCGATACAATTAATGGAAAATTTGTACAAAGAACTCGGCATGAATATCGTTTACATGAATGCCGAAGCGCACGATATACATGCAGCGTATGTAAGTCATATTTCTCACATCACTTCTTTCGCGCTTGCTAATACTGTTTTAGAAAAGGAAAAAGAAGAAGAAGCTATTTTCGAATTATCCGGCGGTGGATTTGAAAGCACTGTTCGTTTAGCGAAAAGTAGTGCTTCAATGTGGGTGCCGGTGTTTATGCAAAACAAAGAAAATGTTCTCGATGTTTTGAATGAACACATCACACAATTAAGAAAATTTAAAGCAAGTCTTGAAAAAGAAAACATTCAATTTCTCACTGAATTAATCGACAATGCAAATAAGATAAAGAAGATAATTAAATAACTATTTTCCCTTGCTTAAAAAACCTTCTATTTGCAACCAATCTCCAAAGCGATCGATCCATGTATCTGTTGGAATATGTTGAACACGCATTCCAAAGCCATGACCGCCCCTTACATACAAATGCAATTCCACAGGATGTTTTGCATCAAACCAGCGATTATACAAACTAAGGCTGTGTGTGGTAAGCCCAAGCTGATCATCACTCGCAGCAGCTAAAAACATTGGCGGCGCATCGCTTGCAACATTACCTTGTAAAGAATCGGGCATAAAAGCATAAATGGGCGCAACAAAATCGGGTTTATTATCAGCAGTATAATTAAATGCAGATGCAGCAGCAACAGTTCCACCTGCAGAAAAACCAATGATACCAATCTTATTTTGTGAAATATTGTACTCGCCCGCATGTTGACGCACATAAGCAATTGCTGTACGACCATCGCTTATCGCCATTCCAATAACTCTGTTGGTTTCATCACCGGATTCTTTATTATTTATCATGTCCATCATATCCTGTGCAGGGTTGCCTGTTAAACTATGTATCAATCTATATTTTAAAACAAAACATGTAACGCCTTTTTTTACGAGCCAGTTTGCGACATCAATGCCTTCTGTATTTATGGATAAAAGATGAAAGCCACCACCCGGACAAATTACAATTGCAGTTCCGTTTGCGACAGATGGATCAGGTGCATAAACAGTGAGCGTTGGCTTTGATACATCATACACAATATTTGTTCTGAACATATTTTTACTGCTGTCCTGAAATTTTTCATCCCAGTTCCAGTTTTCAGAACCTGGTGCAGCGCCATTATATAAGGCGATTACTTGTTGCTGCGCATGCAGAGAAAAATTTGATACAATTAGTATCAGCAAAAACAACAGGAGCTTATTTTTCATGAATACAGTTTTATAATGATGAATCGTAAACAATTTACGGCTTCATTTCATTAATTGTAACCTGCGGCGATAAAACTTTATTTACTTTTTCAACAACAATTTCGTTTGGCACATTAAAGTCTGCAGTTAAACGTATATCTGTTGATGAAGCGCCGGCTTTTAATGTATACTTTCCTGCATCTGCAATCCACGATTCTTTATCAGTATAAAAAGATGCAAGGTCTGCAGCATCAAGCGAAAATTTTAATGTTTGCGTTTCACCCGGCTTCAACAATTTTGTTTTTGCAAATGCTTTTAATTCTTCTGAAGGTTTATCAATATTTGTGTTTGGTGCACTAACATAAATTTCAACAACTTCTTTACCGGCATATTTTCCCTGGTTTGTTATAGTAATTGTTGCAGTAATGTTTTTATCAAATGTTGATGAACTTAATTTTAAATTACCAAACGTAAAATTGTCGTACGATAATCCGTAACCAAATTCGTAAGCAGGCTTAACATTAAATGTATTGAAGTAACGATAACCAACATACACGCCTTCTTCATAGGTAACCTCTGCAGGGATTTGTTTTTGTCCAAAATTTCCTGTTGTTGCTTTCTCTGGAAATTCTTTGCCCGGGAAATTTTTTGCAGATGAAACATCTTCATACTTCATTGGAAAAGTTGTTGCCAATCTTCCGGACGGATTTACTTTTCCGCTTAAAATATCTGCCATTGCATTGCCACCTTCTAAACCCGGTTGCCATGCAAGCAAAATAGCATCTACTTCATCGCGCCAGCTTACTGTTTCAATTACTCCACCAATGTTCAGCACCACAATAACTTTTTTATGTTGTGCGTGAAATGCGTCTGCAACTGTTTTTAAAATAATTTTTTCTGTGTCTGATAAATTAAAATCGTTTTCAATTTTTCTATCTCTGCCTTCGCCTGCATTTCTTCCAATAGAAATAATTGCCACATCAGATGCGGTTGCTTGTTTATTTATGAAGTCAGCATCAAACATATTTTCTGCAGGCGGTGGTGTTGGATGCATAAACTCCTGGAAAAAATTTCCTTTCGGATGCTTTGCATGCTGATCTGCGAGATAAGAAATGTAATTTGTTTTTATATCATTATTCACCGCGTAACCTGCATTGGTTAAACCTTGTAATAGCGAAACTGTATAAGCTTTATTTACATCGCCACTTCCTGTTCCGCCGGCAATTAATTCGTAAGCATTGTTACCAAACAAAGAAATATTTTTTGCTGATTTTAATGGAAGCGTGTTATCATCATTCTTTAATAACACCATTCCTTCTGTTGCCACTTCGCGAGAAATTGCAGCATCCTTTTTCAAGTCGGGCTTATCAGAAAATTTATAATTTTTAAATGCCGGAGATTGCAGCATCACATTTAAAATTCCTTCTACATTTTCATCCAAAACTTTTTCATCAAGTGTTCCGTTTTTAACTGCATCAATTATTGCCTGCGTTTGTTTTGGCGTGCCGGGCATTAATAAATTATTTCCTGCTTTCATTTGTGCAACAGGATCTTTTCCGCCAAACCAATCCGTCATTACAAAGCCTTTAAAACCCCACTCCTTTCTTAAAACCGTTGTTAGCAAATCATAGTTTTCCGAAGTATAAGTTCCGTTTACATAATTATAAGAGCTCATTACCGTCCAGGGATGTGCCTGCTTAACAACGATCTCAAAATTCTTTAAATAAATTTCTCTCAGTGCTCTTTCGCTGATGATTTCATTTAAAGAGTTTCTATCCGTTTCCTGGTTGTTGGCAATGAAATGTTTTATTGATGTTCCTACGCCATCGCTTTGAATACCATTCACCATAGCCGCAGCAATTTTTCCTGATACAAGCGGGTCTTCAGAATAATATTCAAAATTTCTTCCGTTTAAAGGATTGCGTTGAATGTTAAGTGCAGGACCAAGAATAACATCAATTCCATAATCGTGCACTTCAGTTCCAAAAGCTACGCCTACTTTTTTTACGATTGATGTATCCCACGTGGAAGCCAGCAAAGTACCCACTGGCCATGCAGTTGCATAATATGTAACAGCGCTATCGTTATTTCTTATCGGATCAATTCTCACGCCCGCAGGACCATCAGATACAACCATAGATGGAATACCTAAGCGCGGAATTGGAAATGTAGTTCCGGCAGCACCGGGCACTTTATTTTTTGTTACACCTAAAAAACTGGTGTCTTTACTTCCGCGATTCATACTAAAACCGTTGCCCACCACAAACTTTGCTTTTTCTTCAAGCGTCATTGCAGCAACAACATCTTTAATGCTGCTCTTACCTAATTGCGGCGTTTGTGCTTTTGCTGCGCTAAATATTAATAGCAGGCATATAAGCTGTGTAATATTTCTTTTCATAAGCTTTTTTGATTAAATTGATGTGATACGAGCAACCAAAGTTATCTTTTCAAATATAATTTAACGCTGAATGAGATGAACTGAAAAAAATCTGCGACATACTAAAAAGGTTTATTTAAACAAACGCCCTTTTTGGTGTTTCAAAAATCTGCCATTCACCGCAGGAAAGTACAAGTTGGCTTATCATTGTAAATAGATATTTTATAAATTCAATATCCTCATTAAAATATGGCTCATTCTCAATTAATGCAAAGGCTGCTCGCTTTGACAAAACTCGCACATCAGTCTAAAAAGAAAAGGGCAGCGGCTGCTGAATTCTGCGAGGAACATTTATATAACAGGCGACAATTTTTGCAGACCTCAGGCATGGCGGCAATGGCTGCAACTGTCTTAGCGAGTTGTACAAAAATGGTAAAATCGCCCGGCAGTACTAATGGAAACACGCAACCAAAAATTGCAATTGTGGGCGCTGGCATTGCGGGTTTAAATGCAGCGTATACTTTAAAAAAGCAAGGCATTTCTTCAACATTATATGAAGCAAGTACACGTGCCGGCGGCAGAATTTTTACTGCACAAAATATTTTAAACCCTGATTTAAGTACAGAGCTTGGCGGCGAATTTATTGACAGCGATCATACCGACATGCGCAACCTTGCAACAGAGTTTGGTTTTCCTTTAATTAATCTTTACGCTCACTCTGAACTTAAGTTGCAGCAAAATTTATATTATTTTAATGGTGTTAGTTATTCTGATGATGATTTTATAAACGGCATTTCGACCTACTTACCAAAAATTAATAATGATTACGATAAGCTGAGTGACATCATTAAATACAATTCATATTCGCCTGCTGATAAAAAGTTCGACAACATGAATCTTGAAGAATATTTTGATTCTATCAATCTGCACGGTTGGCTGAGGGAGTTGTTGCTGATTGCCTATTTAGGAGAATACGGATTGAATACATGGGAATGTAACGCAATTAATTTTTTATTCCTGTTTGGCGTTTCACCTCAAGGCGATGTGGCATTGTACGGTTCAAGTGATGAGCGTTTTAAAATAAGTGGAGGTAATCAAAAAATTGTTGATGCACTTGCAAGTGAATTAAAAGATAATATTAATACAGAACACAAACTTGTAAAGCTGCAAAAGAAAGGAACGGTTTATGAACTGTTTTTCGAAAATGTCTCGCAGCCGGTGCAGGCAGATATTGTGTTGCTCACTTTGCCTTTCACAATTTTAAGAAATGTTGAGCTGAATGTTGAGCTGCCGAAAGTAAAACGGGATGGAATTAATAATCTTGGTTATGGCAATAGTTCAAAATTATTTTTAGGTTTTAACGGACGACCATGGCGCACAAAATTTAATTGTGTTGGTATGAGTTATTCTGATAACGGCACGCAAAATACATGGGATAATAGCCAATTACAATCAGGAGATGATGGTGGTCTTACCGTTTTTTTAGGAGGCGATAATGCAATTGCACTGCAAAGCGGAAGTGTGAAATCGCAGGCAGAAAAATATTTAAACCTGCTCAATCAATTTTATCCCGGAATTAAGAATGACTATAACAATAAATCTTTTCGCATGGATTGGAATTCTTATCCATACGCAAGATGTGGTTATAGTGCATGGAAGGTTGGCCAGTATACAACCATTGCCGGCAGCGAAAGTGAAACAGTTGGTAATTTATATTTTGCAGGTGAACATACTTCATACAACTACCAGGGTTATATGAATGGTGGCGCAGCCACTGGCCGCAGAGCAGCAGAAAACATTTTAAAAAGAATTGATTAGATAAAAAACTAAGGCCTGTTACAGCATTATCTTTCATCAGCAGACGGGCCATACATGCCCGGCACATTTATATCAAGCAAACGCAGGAAAACAGAAAGTTGTCCGCGATGATGGTAAAGATGATTTAGACCGATGTTCCTGATGTTTACTTTTTTTGGGACAGTAGCCAAAATCTGTTCTCCTCTGCGCATGGTGTATGGAGAATTAAGAAGTTCATCGGAAGCTGATTGCAGTAACTTAATTGCTGATTCTTTTCTTTCTTCAAACAATTGTAAAATAGCTTCTGTACTTTCTTTTGTTTCACGTTTAAAAACAAAACTTCCGAAATCAAATTCAGATTCGGTGATTGCCCTGTCAATCCAAATGGGCAACTCTGCAATATGGGTTGCAAGCCTCCCAATCGTCATTGATTTTTCATGCGGCTTCCATGATAAATTATCGGTTGGCACACGCTCCAAAATTTTTCTTGTGTTATTTGATTCGTGTTTGAATTCTGCTATTAATGCTTCATTTATTGCCATATAAATTATTTTATCCTTCAGAAGTTTTATCAACAAACCATTTTACAGCCAACTCATACCCTTTTAAACCCAAACCAAAAATACTGCCTACTGCTTTACCTGAAACATGAGACAATTTTCTAAATTCTTCGCGGGCATGAACGTTACTTATGTGCACTTCAATCACGGGCGTTTTTATTGAAGCAATTGCATCACCTAATGCCACTGAAGTATGCGTATAACCGCCGGGATTTAAAACAATGCCGTTATAATCGAAGCCTATTCTTTGCAGTTCGTTAATCAATTCGCCTTCAACATTACTTTGATAATAATGAAACGCAACCGTGGGAAATGCAAGCTTTAGTTGTTCGAGAAAAATTTCAAAAGGAACGCTGCCATAAATATTTGTTTCGCGTTTGCCAAGCAAATTAAGATTAGGACCATTGATGATTGCAATCTTCATGTTGCTAATGTATGCAGAAGATTAATTATAATAAGGATTTGCTTCCAGTTGCTGCAAATCTTCAGTTGCATAATTCTTTATCTCGTTATACAAAGTATCTCGTTCAACCGGTTCACGTTTTACCTGTTTAATTAGTGCAACAAGCTGCGCAGTAGATAGCGCAGGATTTTTTTCTTCGCTTCCCGCCATTGAATAAATTTTTGTAGTGTCATCAATTGTTCCATCCAGATCATTCACACCAAACGATAAACTTAATTGCGCATTTTGCCTGCCCAGCATTGGCCAATATGCTTTCAGATGAGGAAAATTATCAAGATACAAACGCGACACTGCATAAACTTTCATGTCTTCAATCAAAGAACTTTCAGGCACATTGCTCATATCATTATCCTTATTGCGAAATTTTAAGGGAATGAATGTATTAAAGCCATGCGTCTCATCCTGCAACTGACGCAAACGTTCCATGTGATCAATCCGATGCTCATATTTTTCAATATGACCAAATAACATCGTTGCGTTTGTATGCATGCCTAATGCATGTGCAGCTTTATGAATGTGCAGCCACCCTTCAGCATCTACTTTATCGGCGCAAATTTGTTCACGAATTTCAGGATGAAAAATTTCTGCACCGCCACCGGGCATAGAATCAAGTCCTGCTTCATGCAATAAACGCATGCCATCTTCAACACTCAATTTTGCTTTGCGAAACATATAATCCAGCTCAACGGCCGTAAAACCTTTTATATGCAATTCAGGACGATGCGCTTTTATTGAACGTAATAAATCTTCAAAAAAATAAAGATTCATTTTTGGATGAACGCCACCAACAATATGCACTTCAGTAACAGGCTTGCCATCATATTTTTGTATGATGTGCATCATTTGTTCTTTGCTTAACTCCCAGCCTTCTTCACGATGCGCATATAATCTGGAATAGGAACAAAAATTACAAGAGAAGACACAAACATTCGTAGGCTCGATATGAAAATTGCGATTGAAATAAGTTTTGTTTCCATGCAATTTTTCGCGAACAAAATTTGCTAACGCTCCAACATAACCAAGTGAAGCTTCCTTAAAAAGCAGAACACCTTCGTTAAAACTGAGGCGTTCTTCATTTAGAATTTTTTCACCAATATTTTTAAGGTCATTATTTTTTTCTGCGCGAATTAACTCCCGTATACGATCTGCGTTACTCATACTGCAAAGTTAATTGCATAAGGTAAACAATCCTATGTTGTAAATGAAAGCTATTGTAAAAAATCGAAGATGCTTGCTTCTAAGATGTGCACTATTTCATATAATCGTCTTACTGTAAAATTTGTTTGTCCGCTTTCAATTTTGCTGTATGCATTTTGAGAGATACCCAATTTACCGGCAACATAGGCTTGCGTGTAATTCATAGTTTCGCGGCGTGTGCGCATTTTGTTTGTAATGTTATTAAGGTAGTTGTGAACATCAGTTATCATAAAGATGAAATTTTAAAACATATACGGAATGAAAAACTATCTGGATTTAAAAAAAGTTGCCAGGTTTTTATAATAAACCTTGCGAACTAAAACTGAACATTAACTGTATCGAAAGCGAACACCTTGAAATCTGGAGTATAAACTAAAACATTGCTTTTCAATGCGCTTTACAATTGGTATATCTTTAAAGTAAATAAGATACTTTTAAAAAAATTAAACTATACGCATGATTAAGTTGGAACATTTGTCGAAATGGATTAGCATCGGCGGCGCCAAAACTTTTCTTTTAAAAGATATTAGTCTAACAATAAAAGAAGGAGAATTTATTTCTGTAATGGGTCCTTCCGGTTCAGGAAAATCTACGTTACTGAATATATTGGGTATGCTGGATGAATTTAATGAAGGTGAATATTATTTTATGGATGAGCCTGTTCATAAATTAAAAGAAAAAACACGCTCGCAGCTATACAAACAATATATTGGTTTTGTTTTCCAGGCATATCATCTTATTGATGAACTTACGGTGTATGAAAATATTGAAACGCCGCTTATTTATAAAAACCTGAAAACATCTGAGCGCAAAGCCATTGTTGCAGATATCATTGATCGCTTTAATATTGTTGGCAAAAAAGATTTGTTTCCAACGCAATTATCCGGCGGGCAACAACAACTGGTAGGTATTGCAAGAGCATTGGTTGCGAATCCCAGATTGTTATTAGCGGATGAACCTACAGGCAATCTTAATTCAAAGCAGGGAGAAGAAATCATGGAAATTTTTTCAAAGCTGAATAAAGAAGATGGAGTAACTATTGTTCAGGTTACGCACTCAGAAAAAAATGCGGCTTATGGTACGCACATTATTAATTTATTAGATGGAAGAATAGAATCTTAATATTCAAAATGCAGATTATGTTTCGAAGATTTTTTTTAAGTTTTACAATTTTTTTATTTTCTGTTTTATTCGTAAACGCGCAGGTGCCTGATACATCTGCAACAACATACACATTGCAGCAGTGCATTCAAATTGCTTTAAAAAATAATGCTACCGTTCAGCATAGTGAAATTACTTCCGAAACGCAAAGAGCCTACTTACAGCAGGCAAGAGGAAATATGTTACCAACTTTAAACGGAACTATAGATCACGGGCTAAGCCAGGGAAGAGGTATCGATCCATTCACCAATACTTATTCCAATCAAAATATAACTTTCGGCAATTATAGTTTAAACAGCAGCGTTACACTTTTTAACGAGTTTGCCATACAAAATGGTATTAAGCAAAATAAACTCGCATACGATGCTACAAAAATGGAAATACAACAAAATAAAGATGCCATTGCATTACAGGTTATTCTTGAATATTTACAGGCATTAACGAACCAGGATCTTGTTGATCTTTCAATACAACAAAGAGATGTGTCAGAAAAACAGGTTGAACGTTTAAACATTATGAACGATGCAGGCGCTATTCCTCCAAGCCAGTTATACGATCTTAAAGGGCAGTATGCACAAAACCAGTTAAGTGTTGTAGATGCAATGAATAATCTGGAAACAGCCAAAGTTTTATTGTGCCAATTACTCAATATACCATACAATAAAAACTTATCGCTGGAGCGAATTGGTTTAACAGAAGCTGCTGAGCCGAACAGCAGTACTGACTCCATTTACCAGGCGGCATTGCAAAACCTTGCCTTAATAAAAGCGAATGAATTAAGAAAACAAAGCGCTATTTATGGTGTTAAAACATATCGCTCATTAAGATTTCCATCATTATATTTAAACGGAAGTTTGAATACAAATTATTCAAGCAACGCAACAACACAGCAATATATTAACTCAACAGAAGTAACAACCGATAATTATGTAGTTATTGATGGAAGCCAGGTACCGGTTGTTGTAAAACAAGATAATTATGCTTCGAATAAAATTAGTTATGGTAACCAGTTTAAAAACAATTACAACACATCAGTAAGTGTAGGTATAAGTATTCCACTTTTAAACAGGCTTCAAAATAAAACACAAATTAAAACAGCAGAGCTACTTGAAAAGGATGCTGAAATTACATTAAATACAACTAAAACGCAACTGCAGCAAAATATTGAACAGGCATATGTAAATCTAACATCTGCACAAAGACGTTATGATGTATTAACTGAACAGGTAAATGCTTTCAAAGAATCTTTTCGCGAAGCAGAAGTAAAATTTAATGCCGGCGCTATTACTTCAGTTGATTATCTCGTTGCAAAAAATAATATGGATAATGCGAACATAAATTTAGTTATTGCGCGCTACGATTATGTTTTGCGGTCTATGATACTTGATTATTACAGCGGCAAACTTACTTTTTAAGAGCGGCATAGTATTCGCAGTTTAATTTCATCTTATATAAATGAATAATGCTTACAGGTCATCTTCTATGACCTGTTTTTATTTATACGCATGTCTGGAATAATGTTTGAATTTATACCTAAAAAAAGTTATGAAACATAAGCTCATATTTCCGCTTCTATTAAGCAGCATAATTATTTTTAGCTGCAATAACAATAAGAACAATACTTCAAGCGGAACTACGCCTGCAATGGACACAACGAGTACTAATCCAACAACGAATGCATCGGACTATCATCCAGATCAAAGACAGGAAATTCCAATAACAGATTCGTCAAATACTATTGGTACAGATACATTAAACGCTTCTGAAGCTACTCCAAATACAGGCACAAATAAATCTTACAACGATGCGAAAGCAAATAAGGATAGCAGCAAACACAAATAATTGGTGAATTTTTGATACAAACAGCGATATAAAATTTACATGATTTAGTTATAAAAAAAACTGCGAAGTTTAAGCTTCGCAGTTTCTATATTTTTATAACAAGCAACCTACTTTTTAATATTATCATTAACAATTTTTGCTAAATCAAACATTGAAACCTGGTTCTTACCAAAGATTGGTTTCAGTTTATCATCAGCATTAATCATGCGTCTGTTCTTGCTATCCTGCAAATTATTTTTCTTAATATAATCCCACATTTTTTTTACGATCTCTGTTCTGGGTGCAGGTTTGTTACCAATTACAGCAGCTAACTTATCACTGGGTGTAAGTGGTGCCATAAATGCTGCATTAGGTTTTCTTGCAGATTTTTTTGCTGCTTTTTTGGGAGCCGCTTTTTTTGCTGTTGCCATGATGTTTAAAATTTAAAGAGTTAATTTTTTATTTTATTTGAAATCTTTTCTCACAAAGGATTTCAGGGGGTAAGATACGTATACTGTTCTCAATAATCCAAATAGATACTTACATTTAATTCACATTTATAAGGGAGAAAAACGATTTTTTATCAAGGTTGATTAATCACATAAGTTTTTTTCCCAGCACCAACACCTTTTAAAGTAAGCGATTTCCATTGCGGCGGCAATGCAGTTTTAATTTGAGTGATGCCATTTGGCGTAATATCTAATCCGCCAAAACCCATTAACACGCATTGTAAAATACCACCTGCACCCGTAGCAAAATATGGATTTGTTCCACCCTTCGTTTCAGCAATTACCCGAAACGGCGGATTAAGATTAGGCGCGTATGCCTCTTTAAACCAATGATACGCTTTATTTCCATCGCCCAACCTTGAATATAACAACGCAAAAATTCCCTGTGTCATCGCAGGCGTTCCTTCATTAGGAACACGCTTTGAATAAAACTCAAGATCTTTTCTAATCTGCACGGTATCTGTAATAATTTTTAATGGATAAGCAAGCAGGTTTACATCTGCCTGTTTTATTCCAGTGTCTTTATACGTTGCATATTCCTGTGTAACACCGTTGCTCATTTTTAAAATCGGAATATTATCAGCAACATTTTGCCAATCGCTGTTGGCAGGCATTCCCAGAATATTGGCAGCGGCAATAGCAGCTTTTAAATTATCAATGGCGGCCGCATTGGTGAATGCATTGTTGTCAACATTCTCTGCCCATTCATCTGCTGCAACTACATTGTTTATATCATAATGATGAGGTCCGTTTCTTTCAACACGGCTCGCCCAAAAATCTGCTGTTGCTGAAAGTATCGGCCAGCCTTTTTCCCGCAGCCAGTTAGTGTCTTGTGTAACGCAATAATAATTCCATGCAGCCAATGCAACATCTGCTGTTATATGATGTTCGAATGGACCACTCAATGCCCACACCGGTGTTTCTTCATCGCCGCTTTCAGCACTCTCCCATGGATACATTGCACCTTTATAACCATGTGCAAACGCATTTCGTTTTGCAGCATCCAATCTTTCATAACGATATTCAATCATACTTTTTGCAAGTGCCGGATGCATTACAAGCAGCGCAGGAAACATCCATAAATCAGCATCCCAAAAAACATGACCATTATAGCCGAGACCGCTTAAGCCCATTGGTGAAAGTGAATAGCTTGTACCTTCTCTTGTAAATGAATAAAGATGATACAACATGCTGTGCACATCCTGCTGCGATTGCGGATCGCCATTAATTACAATATCACTTGACCACAAACTATCCCAAGCCTGGTTATGATATTGAATTAATTTTTCTTTGCCTTGAAGCTTTGCAAAAATCGTCATGCGCTCTGCTGCATTTAAAGGATCAGGATCATGTGCAGAAGTAATAGAAGAGCCTGTTACTGCATACGAGTATGTTTCACCTGCTTTAATATGTTTTGAAAATTTCATCAGGTGCATGTTGTTATCCCACATTTCATGAATTACTCTTGGCTCACTGCCATGCGGTTCATCAAACAAAAAACTATTCGAAGCACACATCAACAATTTTCCCGTTGGCGATTTTGCGGTTGATGTAAGCAAAGAAATAGTTGTATGCGGACGATCAATTTCATTGTAATAATTTTCTACATCACGCAAAGCATCCGGCGCCTGCATTACACTTGCCGCCGTTATATCAATATCTTTCTTTGCAGTGATGCTGATCGTCATTAAAACGGTAAAAGGCAATTGACGTAGTGAATAATACGTGTATTCGACAGAAGCCTTATCATCATAATCAAAGCTTGTTGTAAAAGATGCATAATGCATGTTCAACTGCTGGTGGAAATTTGAAACGGATGAAAATGTTTCGAGTCTTTTTCCATCAATTTCCAAATACATATTGAGGAGATTAAAGCTGCGCAAAAAATTGCTTACGCGACCACGGCCATACAAATCATAAGCGCCTGCAAGCACAACATCTTTCACCTGGAATGGTTGTGGTGATGAAACAATTCCAATCATTCCATTCGCTACGGTAATACCGTAATAGTTTGACGGGTCTATTTTATCTGCTTTAATGATCCATGGGTCTTGTGAAAAAATGAGCAGTGAACAGTGGATGGCGAATAATAAAAGCAATAGTTTTTTCATACGCAAAAAATCAATAAAATAATGTTATAAAAATAGTGTGCATTTTTAATAGTAGCATAGCAATTATTTTTGTTATACTACTGATGTTATGAAGATTAAAGTATGGCTGATAACAATCATCGCTTTATTGCTCGTTGCATGTTTGGCATTTTTTCCTATAACTGTTACTTACACCGATACAATTGCTTTAAACTTTGATAACACTTACAGGCATTTAAACAATTTGAATGAGTGGCAAAAATGGAATCCTGATTTAATAAAAATCTGTATTAACAATTACAAGAAGAAAGATTTTAAAAAAGGAAATACAAATGGCATTAGTTTTAATTATGCAAATGACAGTATTGTGATCACAAAGTCAATACCGCTATCCTACAATATACATGGCGCTGTTAATAATAATTTCGTTTCATATAACTTACTTATTATTCCTTCTTCAAGTACTAATTCTATACAGATAAAAGCATTTGAAAAAGTAAAACTCTTTAATTATATTTTTCCGGGAAACGATTCTTTAAATGGACAAAAAGCGTTACGCGGTTTAAAAAAGTTTTTAGAAGATACAAAGAATGTATACGGTTTTAATATAGAAGCTGAAAAGGTAAGAGATACTGTATTTGCCGTGTATGACTGTGTAGCTGATTCGGCGAATTTATTTGCTGTGATAAATAAAAATTTTAAACTGGTAGATAATTATATTCAACAACGTCAACTTGAAAGAAAGGGGTTTTATTCTGTTTCATATTCAACTGAACAGGACTCTTTGCATTTAATACTCGGAATTCCGGTAAACAAATTTGCAGAAGCCGGCAATGGCGTGCATTGTGTAGAAATTCCAAAAGGAAAAATGCTAACAGGTTTTTATAATGGAAGGTTTTGTGACAAGTTTGCTATCTATCGTGCTTTTATACATTATGCAACCGATCATTATGAAGAAAATGTTGGCGCCTCATTCGAAAGTTATACCGATAATAAATTACCAACTTCAGATACATCAATAGTTCAATTTAAATTCTATTATCCCGTGCTTAATTAAGCCGGAAAAATACAGGTGTATTATTATTTCTTGCAACCATTAGAATATCTCCGTTTGCAGTATGCAATAGTTTCAAGTCTCTTGCTTCACCATTCACTTTTAAAAATTCCTTTGGCAAAAATGAAGGGGGAACTATACCGTTTTTATCCGCGAAACAAAATGTAAGTGTTAATGCATCATACTTTCCCTCGTAAGGCAAAACACCAAAAAAATTTCCGCCACCAATTAAAGCACTCTTATCATTAATTTTTGTAGAAATAAAAGTTGATAACGGTGTATACTGCATCACTGCAGGTAAAGACCTGAATGTAAAATTTCCTTTCTTATCGTTAATAAACACACTGCTTGCTAAATCATCAGCTTTAAGCACGAGGGCATTATCTAAGTACTTATCCCAGATCTCATGAAATGATTTTGAAGCGAAAACGCTGTACTGCAAATATTCTTTGCGAATAAAAGGAAGTTGTTTTTCCAATTCGTCTTTACCAAGAAAAGTACATTCGGTATCGTTTTTTGTATAGGTTAGAAGCTGGTCGATTGTACCATTACCGTCAATGTCTTTCACATATAATTTTAAAGGTGCCGTTAGTTTTGAATTTAACCCATAATTGCCTGCAACAATATCCGGATAACCATCACCATTAATATCTGTGATATATAAATTTTGCCACAATCCTGTTGGTAAATTATTAGTTTGTTTTTTGAATTTACCATGATCGTTCATAAAAATTGTGACCGGCATCCATTCTCCGGCAACAATCAAATCCTGCCATCCGTCATTATTCAAATCAGCAAATTTTGCCGAAGTGATCATTCCAATATTATCCAGATCAATAACCGATTTATCAGCAACAGAAAAATGTGCTTTGCCATCGTTCATTAATAAATAAGACGTTTGCGGGATACCGTAGTTATTTGAATTAGCAAGAACGCCTATAAACAAATCACTGTCACCGTCGTGATCAACATCTGCAACAGCCACGCTTGATTTGTTATTATATATGGGTGGAAGATTATTTGTTGACTTTATAAAATTGTCATTGCCATCATTTAAATATAATCGATCTAAAAGTTGCGGCACATGTCCATCCACCTCATTGCCTCCACTGCACACGTATAAATCCTGATCTCCATCATTATCAGCATCAAAAAAAATCGCATCTACATCTTCACAGCCGGCATCTGCCTGAAACAATGCAGAATCTTTTCTCTCAAAACTTCCATTTTTATTTTGAACGAATAATGCTCCCGCCTGAAATCTTGCGCCGCAAACATAAAAATCATCGAGCCCGTCTTTATTTATATCTGCAACAGCTATTTTAGGACCGCGTGTAGATAGTTCATGCGGAATTAAATATTGCTGACTATAATCAAGAAAGCTGTTTTCTTTATGCTTCCAGTTTAAATTTATACTGTCAGTAATATTAGTTATAGCATAGGTTTGTTTTGTAAAAAATAAATTATAACTAAAAACGCCTGAAGCGTTTTTTTGCTGCAATATTATTTGCTTATTTGTTTTTATATTTTTCAATAATTCATAAGATTGATTTGGCCATATAACCAGCAAACTATCAATGTTACTAATTGTATCAACGCCAAAATGCAAACGCGTATCTGAAGAAGATTGAAAACCTCTTGTTGAAATTACTTGCTGATACTGAAACTTTCCTTTGCTGAAGAGATATATTTTGCAACCTATTCCCTGTGTATTTAAATTATCTCCCTCACATTTTACAGATAGATAATTTTTAGCAGGTGATACATTTTGATAGATTGTTGAAACATCATTAATATTATTAACAACCAGATCAAGTTTACCATCATTATTTAAGTCTGCATAGGCAGCCCCATTAGAAAAAGTTGGTTGATTAAAACCCCAAGCATTACTCACATCAGAAAATCGTTCATCAGCATTTCCTTTAAAAATATAATTGTGCACTTTTCCTGAAGGAATGTTACTAAGAATAGCTGAGTCGTAATTTTTTGTTTGATTGATTTGCATTTGCACCAATGGAGATGAATTAAATTTTATATAGTCCAGGTCAGACATGCGTTTAACAATGCCGTTTGAAATAAACAGATCTTTTATTCCGTCATTATCAAAATCTGCAAGCAGCGGGCTCCAACTCCAATCTGTTGCAGCAACTCCATTTATTAATGCAACATCACTAAACTTTGCACCATCTCCCATATTTTTTTGCAAGCAGTTTCGCGAGTACTGATCCTCGAAACCATTTGCTGTCATGTTAAGATTGTAAATATCGGGTTGTACATCGCTTCCATAAGTTTTTAAAACCTTCTCATCCTGCGGCAGCATATCCAGCGTTACTACATCCAGTTGTCCGTCATTGTTGTAATCGGCAATATCATCACCCATGCTGAATTTTGAATAGTGAGAGAAATGTTTATTCCCGCTTTCAGTGAATGTACCATCATGATTGTTGACGTAATAATAATCGTTTTCAAAAAAATCATTGCTTACATAAATGTCATCCCATCCATCATTATTCAAATCACCTACTGCTACACCAAGACCATAACCTATTTCACCTGAGAGAATGCCTGCCTGTTGCGTTACATCAGTAAATTTTTTTGCTGATGTATTTAAATCGTTTCGTAATAATTTATCACCTGCAAAAGGATTTATTTTTTTCCGCAATGAACTGTCGCCATATTTTTCGTTCGGATGGTCTGATTGATTCAATAAATAGCAGTCCAAATCTCCATCATGATCATAATCAAAAAAAACAGCCTGGGTTGAATAGCCTGAAAAATCCAAGCCGTACTGCGCAGCACTGTCGGTAAAAGTTAAGTTGCCCTTGTTTATGAAAAGCTGGTTATGGCCTTTTAGTCCTAATTTATTATTTACAGAACAAACATAGATATCCAATAATCCATCTCCGTTTACATCTGCCATGGTAACGCCGGTGCACCAATCTGAAATGCCTGCAACGCCTGCTTTTTCAGTAATGTCTTCAAATTTAAAATTGCCCTTATTAAGATACAGTTTATTGTGCCCTTTGGTGTTTGCGGTAAAATAAATATCCGGCAAGCCATCGTTATTAATATCTCCAATTGCAACCCCGCCGCCATTATAATAATACAGGTAATCAAAAATGTTAAGCGAATCGTGCTCCTTTAATGTATTTGTAAAATGAACGCCTGTTTCATCTGGTGAAAGCGCTTTAAAAAAAGGATTAGATTTTTTTGACCGGCACGAAGAGAAAATGAGCATCATCAAACAAAAAAAATATAAAATATTTTTGCCTGAAATAAGCCCTGTTTGTTTGAAATAAATATGTGTTGCGTGCATATTCCGCCGGTTTATAAAGCACCCAATTATTTTTGTGCTTTAAAGATTTGCAGCGCATCATTGTTACGTGCCACAACAATTAATTTTCCTGCATTTGTTTTTATCTGTTTTATATCGCGCACTTCGCCTTTCACAAACAAACCGCTTTGTGCAGGAGGTATATAAGTAAATGTATGATTTGAGTTTCCAAGCAAGGTACAGCCGAAGCTTGCGTCCCATCTGCCCATCTCAGGTTTTAGTCCATAAAAATTTCCGCCCATGAAAATATCTTTATAACCATCATTATTAAAATCACCGACGGTAATGCCAAACACCGGTGAAATTTGCGCCATAAGTGGCAGTGGCTGCATGGAAAAATTTCCCTTTCCGTCATTAATAAAAATGCAGGTTTGTTCCTGATCAACTTCAAGTTTTGTTGCGGACTCTAATTGACTTTTTGAAAAAATATCTTCAACAGGTTTGCCCGCATAAGCATCATACTTTAAAAATGTATTTTTTAATGATGGTATTTGTGCAACCAAATCACCACGCAAAATGTAGGGGTAAGACTTTCCATCAGTTTTGTAATAAGTGCAGATATTTTCTGTTTGACCATTACCGTCAAAATCGCTTGTATAGATGTAGGAAGGGTGATCTTTATCTGCCTTCATTTTTGAATTGACACCACGATTACCTGCAATAAAATCAGGATGACCATCATTATTTATATCAGCCACCGTTAAACAATTCCACCAGCCTGAAGAGTTTGGAATTTGTTTATCTATCTGCAGTTTACCATTTACAAATTTTAAAATTGTCACCGGCATATAATCGCCTACAACAATCAATTCTTTTTTACCGTCACCATCAATATCGCACCAGCGGGCATCGGTTACCATTCCCAATTTTAAAAGTTGCGGTGCAATCTGTGCTGTAACATTTGTAAATTTTCCATTACCATCATTTCTTAAAAGTACACTTGCAGGTATTTCGCCGTAGGCACCGGGAATACACCTGTTACCAATAAAAATATCGCTGTCACCATCATTATCATAATCACCTGCCCGTACACATGAAGCATTTACACTAATAAGAGGCCAACCTTTAAAAGCTCTTGTAAAATTTCCATGTCCATCATTAAGGTATAGACGCGTTAAAAGATTAAATGAACCCTGGGAATCCTGGTTACCGCCAGAAGCAACAATTAAATCCATATCACCATCATTATCCGCATCAAAAAATTCTGCGCCTACATCTTCCATATTTTTATCCTGTTCAAAAACAAATTCCTGCTTTTGTATAAAATGACCATCCGGCTTTTGTATAAATAATTTCGCTGTGTCATTTGCTGCGCCACCCATAAAAAAATCTTCAAGCCCATCGCCATTTACATCGGCAACTGCGAGTTTGGGACCTTCTGTTGAAATCATTTTAGGGATCAATCGTTGTACATCAAAATCGATGAATGCATTTTCTTTATGCAAGGTATCGCCGGTTATTATTTTAGAAGTAACGTTCTCATACATTGCAGGTACTGCATTGCTTTGAATAATTAAAGGCTCAGTTGCGTTTGTTTGAAGAAGGTCAAGTATGGTGTCGGTTTTAATATTATACAAGCGCTGCATTTTCATATTTGGCCACCACACAATCAAAGAATCAATTTTATTAATTGAACCGGTACCAAAATTTAATACAGGATCAACCGAACTTTCAAAACCACGTGTTGGCATTTCTTCTTCCACTTGTTTCATCCCATTTGTATAGATGGTGACTCTTGATCCGATACCAAACGTATTTGGAGAGATGCCGGTTAGTTTTACTTTTAAATAATGCGTATGCAATTTTTCTTGTGCGAGGTTTTTATAGATGAAGGCTGGCATGTTTTCATTGTTCACTACTAAGTCCAAATCACCATCGCCATCAAGATCTCCGTATGCTGCGCCATTACTAAAACTTGGTTTATCAAATCCTATAGATTGCGAAACATTTTTGAAAGACAAATTTTTTTCATTAAGGAAAGCATAGTTTAGAATTGGCGTCGACGGCATCTTGCTTAACAAATCATCATAATTTAATCCGCCATTTTTAATCTGGTTCATCACCGCTTCACTCGCGAAATAAGTAAGAAAATCCTGGTCGGTTAAATCTTTACTTATGCCATTACTCACAAAAAGATCTTTCCAACCATCGTTATTGATATCAAAACTAAGCGCCCCCCAACTCCAGTCTGTTGCATCTATTCCAGCCGTTTGCGCTATTTCACTAAACGTACCATCACCATTATTTAGCTGCAGGCAATTACATGAAAACTGGTGATGAAAGTCATTTTTAAGTTTTGCATTTAAAACATCATAGTCATCAAACTTGGTTGTTGTTTTTAAACGTCGGTCACCCTCTGGTAACATATCGGTGGTGAAAACATCCAAATTACCATCGTTATTAATATCAGTTATATCCGAGCCCATGGATGATTCGCTGATATGGTTCATTGCGTCGTCAATAACTTCTTTAAAGGTTCCGTTTTTTTGATTGATGTAGAGATAATCCCGTTCAAAAAAATCATTTGAAACATAGATATCATCCCATCCATCGTTATTTAAATCGCTAACTGTTACACCAAGTCCAAACCCTATCTCGCTGCCATAAATTCCCGCCTGTGCACTCACATCATGAAAATGCCCGTTATCATTCCTGTAAAGCCTGTCTCCGTTTGCAGAATCTCTTGTGTTGCGCAGGTTCCTGTTATAACCAAAACTGCCGATGGGTTTATAACTGTTATTTAAGATAAAACAATCAAGGTCTCCGTCATGATCATAATCAAAAAAAACTGCCTGTGTACCCAAGCCTTTATCATCAAGCCCGTACTGATGCGCTTCTTCTTTAAATGTTCCGTTTTTCTGGTTAATGTATAATTCGTTTGCGCGATCATCCCCATTTACATCACCGCTGTTTGACAAATAAATATCCAGCCAGCCATCGCCATTTACATCAGCCATTGTTGCTCCTGTATGCCATTTGTGAATGCCTTGTACACCTGCTGTTTGCGTAATATCTTTAAACTTAAAATTGCCTTCGTTTAAATAAAGCTTATTACTGTTTTGGTTTGATACAAAAAAAATATCCGGCTTGCCATCGTTATTTATGTCTCCTATGGCTACACCGCCACCATTATAAAAATTACGGTATCTGAAAATATTAAAGTCTTTTGTGTCTTTCACCGAATTGACGAAATCAATGCCGGTTTGAGATGAAGGCACTGATTGAAGCAAGACATCCTTTGTTGAACTTTTGTTGTTATTGCAACTTAAGCATAGGATTATTAAAAAGCTGCAGCAAATTATTTTGATTAATTCTATCAATCTCATTTTATAGATCGCAGGCAATTTCTTTAATAATGTAAATTAAAAAGGAGCAGCGAATGTAACTGCTCCTTTATTATAAAAACTATTTAAAATTATTAATATCCGGGATTTTGTTTCAAATTAGGATTTGCAGAAATTCTCGGTGTAGGGATAGGGAATATTTGCAAATGTGCATCCGGGTCTTGTGCTTTGCCAGGATTTCTTGCATTGCCAAATGTTCCAAAGCGAATAGCATCCTGCCTGCTCCATCCTTCCCAAGCCATTTCTCTTTGACGCTCTGCATAAATATTAGGCAAAGTAAGATCTGCCAAAGTCCAGTCATGATTTGCATCACCATAAGCACGTTCACGTATTTTATTAATATCGTCAAGTGCTCCGGAAAGATCAGTATTTGAACGAACTTTTGCTTCAGC